>JBJERM010000178.1:0-15977 GCA_051882315.1 Ruminiclostridium sp.
GTCAATCCGCTTTGTAAAGAAGAAAAAGAAGCAGTCGTTTCTCTCCCGAATCATGCGCCAACAATCCTGCCGCCAGTCGTCAGCGTCCTTAAGGAGAAAATCCGAGGTGAAGCAGGTAAAGATAATCTTTCCCGGGGGTATCTTGTAGCTTCCGTCCCTCCGCCTTTTTATGGGCAGGCCGAAGCTGCCGGTTTTCCGGCAAAGGCTGCTTGCGGTAAGACTTCCGTACATTTCGTCCTGCCGGTAAACGTAGCAGTACTTACAGCCCGTGCTTATTTTTGTGCAGCCGTGCCAGGGGTTCCAGTCTGCATAAATACTGTCCATTATCCGCTTCTCCTCCCTTTTTCTGCATTATGCTTATTGTAATGGAACAGGCGGGATTTGTCAAGCAAAATGACAAAAATTCGGCTTTGTTATTGACTATTTTTGGCAGATGTGCTATAATTTCAGCAGAACGAATGCCAATAAAAAGGCATAATTTTATAAGGCTACCTCTAAAAACCATAGTGCCTCAGATGCGCAGTCAGATTTTTCGTCAGCTTGTGCAGAAATTCCGCAGGCATACTTTATGTATGTCAAGGAATTTCTGTGCAAGATGGCGGAAAATATGCAAGCAGATGAGGTGCTAAGGCGTTAGCCGGTGGTTTTCAGAGGTTGCCTACAGGAGGAATAATAAAATGAGAAAAGATTTTGGTGCAAAGCCTATGCTTTATCCTATGCCTGTGCTTATTATCGGCACTTACAATGAGGACGGAACGCCCGACGCTATGAATGCGGCGTGGGGCGGCATAAGCGAGGAAAACGAGATTTCAATCTGCGTAAGCGCAACCCACAAAACCCCGAAAAATATCGTTGCAAGAGGCGCATTTACCGTAAGCGTTGCAGACGCCGAAAACCTTATTGCGGCCGACTATGTGGGCATTGTTTCCGCCAACAGCGAGCCTGATAAGATTAAGAAATGCGGCTGGACAGCGGTAAAAAGCGAAAAGGTAGACGCTCCCCTTTTTGAGCAGCTGCCTATGACTCTGGAATGTAAGCTTATAAGCTACGACGAGGAAACCTGCCGACTTGTGGGAGAAATTGTGAATGTCAGCGCCGACGAGCGTATACTTACCGACGGAAATATAGACCTTACAAAGTTCCGCCCCATAACCTACGACCCCGCAAATCGTGATTATGTGGCTCTCGGCGAAAAGGTAGGAAAGGCGTTCGGAAGCGGCTTTGCAATTAAAAACGCTGCCGAAGGCTAATCGGCTGAAAAGCAGGAGGCTTTTATGGAGTTTATAACCGAAAAGGACAGAATAATCTGCCTTGAAAAGGGTGAGCAGGTGGGCGAAGTAACCTTCCCCGAAACAGCGGCGGGAGTATTCGATATAAACCACACCTTTGTGGATAAAAGTATGCAGGGCAAGGGAATCGCAGCAGAGCTTGTGCGCCGTGCAATTGAGGAAATAAAGAGCAGAGGCGGAAAGCTTACAGCAAGCTGTTCTTATGCGCAGAAGTATATTGAGAAGAACAACATAAGCTTATAACACACGAGCCGCCGCCGATTTTGAAAAATCGGCGGCGGCTTTCTGCTGTCACTATTCCCTTATTCCTCGTAAACTATTTTTCCTGCCCAATCTTTAATTCCCCCGAACTCATACACATTCGTGTACCCGAGGGCTACAAGCTTGCGGGACGCCTGCTTGCTGCGGTTTCCGCTGCGGCAGTAGACGAGAAGAAGCTGCTCCTTATCGGGAAGCTCCGTTTCCGCCCGCTGTTCGATTACCTCGTTGGGTATGCAGACCGCATCGGGGATATGCCCCTGCTTAAATTCCTCCTCGGTTCTTACGTCGAGGATAATATAATTCTCCGACCTGCTCATCATTTCCATAGCCTCGCTCATGGAAATCTCCGTATAGGTTATCTCCTTTTCTTCGGGCATTACTTCTGCAACCTCCGTTTTTTCCGTGCCGCCCGAGCAGCCGCATAAGGCTGTTACCGACAGCAGGCAGACTATTGCCGCTCTCTTTAAAAATCCCTGCTTCAAGACCGGTCTCCTTTCGTTAGCCCGGGAGCGTTTCCCCCGCATAGCTTTTCCGTTTTCGACAGCATTATCAGCAGCAGTACAAGGAAGAAAATAAGGTACAGCGGCATAAGATAAAGGCTGATATGATTAGCGATAAGCCCGAAAACCGGCGGCATAAAGGTTGAGCCAACGTAGGCGCTTGCCATTTGTATTCCGATAATGCCCTGAGAGTTTTCCGCCCCGAAGTTTTTCGGCGTTGAGTGGATAATGCAAGGGTATACGGGAGCGCAGCCAAGCCCTATTATCACAAAGCCGATGATAGCCGTAATTTTAAAGGGTACTGCAATAAGCAGAGCGCCAAAAAGGGCGATTCCCGTTCCCAGCCGTATCATTCTGTTATCGCCAAGCTTATCGGAAATAAAGCCCGCTAAAAATCTGCCCGCCGTAATTCCTATAAAGAACAGGGAGCCTAAAGCAGCGGCTTCCTCCTTGCCTGCGCCCTTTGTTCCCTCAAGATAGGAGCTTGCCCATAGCATTGTTGTAGCCTCCGCAGCGCAATATGCCATAAAGCCCACCAGCAGAGTAGGAACACCCCTTATTTTCAGCGCTCCCTTAAGCCCCAGAACTTTCTTTCCGTCCGCTTCAGCCCCTTTCGACTTGTTCACCCTCCATAGGGGCAGGGTCAGAACCAGTACGGCGGCAATTGCAAGCTGTATAAAGGAAACCGTGCGGTAGCCGTCGTTCCATACCGTATGGGTAAGGGCATAGCTCATAACGTAGGGGCTTACAATCGTGCCTATCCCCCAGAAGCAGTGCAGCCAGCTCATGTGGCGGGAGCTGTAATGGAGGGCGACGTAATTGTTAAGGGAGGCGTCTATTGCTCCTGCACCTAAACCGTAGGGTATTCCCCATAGGCAGAGCTGCCAGAAGGCGGTGGCGGTGGAGAAGCCGAAAAGGGCTATTGCAGTAAGAAAAACGCTTACGGTTGTGATGATTTTCGTTTCAAAGCGTTTTATAAGCTTTTCCGCCATAAGGCTTGAAACAATAGTCCCGCCGGAAATTATCATTGATACAATTCCCATGTAGGACAGGGGAACGTCAAAGGCGGTGCGGATTGTGGGCCACGCCGAGCCAAGGAGAGAATCGGGCAGCCCCAGGCTTATAAAAGCAAGGTAAATAACGGCTAAAAGCAGCAGGTACATTTTATTCCTCTTTTGATTGTTTTTTATTGCATTATACCACGCTGCAAGGAAAATTTCAACTTATAAGTAATATTTCCGGAAATTGCGCCTGCTATTTTTTGTTCTTCCAGTAATTCAGCTGCGGCAGCATTGTTTCAAAATAAGCTCTTGCCTGTTCGGGCGGAAGCTGGTCACTTGAAAAGCGCTCCACAAGGAAATCCGTCAGCTGTTCAAGGCTTGTATATGTAAACTCCCCCTGCGAAAGTCCGCTCTTTGTACTCAGTTTATGTAAAATATCCTTTGTTTTCATTATAGCATTACTGCCGGAAATAATCTGGCAACAGGCTGTTGCGGGGGAAGCGAAAAACGCATCTTTATCAATAAAATATTACATATTGCACATAATATATTGAAAATTATGGCGGAATATGATATAATTAGAACAGTATACATTTATCGGGGAGGTACGCCTATGAAACACAGGACAATCGCAATATGTGTTACAGGATATGACTACGAATATGAAAGCAGGGTGGTTAAAGGCGTCCTGGAGCGCTGCGAACAGCTTGACATAAACCTTCTGTCCTTTTCTCCTATGACCAGGAAGCTGGAGCTTAATTCGGGTGTTACCCTTTCCGAAAGCATTATAAAGGGCGAAACTGAAATATACAAGCTTATAAATTTCAGCGCCATTGACGGTCTTCTCCTTATGGGCGACAGCTTCATTACCAGAGACAGCATAGGTCTGCTTACAGGCAGAGCGGAAGAATACGGCGTTCCCGTTGTGAATATTAACGATACCGAGCAGCTGCTCTCACATAACATAATGCTCAGCGACAAGGACGCAATGAAGCTTACGGTAAGGCATCTTATTGAAGACCACGGACGAAAAAGAATAGGCTTTATCGGCGGCTTTCCCGGAAATGTTCAGACGGAAGAGCGTCTTGAAGCATACAAGTGGGTACTTCAGGAAAATAATATACCCTTTGATGAAAGCCTTGTTACATACGGAGAGTTCTGGAAGAAGTCGGCGCAGTGCACCGAAAAGCTTATGAGCCTTGAGCCTAAGCCCGACGCTATCGCCTGCGCCAGCGACTCAATGGCGTTTTTCTGCATAGACAAGCTTAGCGAGCTGGGATACAGCGTTCCAGAAGACGTGGCAGTAACAGGCTTTGACGGAATAAAGGACTGCGACGCCAGCACCCCGAGGCTTACGACCGTTCAGAGAGACCATGAAAAAGCGGGAATTGAAGCAGTAGACGCAATGGTGAAAATCTGGGAGGGCGAAAAAGTTCCTGAGATAACTTACGTTGACTCAAAGCTGATTATCAAGGAGTCCTGCGGCTGCCCTAAAGACAGAAAAAAGCAGATGGACTTTTACACAAAGCACTACGCGGAAATCAACAGGTTCAAGGAATTCAACAGCTACACTACCCATTCATACGCCGTCTTTGCAGGAGCGAAAAACTCGGTTGAGCTTTTCGCCGAAATGAGTAAGGGCGCAGATTTTTTCCGCTTCAGAAGAATGTTTATCTGCATCTCTCCCGAATATGAGCGCAGAGCCTTTAATATGAACAGCGGCGAGGATTTTACGGGAATGACGGACAGAATGCTGTCAATGGTAAAATACGGTCACGACGTTCCACAGCTTACGGAGTTTGAAACAAGAAATCTGGTGCCCGCAGATATTCTCAATGAAGAAAAGGCTGTTTTCTTCGCCTTTTCGCCCCTTTATTTCAAGAACAGATTTCTCGGATATGTTGCATTTGAGCCCACGAAAATCGAGGGCGAGGGAAGCCTTTTCGGAATCTGGCTTATGAATATTTCCCACAATGCAGGCAGCTTTTATATGAATAAGGCGCTTGAAAACCTGTATGTCAGAGACCAGCTTACAGGACTCTTAAACCGCCACGGAATGGAAAAGTACGGTCACGAGCTGCTTATGCAGGCAAAGGCAAAGCACACCGTATTCGGGGTAATATGCGCCGATGTTGACAGGCTTAAGCCTATAAACGACACCTACGGTCACGAAGCGGGAGATAATGCAATAAAGCAGACCTCCATAGCAATACGCTGCTCTATGGCAGGCAACGGAATCTGCATACGCACAGGCGGAGATGAATTCTGCGTTCTTGTGGCAGGCTGTACCGATGAGGCAATAAAGGATTATATACATAATATCGGCAGAATACTTGATGAATACAACGCAGAAAGCGGACTTCCCTACAAGGTAAGCTGCAGCTGCGGATTTGCGGCAGCTTTAGCCGATGAAACGGACAGTATTGCGGATATTGTCAATAGAGCAGACGAGAGAATGTATGATGTCAAGGCTGTTAAAAGGCGGGTATGATATATTTTCCCGGAGCAGGAAGTATTATCGGGTGGATTATAATTATTTCAAGGAGGATATGGGCGGGCAATATTATAAAGGATTTAGAGGCTTTCGGTATAAAATCTCCTGCTCATATAGCCATACTTGTAAAATAAGCGGGGCTGACAGCGTTTTTACGAAAGGAGTCGGACAAGTGATTTTAACAATAGGAATGATAGTAAAAAACGAGGAGAAGTACCTTGAACAATGTCTTACGGCAATAAAGCCAATACTTGAACAGGTGGACAGCGAGCTTATTATTGCAGATACGGGCTCAACCGACAGAACGGTTGAGATTGCCCGCAGATTTACCGACAATGTGTTCTTTTTTGAGTGGATAAAGGACTTTGCCGCAGCAAGAAACTCTACCCTCCAAAAGGCAAAGGGCGAGTGGTTTATGTACCTTGACGCAGACGAGATTTTCGAGTCCTGCGATGAAATAATAAGCTTTTTCAATTCAGGAGAGTACAAAAAGTACAACTCCGCTTCCTACATTCAGCGCAATTATTCGGATATACAGGGCGGTGACGGCTATTACAGCGATTTCAGAGCGCCAAGGCTTACGAAAATCCTGCCCCGGACAAGGTTTATCAAGCCGGTTCACGAGTTTCTCAATACCTACGGCGAGCCGCTAAGGGTTTTCAACGACTACGTTCACCATTACGGTTATGTTTTCAACGAGGACAATCCGGAGCTTACAAAGCTCAACCGCAATTACGAGCTGCTTTTAAAGCGTTACGAAACCGAAAAGGACAGCGACGCTACCATATATCTTCAGCTTTTTGAGTGCCTTTATGGCATGGAGCGGGAAAAGGCGATGAAGTATCTTGAGGACGGAATTGAGTTATGCAAGAGGACGAAGGATATTACTCTTGCGGCGCTGTACAGGAAGAAAGCTCACTGCCTTTACACGGACAAGGAATACGAGTCGGTTCTCGGCGCTTGCAGGGACTATTTCAACATGGACAAAAAAATAAAGAAGGGCGTTTTAGGTTCAGACGTGGAAATAACCGCTTTAGCTGCTCTTTCCCTGTTCCGTCTTGGAAGATACGAGGAGGCAATACAGGCGTACACCCGCTTTTTTGCCCTTTATAAGGATTACAAGAACGGAAAGCTCAATACGCCCGACGTTTTCCTTACCGCTCTTCAGGTCATTTCAGACGGTAATTTCCTTGTGTTTATTATTGATTTTGTGCAGTCCTGCATAAGCGGGAATAAATATGAAACAGCGGCGGAATACATAAAAACTCTGCCTGTTGAGGAGTACTGCACAGAAAAGAAGCAGATAGGGGAGCTTGTTTTTCTTACCATTCGGGTAGCGGAGCATTTCGGCTATTCGGATATATATAATTATTACAGGAAATTTGACGATTACGGAAAGGGCTGCTTTCAGGGGCAGCTTATCAGCAGGCTTTTCAGAAAAGAAAATAAAGAGAAAACCGGAGAAATTCTTGCCGCTCTCGGCGGTATCGCCGCATACAGCAGGTCCTTGACGGCGGCGCTTCCTATTTATAAGGAGTTTTTTGAAAACCGCCGTGCTTCCCTTGACAGCCTTAAAGCCTTTTCGGAGGAATACGGACTTGAAAACTTCCCGGAAATGCTTTATATTGCAGCTGCCTGCGGGCTTGACCTTGTTCCCCTTATGCGGCTTGAAAATACCGATATAAAGAGCTGCATAAGCATTTGCTATAATACGGTAAGCGACTTCCATTCCGCACTTTCGGCATATAAGGCGGAATATATCGGGGAGCTTTTCGAGCTGCCGGAGGCTGCGGCGTTTATGCTTTATGCTATGAAGGCGGCGATAGTAATAAAGGAAAAGGGCGCAGACATCGGAATAGACGGGCTTTTCGCCCTTTACGCCGATATTGGCAGAAGCTTCTGCGAAAAGTCGGGTAATTTCAGCGAGGAGCTGCTGCCCGCCGATATACTTCCTGCATTTATAGCAAAAACAATAGCAGAGAAAAGGAAAAGCCGGGATTTTCACGGCTGCTTTACGGAAATGAAGCGGCTTGTTACCCTCTGTCCCGAAACTGCGGCGGTTATCGGGGAGTATCAGAAGGGGGCTGCCGCAGAATACGAGCGGGTAAGACCTAAGACCGAGTTTGAGAAGCTTGCGGATACTATTAAGAATAATATACGGGGTTATATTTCTGCGGGAAATATGCAGGCAGCCCTGCACACACTTAACGAATACAAGAAAATCAACCCCTCCGACCCGGAAATCCCAGAAATCAGTAAGCTTATCCGGTAAAATCGCTGCCCGTTTTGTAGCTTTTGCACAAGACGGGCGGTGCTGTATACTGCAATAGTAACAAAGTAAAAAAATTCCAAAAAAATTTTAAAAAAAGGCTAAAGTTTTTCCGCCCCCCGCCGATATAACAGATGTAAAGGTTAAAACAAACGTTTTCGAAAACAAATTAAACCGAAACAAAGCAAAGCACAAATTAAGCAAGCGGATTTCCGCAAGAGGCGGTTATCCAAAACCACAGGAGTTACCGAACGGATTTCGGTAACTTAAGAATCAAGGAGGAACACTATGGGAATGGTAGTACAGCACAACATTAGCGCTCTTAACGCTAACAACGCAATGACAAGAAACGTATCCGGTCTTAGCAAGTCCACCGAAAAGTTATCAACAGGTTACCAGATTAACCGTGCAGCAGATAACGCAGCAGGCCTTGCAATTTCCGAAAAAATGCGTTCTCAGATCCGCGGCCTTTCTCAGGCTACCAACAACGCAAACGACGCTATCAGCCTTATCCAGACAGCTGAAGGCGGACTTCAGGAAACTGAAGACATTCTCCAGAGAATGAGAGAACTTTCCGTTCAGTCTGCAAACGGTACTTACACAGACGAAGACAGAGAGCAGATCCAGTTCGAAGTTGACGCTCTTAAGGCAGAAGTAGACAGAATCGCTGAATCCACAGAGTTCAACGAGATGAAGTTACTCGACGGTAACCTCGGCGGCGGCGAAAACGCTACTGAATATGGCGCTGTATACGGAATGAAGGAAAAGAATGCTAACCTTAATGCTAACATTACTGTAACAAGTGATGTTCAGGGCGCTCAGGTTGCTTTCACAACAGGTGCTTCCGGCAAGGGCGGCGAAAACGCTGTATGGGACGCTTCCGGTAAGAAGGTTACACTTAACCTCGTTGCAGGCAAGAACTATACCGATAAGGAAATTCAGGATTTAATCGATAATGCAACAATGCCGAAGGACGCAGGTATGACTGCTTCTGCAGCTAACATCAAGTACAGCACAGAAAACGGTCTTACAACGGCTGCTAACGGTGAAGAAACAACAGCTACAGTTTCTGGTGCTCGTGGAAATATAACAGTTGATGCTAAGACTCTCGTAGCAGACGCTACAAACGGTGGTATTGGTTCTTCCGATACTATTAAGTTTACAGCTAATTCCTACGGCGACAGCCAGTTTGACGAAAGCTTATTTGCTAAGATAGCAATTGCGACAGACGTTGCTGCAGGCAAGGAAGAAGTTACAACTGATAAAGCTACTGTTATCGGTACATCCGGTGCTGAGGTAACACTCCACCTTGCAACAGGCGTTGAGTACACCGAAGAAGATATCGAAAAGCTCTTTACAAAGGCTGGTTACGACTACGATGTATCTCTTACAGACGAACTGTCTCCTGATGGAAACAAGGACGGCGTTATCAAGTTTAACGTTTCAGGCTCTATAAGCAGCACTGCTCTTGACGTAGAAGGTGCAGGTGTAGGTAAGAACTTTATCGGCGCTACCGGCGAAGGCTTAACCTTCCAGATTGGTGCTAACGGCGTTGAGGACCAGAGACTTACCGTTAATATCGACGATATGGGCGCAAGCGCTCTCGGCGTAGGCGACATCTCCGTTGCTAAGCAGGACGACGCTAACACAGCAATCAACAAGATTGACGACGCTATCAAGACTGTTTCCACACAGAGAGCTAAGCTCGGTGCTGTTCAGAACAGACTCGAACACACAGTTAACAGCTTAAGCACAGCAGGCGAGAACCTCACATCTGCTGAATCTCAGATTCGTGATACTGATATGGCTTCTGAAATGATCAAGTACACGAAGTCCAACATTCTCCAGCAGGCTTCTCAGTCCATGCTCGCACAGGCTAACCAGCAGCCCCAGGGCGTTCTCCAGTTACTCGGCTAATTTTAGTCAAAGCAGCTTAAGAACAGCTTGAAAATGCTGAATAATTAACAAGAAAACCCCCGCTTCGGCGGGGGTTTTGATTTGTATATAGCAATAGCAAAGCCCCAGCCGAAGCGGGGCTTTATTTGTTATTCATTCGCCGCAGCTGTCCTCGTTAAAGAACTGCTGTATGCTTTCAAGCACATTACTTTCCTCGGTGACGAATCCGAAGCCCTTAAGCCTTTTCAGCTTCCGCTCCTCCGTAACCGCAAAAACCGCCCTGTCAATCCCACGAACGCAGGCATAAGCAAGAACTGCCCGGCAAAGTCCGTCGTAGTAAAGCTCAACCTCGCTCTGTAAGTCGGTTATCGTAATCTCGCCGCCGTTAATAACCGCAGTTATCGAGCCACGGAGAACATCGTCCTCCTTAAGCTCGTAAAGCAGCTTGTCCGTAACCTCGGGATTTCTCAGTATAGTAATCATCGTCTTCCGCCCTTTCTGCCGCTGTTTTCTGCCTTGGCGGAAAGACCGATTGCGTTTCTTAGGGTCTGCATTTCCGTTTTAGTAAGGTCGGCGTATTCTCCCGGCTTAAGCATGCCCAGCTTAACCCCGCCCACGCTTGTGCGGCGAAGTCGCTTGACGGTAAGACCGACAGCCTCGCACATGCGGCGAATCTGTCTGTTCTTGCCCTCTCTTATAACAAATTCAAGCACCGTTCTTTCCGGCTCTTCCACAAGCACCGTAACCACGCATGAAGCGGTAAAAACCCCCGGCTCAATCTCAATTCCCGTCATAAGTCGGTTAATCATTTCCTCGTCAACCTTTTCGCAGACTGTTACCCGATAGGTTTTGGAAACGTGTTTTCTTGGGTGCATTATGTCGTTGGCGAAGGCTCCGTCGTTTGTGAGAAGAAGCAGCCCCTCTGAGTTGCGGTCAAGCCTGCCCACGGGGTAAACCCGCTCCTCTACGCCGCTAAGCAGCTCGGTAACGGTTTTTCTGCCCTGCTCGTCGGACATGGTGGTGACGTAGCCACGGGGCTTGTAAAGCTTTATGTAGCGCAGGGTGATACCCTCCGCCTTTATCTTCTCTCCGCCAACGGTTATGAGGTCGTTTTTCGGGTCCGCCTTGTCGCCCAGCTTTACGGGACGTCCGTTAAGCTTCACCTGACCCTCCTCGATAAGCTGCTCCGCCCGTCTGCGGGAGCAGTAGCCGCTGTCGGCGATAATTTTCTGTATTCTTACCTTTTCCATATCAATTTCCTTTATCTATCCTGTAAGTCCTGCAAAAAAGAGGACAATTCTGTCCCAGAAGCCTTGCTTTTCTGTTTTTTGGGGGCAGTCCTCTGCCGCAATAATGGGAATTTTCGCTATAAGCCTGTCGCCGCAGTAAATTTCCGCTCTGCCCAGCTGCTCGCCCTTTTCGATTCCTGCATAAACAAATTCGGGCAGGAAGTATTTAACGCTTATCTGCTTTGCGCTTTCCTCGGTAAGCCCGATTCGCGGGATTTCCGCCCCGAGTGCGGTTATGCAGTCTGTTTCGCCGCCGATTACGTTTACCGAAAAGCTGTCGGTTTCAATGTCGTATGCCTTTACTTTGGAAAAGCCGTAGTCAAGCAGCTTCCGGTGGTCGTTCCAGTCGTCGGGGGCGTTAAGGGTTACTGCGATTATTTTCGCCCCGTTTCTCTCCGCCGCCGAAACAAGGCAGCGCCGTGCATTATCCGTAAAGCCCGTCTTTACCCCGATACAGCCCTCGTAGCTTTGCAGCAGCTTGTTGGAGTTCTTTAATGTGCGGGCATAAGGTGGGTTTCCGAACTCGACCTTTGCCGAGGACAGGGAGCAAATCTCCCTGAAAGTCTCGTTTTTAAGCGCCTGCGCCGTAAGTAAAGCCATATCGTAGGCGGTGGTATAATGCCCCTCGGCGTCAAGCCCCGAGGGAGTTACAAAATGTGTATTGTTCATACCGATTTCCGCCGCCCGTTTATTCATAAGCTCGGCGAATTTCTGGATACTGCCCGAAATATTAACCGCCGCCGCATTTGCTGCGTCGTTTCCCGAGGGCAGCAGCATACCGTACACCAGCGCCCGCCGTGTAACAATATCCCCCTCCTTAAGCCCCATGGAAGTGCCCTCAACCCTTATCGCCATGCTGTCGGCGGTAAAGGGCTTGTCAAGGTCTCCCGCTTCAAGGGTAAGCAGAGCAGTCATTATCTTGGTTGTGCTTGCCATAGCCCGCTGCTCGGTGCTGTTCTTCTCAAAAAGCACCTCGCAGGTATCTGCGTTTATAACAATTGCGCTTATTGCCGTAACCGTGGGCTCGGCGGGAGCAGCAAAGCCGCAAAAGCAAAGCATAGCCGCCATAAGCAGACCTGCCGCAAAAGCCGCAAAAATTCTCATAGATTTCACCTCGCATATAGTTTATGCGGGTATGAGTAAAAATATTTACAGCTTGTCGGTTTCTCGTCGGTATGTGTGGCTTTCAGAGCGGATTACTCGGACTTTTCCTCGTCCTCTGCTTCTTCGTTCTTTTTCTTTCCGAAAATCTCCTTTACCTTATTGAGAAATTCGGGAGCGTTTTCAACAATTCCGTCAATGGGGCTTGACTTAGCGCCAAGCTCCAGCATTTTCACGTTGCCCTCACGCTCTATAACGATAAAAGCCTGGGGCTTAATGGTAATTCCTGCGCCTGCGCCGCCTGCAAAAACCTCTTTTTCAACCTTAGCGGGAATATCCGAGCCGCCGGAAACAAAGCCGAAGGAAACCTTTGAAACAGGGATAATAACGGTTCCGTCGGGGGAGGTTACGGGGTCGCCGATGATTGTGTTTACGTCAACCAGTTCGCGGATTTTCTCCATTGAGGTGCTCATAAGTCCTTCTAAATGCTGTGCCATATTTACCTTCCTTTCGCCCTTGCGGGCTTTCTGATGTTGTTTTTGCTGTTTTTGCTGTTATATTTTAAAAATGTTTTTGCCATTCTGAAAAGCAGCCAGAAGCCGCAGCCAAGGGCTGTTGAAATCCGCAGACTTACGGTGCAGTAAGCAAAAATATCGTCCTTTTCTGCGGAAAAATCCGCCTCGATATTGACTTCCCTCGGGATAACGTCAAAATATGTTGTAAGCCACTCCATAAGCGGATAAATTGCCGCGCAGCCTGCGCCGTACTTGATAGCGGTTTTTGCTGCGTCGTCGCTGCCCACAACCCAGTCGATATAGAGATTGCGGAATTTAATCTTCTTGAACAGCCGCTTTACCGGCGGCGAAGCGCTTTTAACGTAGTCGATTATCATTTCAAGGTCGAACTCGGGCATAGAAAGCTTTGCCTTTTTTGCTTTTTGTGCAGTTCCTGCTTCCCCCGCCTTTTCGCTTTTTTCCGCCGCTTTTACAGTCTGTTCCCCCTCGCCCTCTGCCTCCTGTCCGGCGGCTTCGGGTTCTTCGTTCTGCGCTGTTACAGCCTGCTTTTCCTGTTTCTTTTTCTTCGGCTTTTTCCGTTTTTTCGGCGGGGCAGGTATGCGAAAAATCGTAAAGCAAAGAAATTTAACCGTAACCTCGGGATTTGCGTCGTATATCGCAGTAACCTTAACCGGTCGGGTAAAGAGAAGAACCAAAAGCAGAACAACCGAGCCGAATATTATCCAGCCTGTCATACCGTTCCTTTCTCTTTTTCAAGCTCCATTTCCGCCAGTTCGTCAAAGTCAAGCTGTCCCTCCTGATTTGGCAGGGGCGGCAGCTCCTCAATACGGCTCAGCCCGAAGCAGCGCAGGAAGTTGTCCGTCGTCCTGTAGGCTACCGGTCTTCCCGGCAGGTCAAGCCTTCCCGCTTCTTCAAGCAGATTTCGCTCCACAAGGGTATTTACAACGCTACTGCTGTCAATTCCTCGCACCTGCTCAACAAAGGCCTTTGTAACAGGCTGATTGTAGGCGACGATTGAAAGGGTTTCCATAGCCGCCTGTGACAAGGGCTGCTGCTTTCTTGTTTCAAGGGCTGCTTTTATGTTTTCAGCGAACTCCTGCCTTGCGGCAATCTGAAAGCCGTTGTTTATACGAAGAATACGAAGCCCGCTCTCCTGCACGTTATAGCGGCGCTCAAGCTGGTCTATAAGCTTTACGGCGGTTTCACGGTCAATTCCGCTTGCCTCGGAAAGCTTTTCAATTGTAATCGGCTCTCCGTAGGCGAACATTATCGCCTCAATCGCCGCTATTCCTTCAGTCAGCTTCATTTACCCGTTCCGTCCTTTTTTGTATTGTAATATAGTCCCCGTCCTCGGAAAACATAACCCTGCCGTGCTTTGAAAGCTCTAAAAGGGCAAGGAAAACCGCAACCTGCTCCGAGCGCTTCTGCCCACGGTAGAGGGAATTAACTTCAATCTGTTCGCCGTTTTTAAGTCTGCGCAGAACAAACATAACCTTTGTGAATACGCTGACGTAGGTTTGGGCTACTATGGGCTTAAGTACCTGCTTTGCGTCGTTTTTAAGCTTCTCGCTTCTTGTGCTTACTGCGGAGTAGCTTTCAAGCAGCTCGAATTTATCGTGAGTATTGCGGTAGGTATTGTCTACGGGCAGTTCAAGCGGCTCCCTTACGAAAACGCTGTCCCCAACGTAGTGCCGCCTGAGCCGCTCCGCAGCAGCCTTGCACACGGCGTATTCAATAAGCCGTCCGGTAAGCTCCTTTTTCAGTTCCTCAACCTCATGCTTCGGGAGAAGCTCGGCGGTCTTTATATAGATAAGCCTTGCCGCCATTTCCACGAACTCGCCTGCAACCTCGATATCCGCTTCCTGCATCTTATCGAGATAGAGCAGGAACTGCTCCAAAAGTATGGATATTTCAATGTCCCTGATGTTGAGCTTATGCTTTGCAATAAGGCTCAGCATAAGGTCAAGGGGACCTTCGAAGATTTCAAGTTTAAAGCTAAGCTCTTCCATATCAGCAGATAAATCCCGTTATAAAGTCAAGTCCTCTGTATATAAGGTTTGACAGGAAGTCAAAGGGGAGAGAAAGAATACCGGTATAGAGAAGCATCAGAATAACTACCATTATAACCCGCTCGTATTTCATAATACCGAAGTAGTATTTCGGCGGGAGAAAGGCGAGGAAAATTCGGGAGCCGTCAAAGGGCGGTATGGGAAGCAGGTTGAAAACCCCGTTATAAAGGCTTATGTCCACAATCATAAGCATAGCCATAACAAGGTAGCCGGAAACGGTTGTGCCGCCGCCGAAAACTATTATAAGCTTCCCGATTATCATAGCGATAAGGGAAAGAACGATGTTAGCCAGAGGTCCTGCCGCCGCAGTAAGCGCCATAGCGGTTCTTGCAGAGGTTTTTCTTGCTCTGTTGGGCTGTACGGGAACAGGCTTTGCCCAGCCAACGCCAAATAGAAGAATACCGATAGTTCCTATAAGGTCAAGGTGGGCTAAGGGGTTAAGGGTAATCCTTCCCTGATGGTCGGCAGTATCATCGCCGAGAGCCTTCGCCATTAAGGCATGGGAGCACTCATGTATAGGAAAAACTATAAGCAGAATTATTGCGTAGGAAAATATAGTAATGGCGATTGTTGCAACATCGCCGCCGGAACGCATAAGAGTACGAAGCATAGCTGTCTCCTTTCTGAGGTTTTAAAAGTAAACTTAACATTAATTATACTATATTATGTGTAATTTTGCAAGCTTTTTTGTAAAAATAGGGCTTTGTGGGCTGTAAATCAGGGCTTCACCCGCACGAATCGCCAGGGAATACTGCTCCAGTACTCTCCCGCATAGTCAACCCCTACTCTCGGCTTTGTTTCGTAGGAGCATTTCTCCCCGTCGTCTTCAAGCCACACCTGCTCCGAAAGAATAAGGTCGGCTTTGTTCTGCTCTCTTGTAATTCCAAGATATTTTGTAAGCTTAGCAGGTCCTTCGTACCCCTCGCAGCAGCGTATCAGCACCGCTTCGGGGCTGCCCTCCTCGCCGCATACTACGTTAAACATATTGTGCATACCGTACACAAGGTAAACGTAGGCGACCCCGCCTCTGCCGAACATAACGGCGGTACGTTCCGTTTTCCCCTTGCTGGCGTGACAGGCAAGGTCGCCGGTACCCATATAACATTCGGTTTCGGTTATGCGCAGCTTTTTTATTTCGCCGCCGATATTGGTGCAGAGCAGCTTTCCGAGGAGAAGCGGCGCTAATTCAAGTGCTGTTTTTGAAAAAAATTCCATATTGGTTATTCTTGACATAATTGCCTCGCAAATTCAGGTTTTTTATTGTTTTTAAAGAGTAAAATAATTATGCGAAAT
>JBJERM010000179.1:0-4515 GCA_051882315.1 Ruminiclostridium sp.
AATGAGACTATGCTATAATTCTGATATGGTATATAAAGAAAAGGAGATATATTTTTGAATATAGCAATTTGTGATGACGATAAATACTTTCTGGATTCCTTCTGCCAAAAGATTAAATCAGTATTATCCGATGTTGAAGCAGATATTTATTTTTATCTTTCGGGAAAGGAATTGATTGATAATATTTCGAATATGGATGTGGTATTTCTTGACGTTGATATGCCGCAGATGTCCGGCGGAGAAACAGCAAGACAGATAAGACAGCTTGACAGCAAAAAAATCCTCGTGTTTGTTACTAATTATGATGAGTTCGTTTATTCCTCATTTGAATTTCAGCCATTCAGATTTTTAAGAAAACGTTGTATTGATGCGGAGATTAATGGTGTAATTAAGGACATTCTTCATAAATACAATTCGTCTTCCCGATTACTACAATTCAGAACAGATAGCGGCGAGATTTTTTTCAATCTGAATGATATAATATATTTTGATGTGCTGAACCACACGTTAACGCTCCATTCGTCTGACCGAAATGTAACAATCAAATCAACTCTTGCAGAAACAGAAAAACAGCTTGCCGACAAAGGCTTTGTGAAGATACACAAATCGTTTCTGGTGAATTGCAGGTATATTTATTCGGTTGACAAGGCAACGGTTTCATTGCTGAACTACCCCGATATATTGCCGTTAAGCCGTCACAGAAGAAATGACACAAAGAAAGCGCTACTGGATTATTCAAGGAGCTTTGAATGAATATATTTTTTGAAATTGCAGCTAATATAGCTGACGCGGTGATAGTGCTGCTGTTTATCAACAGCATTTTCCCTGCGTTATATTCCAAGCGTGTTACACGGCTTGCCACTGTTGGATGTATCGCTGCTTTTGCAACAGTAACGTATATTATAAACAGCGTCACAATTTTTGAAACCTATCAGATGATGATTTATATATTCGAGATATTTCTGTATGCATTGTTTTTCAGGCAGGGGAAATGGCTTTTTAAGCTGGCGTATTCAGCACTGTCCTTTGTTATCCTCATGCTGGCAAACATCATAACCGCCGCAGTTGTCCCAATGCTGTCTGATTATACAGTTTCACAAACGCTGTTTGAAGATGGTTTTATACGGATTTTTTCTCTTGTTTTTGCCAAAACACTCCACTTACTGCTGACGGTAATATTGCTGGCAATTCTGAAGAAAAAGTTCAACAAGCTGCGTATTATTGACTGGCTTTGCCTTGCGGCAGTATTCGCCGCTTCCTGCTTTACCTGCGTCTTTATTTTTCAGCTTCGCATAACAAATGATGAAAATATAAAGAATGAAATGTTTGTACTTACTGTCGCTTTAATAATACTTATCAATATAATAATTTTCCTGTTCTATATGCGTATTTCCGGGCAATCCGAAAGAATATACAGAATGAGGCTGAATGAAATCAGAATGTCGGAGCAGATAAAATCCGCAGAGCTTATAGAAAAAACCAATAATGAAATAAGAAAGCAGAAGCACGACATAAGAAATCAATATACCTGCGTCCGAGAGCTGCTGCACGAAAATAAATACAGCGACGCTTTGGCGTATCTTGATAAAATATCCGATTCGGTGGAGCTGTGCTTTTCCTGCGAAAATATCATCACAAACAGTGTTCCGCTCAGTGCATTTCTTAACCATACCGCTGAAAAGTGCAGAAAATCAGGCATAGCCTTCGAAACCGTAATAACGAACTTTGTATTTGAGGGAATAGACGAGTATGATATATGTTCTGCCGCAGCAAATATGCTGAATAATGCGTTTGAAGCGTCGCTTGGAACAGAAAAAGCGCACATAAATTTTTCAATAACCAATAAACGCAGCTACCTTGTGATTAAAACAAGCAACAGAATTGACACGTCGGTTTTGAAAAACAACAAGGAGCTTTCATCTACAAAAGAGGATAAGGAGGAGCACGGCTACGGAATAGCGGCTATCAGAAGAATTGCCGATAAATATGACGGAATTGCAGAGTTTTCGGAGCAAAACAGAGAGTTCGTATGTGAATTATGGCTTAAATACTCTGCATAAACTACCAGTTGCGCTTAAAAAGTGCCAGTTGCGAAGGATATATTGATATAATAAAAGGCATCTGCTATCATTTGCTTACGAGGTGTTATTTATGATTACCCGACTAAGCAGTATGATAGCGGATTTTTTTGTTGCAAATGGAGAAAACAGCAATTATGAAATTATTTGCTATGGAATAGAAATAACATTATCAACTATTCTAAATATAGCAATAGTAATTGCCTGTGGCATATTTTCAGGGATGGTTTTTGAAAGCATATTGTTTTTTGTTACACTTGCTTCTATCCGAATGTTCAGCGGAGGTTTTCACGCAGATACATATCTAAAATGTAATTTAATTCTTCTTTTAAATACGATTGTTGTGTTGTTATTCGAGAAAATAGTTTGTTGTTTTTCGATAACAGTGATTAGGATTATTCAAGTTTTTTCAATAATTTTCATATTTATCGTTTTATCTGCAGTTGCACCTTGTGAAAATAAAAATAAACCGATTGACGATATACAGCGATTAATTCTTAGGAAGAGGTGCTTAATATGCACGACTATTATCAGTATTGTTTCAATTTTTTTGTCGATTGCTGCATATAAATTTGCGGTAGCTGTATCATTAGGAATGATATCTGTTTCCATTTCTATGATTGCGGATACAATCATAAACAGGAAGGGGTGAATTCAATGAATAATAAGATAATTAGTATGCTGGCGAAGTTAGCAATTAAAGCGGCTGAAGTAGCGCATGGAAGCGCATCTGTTTGTGGCTACCATCAGCCTAAAGAACCAAAGGTGTTGAAGAACATCAAGAAGTAATCTGAAAATGTATAACAACTAGGAGGAAAACAAATGAAAAAGTTGGCAAAGAAAGTAACAGCGGTTGCTATGGCTGTTGTTATGTCAGCAAGCGGTTTGGCATTGTCGATTGGAGCTGAAAGTGATTGCACTCACGGTAATACTTACAATCGTACATTAGATGTTCGTCAATCTGGATATACACATAATGTAACCATAAGCGGTGCAACTGCAGTATGTCATGTATCTCAAACATATACGACAATAGCCTCATATTGCGGTTTGTGTAATGCTCAATTATCATGCACCACAGTTATAACCAACACAACTCACAGCATTCAGCATTAAATTTGTTTCATATTTGGCAGAATCTTTGCAAAACAATGATTCTGCCAAATTGGCAATCTTACCACTTTTATCGTACTTAATTCTCTGCTTGCTTAAATGCGTACCCAAAACTCAATTAATAATTATATCTAAAGGCAATAAACTCAAATATCTGATATTAAAAAATGATAATTCTGTACAACTGTTTACGATATTTAGTATAGAAGATGAATTATATCTTAGTTTAATACAGAAAGGTTCGTTTCGCTATGAAAAAAAGATTGCTGTGCCTGTTTATTTCTATATCATTTATTTCGGGCTGTTCTTCGCAATACCAAGAAAAACCAAAAGCTTTACCTGCTTACAATACAACTGCGGCTATATCCGAAACCGAATTGCAGACAAGTGCTGAAGCAGCAGATTTGACAGCGTGGATTAATGAAATTGTTGTAAGGGACGAGGATTTTATTCCTGCACCGACAGATATAAAATCGGAAGAAACGCCTGAGTTCGGAAATCTTATCTGCAATATCACCAACGGGAACAGGGACGGTCTTATCTGCCCCGACACAGATAATAACTGCGTCTATATAACTGCTCTGGGGTATGACAACTGCCTTTATAAGCGGACGGGAGATAAAATGGAGCTTGTTCTTGATAAAACCCTCTGGGGAATGAATCTTGTGGGAGATAAGCTTTACTGCATTATGAACAGCGATAATCCGAAATTTTCTTCGGTAGGCGCAGGCTTGGGGTCGGGAGATATATACTACTATAACCTCAGCGACGGAAGTCTTGAGCTGCTGTTTAAAGCCGACGCTTGGCAGCTGGCTGCTGTGGACGGAAAGCTTTACTATACAAGCGGAACGGGAAGAAAAGCAAGAGTCTTCTCCTACGACCTTGAAACAGGAGAAACCGTCTGCTGCGAAAGCGGCGGCTTAGGCTTTGCGGGAAGCCGTATGCTGGGATTTCTTGAAGGCACGGAATATAACTGCTGTCTTATCGATATAAAAACGGGAGAAATCAGCCGCTTTACGGCTGAACGACTGCCCAACAGGCTTCTTGCCGATAAGGATTATATTTATTACCGTTCTTCGGGCGGCGGATGTATTTATCGCTTTGATACAAAGACGGGAGCGGAAACCGCAGTAACTCCCAAAACCTTAAGCATAAGCTACACCGATGAAAGCGGAATGTTGACCGAAGTCAGGGAGAGTACATATATCGGCGGATATGCGGTTATAAATTCGGAGATTTTTGTTGTTTTTAAAAGCGCCGCTTTGCTTATTTCATCGGATGGAACTGAAAAAAACTATTATGCAGAAAGCTTAAGAAGCGCCGA
>JBJERM010000180.1:0-15967 GCA_051882315.1 Ruminiclostridium sp.
GCGGGGTTTAAAGAGCAATATATGCACTCTAAGAAAAACGGGCTTATTCATAGGGTTATTTGAAATAGGGTGAGGTTTGACGGGTACTTTAAAAGCGATTCTTCTGTTGAAAACCGAAAATTTCCGTGGGCTCAGCTTGATACTGACGACTTATATCAGAGAGGGTGGATCGAGCTTAAAGAGAAAGGCGATAAATGAAAAACGCAGAAAAAACAGTGTTTCTAATGCGGTAAAAAAGACGAAAGACAGTTCAAAGAAAAGCGCTGCGTTAACAGATTTCCGGTTTGTTTACCTCTTTAGTATGAAAGAGATGGATCAGCTTATCATCTGGTGGCATTTTCTGATAGCCTGAGTTCTGACACAAAAATAGTCCTGATAAAAAAGATAATGTGAACCTCCAGTAAGTATTACAGCAATCCTCTGTTTGACAAAAGAACAAATACTCTGAAATTTGATGCAAGCGGAGTAATTGGCAGAAAAATGCTATGCCCGATTTAACGGACAGCAGTAATGATAGGGTGGAAATCGGTGAAAACATAAGACTTATGCAGGAGGCTATAAACCGCAATACACAAATCGGTTTTAACTACAATCGCTATAATCCGGATAAATCACTTAACCTAATAAACGCAAATATCAGATAAGCCCCTATCATATCGTCGTGTATCACGATATGTATTTCCTTCTTGGAAAAGCTGAGCCGGAGGGAAGTTATCTGCATTTCAGCATAGACCGTATGAGCAATATAACTGCTCTCAGAAATGAAGAAGGCATGCCGCTTAAAAGGGTATCCACAATAAGACCGGAAGAATGGAATCCCGAAAAGTATATGAGCGAGCATTTATATATGGGCTATGAAAAACCACGATATATCCGAATAAAGCTTCCAAAAGAAAAGATTACCATTATCCACAACTGGTTCGGCAAGCATTATACGACGCCGAGAGCTACACATACGGAGAAAGGATTTACTTATGTGGACGTATTCACTTCGCCTTCGTATATTGTACAATGGGCGATGCAGTATGCCGATATTGTTGAGATAATGGACAAGGATAACTTGATGAAAAATAAATAAGTTACATTTTGCTATTTATTATACATATCCTCTGGGCAGATTCTTTGCCATGTGGCATGAGGGCTCAAACACCGAGAACAAAATCCCTTACGTCCAGCCTTTTGTTACCGCTATGCCGTAAGAAACCGGTTAATACGGCTGAAAGAGTTTGCAGGGAAACTTTTCGGAGGGCTATTTTACAGAAAACGCTCCCCGATATTGTAATTCAAGCTTAACGCTGTGTTTTATTGCAGTAAAGCTGCTGTAATCCCCGCCCTCACACTCAATAAGCCAGATATACCTACCAAGAATTGTTTTTTCTGGACGGTCGTGAATGAATACGGGAGTAAGTCCATGCTGGTCAAGAGCGATTAACAGTTCGGGCAAATCTCCAGCTTCGCCTCTGGCAGTAAATGCAATACGGCCTGCTGCGTTTTCCTTTGGAGCGTCGCCGGAAAGAACATAGAAACGGGTTTTGTTGTTATCGTTATTCTGTATGTTTTCTGCAAGAACCGTAAGTCCGTAAACCTTTGCCGACCCAACGGAGGCTATGGCGGCGCAGCTGCCTGTATCGCTCCCCGCAACAATCCTTGCCCCCTCGGCAGTACTTGAAACCTCAACCACCTCAGCGTGGCTGAGGTTATTTTTAAGCCAATCCGCCCCCTGTACAATACCTTGCTTGTGGGAATATACGGTTTCTATGTCGTCAAGAGTTGTGCCGTCCTTGACAAGAAGCGCCTGACGTATGGGCAGCTCTACCTCGCCCACAATCGAAATTTCTTCATTAGCAATAACCTCGTCAATATAATCATAAACAGGACCGCCGATAGTATTTTCCTGTGGAATTACCGCATAATCGCATTTACCCTCAAGCAGCTGCTTTACAGAGTCGGAAACAGTCTGTTGCGGCAGCAGATCGCTGTCTGCGCCAAAAAACAGCTTTGCTGCTTCTTCGGTGTAAGTGCCTTCGGGACCGAGATAGCAAACAACTGCATTTTCTATGAAAGCCGCATTGTCTTTGCTATCGGAGAATGATATTTTTTCTGTGTTTTGGGCAGCACAGCCTGCCAACAGAACAGTCAACAGGAACACAGATATGCATTTTAACGTTTTATTTCTGCTCATAATATCCTTCGCTTATTGATGATTTATTGCATACAGACCCTTAGTACGGCTGATACTTTCATAAATTTATTGACCATTGTTTTTCTCCGTCGGCATATTTGGCTTTTATGCCGCTTATATCCGCTCCAAGATATGCGGCACGCTGTAAGCGCTCGGCAGCAGTAAGCTCTTCGGGACAGGGTACTGCCATATCGTCGATAACGACTGCGCTGAACTTTCCGCCCTTTTCAAAGGTACCTGCGGGAACGCCGCCGTTTATCTCGCTGAAAAACTCGCCGCCGCCCTTTGTGGCAAGATAAAAAGCCTCTGTAAAGGTAAGCGGTGAAGCGGAGGGGTTGACAAGCCGGTTATATAGCTTCGACATCTGAACCGCATCGCAGACCGCCCTTAGCATTGACTCGCTTTGCCCTGCTGCTACGTCGCTTCCAAGACCGATTTTCAGTCCCATATCAAGATATTTTCTTATGGGTGCAATTCCCGAACGAAGATTAGCGTTTGAAGCAGGACAATGAGCAACAAAAACGCCGTTTCTCTTCATAAGCTCTGCTTCACGGTCTTCCGAATACACACAATGAGCCATTACGGTTTTGTAGTTCTGACCGTCTTCCAAATCAGAACCGAAAAGCCCGTGCTTATGATAAACGTCCCCGTAAAATTCCCCTTCGGGGCATATTTCTCTTACCCATTCCACCTCATCGGGGTTTTCGGACAGATGAGACTGCACAAAAAGACCGTATTTTCTTCGGAGAACGCCAAGACTATCCATAAGCTCAGGGGTGCAGCTTGGCGCAAAGCGGGGAGTGATAACAGGAAAGGTGCGTTTATATCTGCCTGCACTTTCAAGAAGCCATTTTTCCGTTTCGCTTATGCCCTCTTCAAGAAGAGAAGCGGGGGCATTTCTGTCCATATTCACCTTACCCACAAAGCTTACAATGCCCGTTTCTTCCATTTTATCCATAAGAATCTGCGTGGATTTCCGATGAACCGTGGCAAATATTACGGCGTGGGTTGTGGCGCTGCGTTTCATTTGGTCGGCAAAAATATCATAGGCTTTTTCTGCATAGGCTGTATCGGCATATTTCTCCTCGCAGGGGAAAGCCCTTAGCTTAAGCCACAAGGGCAGCTCGTAGTCCATTCCCGTACCGCGGAACTCAAACTGGGGTGCGTGAATGTGCAGGTCCACAAGTCCCGGTATAATAAGCATACCGCTGTAATCTGCAAGGGGCAGGGAATCGTATTCCTCTGGAATTGCGCTGAAAACACCTGCCGTAACGCCATTATCGCACACTATATATGAATCCTTATAGGTCAGAAGCTCCTTAGGCGACGGTGTAAAGCATATATCGCCCTTTAAAACAAAACTGCTCATAAATACTCTCCGATACGCTTTTTGCTTATTATAGCATATATTTCCCTGGTTTTCAATATATACGACTGACAAGCTGCTCCGAATCCTATTGGTTTTTCGTTGACAGAAACCGTACAGTTACCAAAAGAAAAACGGCGAAGGAGTATGGAAAAATGGGAACATTTGTGATTTCCCTGTTAGGATATTTCATAACCTTTTGCGCACACATTATGTAATAAATTAAGGCAACACCGCACAATTACGCAGCAATAATTATGCGGTGTTGCCTTAAAATTTAATACTTTAGCCGTCAGTACACAAGTTTTGTAAATGTCTCGCCGCAATCTTTACATTTAAGACCATAAATAATCACCCCTGTTTTAGGAAATGCCCCCAATAATTCTACATTAGCAGATTGACACTTCGGGCATTTATCTGTATTTTCGCAGCTCCAGCCGCCTACAACGTTATCCAGCTCTTCATCGGAAAGCCCGCCGCTTGCATTCAGCGCCGCAAAGACTTCTGCCGCTTCTTCTGCGGAAAGATCCATATTCTCCGCCTTTGTCATTTCAAGGAGCTCCTCTGCGCTCTTTGCTGTTTTTGCCTTTTTTAAAAGTTCGTTTGAAAAATACATAATAATTTCTCCTTTTTGTTAGAATAATGCAATCAGATTAACCTCATAAAGCACTCCGGTACCTTTACATCATGAGAGCCGCCGTCGGGCTTTACCAGATAAGCAGGAAAATACTCCCGGTCTATGCGGTCTATTATATAATCCTTGCTGACTATCTCACCCTCGAACTCCGTCTGTCCCGGCATAGAGCATTTCACTCTGCTGCCCGGTGCAAATGCATATACAAGCTTGTCAATGTTGGTTACTCCGCCTGTTATTTCCCTTAACTCCTCGTCGGTCATCAGCGTTTTTTCCAGTTCTTCCTGATTCATATAGTACACCTTTCCTTTCATCTCGAAAATTGTTTTTCAGCTATGGAATCCTACTGCGTTATCCGGTTTGCACTGCATTGCTTCGCTGTAAAATTCTTCCATTGTTTTTATAATTTTGTCCTTCCTTTCAGAATTTTTAAGGCTTAACGCCGTTGGCTTTTTGCTTTCAATCTTTTATACGACGAAAAAATCAAAAGCGCTGATTTTTTTCAGCGAATTTTTAAAAAAATATTGGCGCTCATGCGTTTATACTTATGATGTAGTATAATGTTATTCTTGACAAACATAACAATCCCGTGCTAAATTTTAATAAATAAAAGAAATATGCAGCAGGATTAGCAAGCGCTAATCGACTGATTGTAATGGGGCAAAGTAAAAGGGTAAGGGCGATACTATATGGCAGCACAGGTAGAAAATCTTTCATGGAAACAGATAGAAGAAATCAGTCCGGACATTGGAGCTTTTTTTACCACCACAATTATGGCAATAATGAAAAGGGACTTGCAAAATATATTTCCGACAGAGAAATAATGTTTGGGTATATGCGGGCAATTTTCAAGGTCTGTGTGAAAAGTAGAACAGTTTTAGAATGGAGGGGAATTAATGATATTTGCGATTGAAAGCATTGTCGCCTGCGCATTATTTACGCTGATGATAAAAATAGCTACAACAAAACGACGGGAGGTATTTGCAAACGATTATCCCCCTGTTGTTACCGAAAAATTGAGGCAAAAGGGAATGATATCCGAAAAACCGCCCACAAAGAAAAGCGATATTATCCGCAAGGTGATTGCAATAATCATATACGCAGTTTTGTTTGCTTTGCTTCTTCGGTATGTCAACGGCATAACTATCTTCTTAGAAGCCACTTTGACTTCATACGCTTTGTGGCTGGTGGTGGATTGGTATGATTTTCTGGTGGTTGATGTCCTGCTTGCACCCTTTGATAAGTTTTACAAGGAATCCGGCGTCAGCGCATTCAACAAATCCGCAGTATGGTTTCATTGTAAAGGCAGTATCAAAGGAATGGTAATCGGAGTTATATTCGCTCCCATTGTCGGACTTCTTGTGATGCTGCTGTAATTCATTCAGTATAGTTTGCTCCCGGCTCCAAAGTTATACTTGACAAACTTAGGCTTTGTATGTTATACTGCATATTGGTTAGCATATACTAACAGAAAGGAGGTTAAAGATGAGCGTGGTAGTAATAGGCGGAAATGACCGCATGGCAACACAGTATAAGTATATCTGTGAATTATACAAATGTAAGGCAAAGGTGTTTACGCAGATGCCTTCGGATTTTGACAGCAGATTGGGTATTCCTGACTTAATGGTTGTTTTTACGGATACTTGCTCACACAAAATGGTGAATTGTGTGAATAATAAGTCTCGCAAGCATGATATTCCTGTGGCGAGAATACATAATGCAAGCGCAAATGCGCTAAAAAGTGTTCTGGAGCAGTACTGCGGATAATTTTTATAACAGTGTTAGTATCTGCTAACAGAAATGGAGGATTTGTATGTCGGTTTCAGAATATAAAAAGTTCGGCAATTTGCTTGCTTATCACACTGCGCCCACTCTGCTGGGGATAAAGTGTGCAAGTCTTATTTCCTTGTCCCGGAATGAATACGATGTAGAAGAACATTCCTGTTATTTTAACCGCAGAGCCTCGGTGAAGGGATTGAACAGCCGAGTAATGTGCTGCTGCGGGAACAGAGTTCTGCTTTTGATTTATAGTGAAGCGCTTCTGAAGAAGCGCCTGTCCGATATAAATGTACGAAGGCTTTTGCAGCAGTATGGATACGGCAAAAATTTTCTGCTGGAGGATTGCCTTGAACGGCTTTCACGGAGAATACAGGAAAATGAGGAATTTCCCCATGAGATAGGTCTGTTTCTCGACTATCCTGTGGAGGACGTTGTGGGCTTCATCAGCAATAAGGGCGGGAATTACAAGCTGTGCGGCTGCTGGAAGGTTTATGGCTGTGAAGAAACCGCACGCAGGACTTTTGCAAATTACGATAAGTGCAGGAAATACCTGTGCAATAAATTAAGCGAGGGCACTGACATATATCAGGCTCTTAAAATCTAAGGAGGATTTTTCTATGAAAACAGCAGTTATTTATTGGAGTGGTACAGGCAATACCGAAACAATGGCGGCAGCGGTTGCAGAGGGTGCAGGCGCAGAGCTGTTCAGCGTATCAGATTTTTCGGGAAGCATTGACGATTACGAGGCTATCGCCTTCGGCTGCCCCGCTATGGGTGCAGAGGTACTTGAAGAAGCGGAGTTTGAGCCGTTCTTTACAGGAATCGAAAGCAGACTAAACGGAAAAAAGACAGCTCTTTTCGGCTCCTACGGCTGGGGCGACGGTGAATGGATGAGAAACTGGGAGGAAAGAGTTAAAGCTTTGGGTGCAGTTCTTGTAAACGGCGAGGGTCTGATTGTAAACGAAGTTCCCGACGCAGACGCATTGGAGCAGTGCAGAGCTCTTGGCAGGAAACTGACGGAATAATTTTTGCTTTCCGGATAACATTCCCAAATAAACTGCCAAAATAAGTCAACAAAACTCCTCTTGACTTTTTCGGAATTATATGTTAGAATATAGCACGGTTAGTTCATACTAACGAAAATAATTAGATATATGTTAGTCTATACTAACATTTTTGAAAGAGGTTTTTGTGTGATAAAGAAAAGACTGATAAGCATAGTTCCGCAATCCAAGAAGTACATAGCGGGGAATGTCTTGTGCCAGCTTACCGGACTTTTGGCAAGCATGGCGACGGTTTTTGCAGTATCCCGGTATATTCAGAAGCTGTGGGAAGGAACAGCTTTCGCCGGCGACCTGACGGCGATGATATTGATAGTCCTCACGGCGGTTGCTGTGAGGGCTGTATGCATGTATTTAAGCTCAAGGACAAGTTTTCTGTCCTCGAAGGCGGTGAAGCTTACTCTGCGGCAGATGATAACCGAAAAGCTGCTAAGGCTGGGCAGGGGATATTCCTCCCATACCGCAAGCTCCGAGGTTGTACAGCTTGCAGGAGAGGGAGTGGATCAGATTGAAACCTACTTCGGCGCATATCTGCCCCAGTTCTTCTATGCTATGGCAGCGCCGCTGTGTCTTTTCGTGGCAATATGCTTTATCAGCGTGAAAGCGGCGCTGATACTGCTTGTGTGCGTTCCCCTTATACCTGTTTCAATAGTGGCTGTGCAGAAGATAGCAAAACGGCTGCTTTCTGCCTACTGGGGGCAGTACGCCAAGCTTGGCGACAGCTTTCTTGAAAGCTTGCAGGGGCTTACAACCCTTAAAATCTATAATACCGACCACCGTATGCATGAAAAAATTAACGCCGAGTCGGAGAATTTCCGCAGAATTACAATGAAGGTTCTGACAATGCAGCTAAATTCCGTTACGGTTATGGATATATTTGCCTACGGAGGTGCGGCGGCGGGAATAATCACCGGGGCGCTGGAGTTTTCGGCGGGAAATATCGACCTTTTTGGCTGTATGGCAATAATATTGCTTTCGGCGGAGTTCTTCCTGCCAATGCGAAAGCTGGGCTCATTTTTCCATATTGCGATGAACGGCATGGCGGCAAGCGACAAGATATTTGCGCTGCTGGACCTTCCGGAGCCGCCCTGCGGAACTGACAGCGCAGGAAAGGGCGGTATTGAAATCAGCGGCCTCAGGTTTTCCTATAACGAAGAGCGGGAAGTCCTTCACGGGCTTAATATGAGCTTTGGCGAACAGGGCTTTTACGGCATTGTAGGGGAAAGCGGCTGCGGAAAAAGCACTTTGGCGGGAATTTTGTCAGGCAAGAGCCGGGGTTATTCCGGCAGCGTTAAAATAGGCGGCGCAGAGCTGTCCGATATATCGTCGGACAGTCTTATGAGGACTGTTACTCTTGTCAGTCATAACAGCTATATTTTCAGCGGAACGGTGCGGGAAAATCTGCTTGCAGGCAAGTCGGATATTTCCGACGAACAGCTGTGGCATGTCCTTGAACGTGTTAGGCTTGCAGACTTCTTCAAGGCGGAAAAGGGGCTGGACACCGGGATTTCGGAACGTGCCGCCAATCTTTCGGGAGGACAGCGGCAGCGGCTTGCCCTTGCGAGAGGGATACTTCATGACAGCTCTATCTATATCTTCGACGAGGCGACGTCGAACATTGACAGCGAAAGCGAGGAGTGTATCCTGTCGGAAATTCAGAGAATGGCGCAGGAAAAGTGTGTGATAATGATTTCCCACCGCATGGCGAATGTCCGCAGCGCAGACCGAATATACGTTCTCGATAAAGGCAATATTGCCGAAAATGGACAGCACAATCAGATAGCGGAAAGCGGCGGACTTTACAGCCGCCTGTACAAGGCTCAGCAGGAGCTTGAACAGCTTGGAGGTGCGGTATGAGAAGAAGCAAGGTAAATAGTATGCTCCGTCTGGCGGGACTTGCGAAGCCGCTGCTGCACATAATGATAATTGCAGTAACAATGGGCGTGGCGGGTTTTCTGTGCGCTGAGTTCATCACGATACTTGGCGGTTATGCGGCGCTGAACATAATGGGATTTGAAACCGGACTGTCCCTTGGCGGCATTTTCCTGCTACTGGGAATTATTGCGCTGCTGCGGGGAATTCTCCACTATGCCGAGCAGTATTCCAACCATTATATTGCATTCCGTCTGCTGGCAATACTGCGGGATAAGGTTTTCAAAAAACTGCGGGAATTATGTCCCGCAAAGCTGGAATGCCGCAACAAGGGCAGCCTTATTTCGGTAATAACTACCGATATTGAGCTGCTGGAGGTGTTCTATGCCCACACGATTTCGCCAATAATGATAGCCGTGATAATGTCGGTTATAATGGTAATATTTATAGGCAGTTACCATGCTGTTCTGGGTGCAGTTGCAGCGGCGGCGTACCTGTTTGTGGGAGCGGCAGTTCCGGTCATTATATCAAAAAGCTGTGGAAGAAACGCCGAGGAATTTCGCAAGGAAAGCGGAAATCTCAGCAGCTTTGTGCTGGAAACCCTGTACGGTATCTCCGAGGTTATTCAGTACGGCATGGGAAATAGGCGTATCTCTGAAATAAAGCGCAGAACCGAGCGGCTTTCCGAAAAGGAAAGCCGACTGAAACGCAGCGAGGGGATAAATTCTGCAATAACTACTGTGGCATTGGTGCTTTTCCCTCTGATAATGCTTGCGGCGGCGGGAACGCTTTATTCGGCAGGCGCTTTGGGCTTTGACGGCGTGCTTATACCGACTGTTGCCTTGTTTTCCTCCTTTGGTCCGGTAATAGCTCTGGCAAATCTTGGAGGCGGGTTGCAACAGACCTTTGCGGCGGCGGACAGGGTGCTGGATATTCTTGACGAGCAGCCCTCTGTGCCGGAAATTCACGGCTGTGACGATGTGAAATTCAGCGGAGCTTCTGCGGAGAATATCACCTTTTCTTATGGCGATGATATGGTTCTGAATGGGATTTCAGCTGAAATTCCAAAGCATGGAATAGTAGGGATAACGGGAAAAAGCGGCAGCGGTAAGTCCACGCTGCTGCGGCTGTTCATGCGCTTCTGGGAAACGGAAAGCGGGGAAGTGGCGATTTCCGGCAGAAATATCGGCGAAATAAACACCGAATCCTTACGCAGAAATGAGAGCCTTGTAACCCAGGACACCCATCTGTTTCACGACACTATCGAGGAAAACCTGCGTATTGCAAACCCGGGCGCAACAGAGCGGGAAATAGAATCCGCCTGCAAAAAGGCGGCAATACACGACTTTATCATGTCGCTGCCGCAAGGGTATAAAACGCAGGTTGGCGAGCTGGGAGAAACTCTTTCGGGAGGCGAGCGTCAGCGGCTTGGCGTTGCACGGGCGTTCCTGCACAATGCGCCGTTCCTGCTTCTGGACGAGCCTACAAGCAACCTTGACGTCCTTAACGAGGCGGTGATACTGAAATCGGTGCTTGATGAAAAGCAGGAGCGTGCGGTGCTGCTGGTGTCACACCGCAGCTCTACAATGCGTATTGCAGACAAAACATATTCGGCAGAAAGCGGGAGATTGTCATGAATACCGAAAAGAAACGCCTGCGGGAAAAGCGTATGGTGACAGAGATGATAAGGCTTTACTGCCGTAAAAAGCACGGCGGTAAGGTTCTGTGTCCCGAATGCTCTGCGCTGGCGGAATATGCCCGTCTGCGCAGCGATAAATGCCCCTTTATGGCGGAGAAAACCTTTTGCTCCAACTGTCGGGTGCATTGCTACAAGCCTGAAATGCGTGAGAAGATACGGGAGGTAATGAGGTTCTCGGGACCCCGGATGATATTTCGCCGACCGATAGCTGCCGTAAGGCATGTTGTTGAAACCAAGCGTGAAAAACGAAGATTGGAGATAAGCTATGAAGATTAAAAAATTGATATACATAATTATCGGCTGCATAGGTCTCGGACTTGGCGCACTGGGAGCAGCGCTGCCGCTGCTGCCTGCGTTTCCGTTCCTGCTGCTGGCGGCGTTTTGTTTCGGTAAAAGCTCGGAACGGCTGCATAAGTGGTTTGTCGGGACAAAGCTGTATAAAAACAACCTTGAAAGCTACGTCAAGGGCAGAGGTATGACATGGAAAACAAAGATTCGCATAATGATTATTGTGACTATCACCATGTCTGTTGGATTTATTATGATGAACGCCGTTCCCGTAGGAAGAATTGTGCTTTGTGCCGTATGGGTGTTCCATGTGCTGTATTTTGTGTTCCGGGTCAAGACTATAAAGTCCTGTGAGAACCTTGTTTCCAAGGAGGATACTGCCGAGTAACAACTGCGGCAGGCTCCGTACTTCAGAGTGTAGTTTTATTGTGTAAGTGATTTGTGTAAATCGACGTAGTTAGCAAGCACTAACATAATAATTATGTTATATATTACCAAAAATACTGCGTAATCAGCATTTATTAAGAAAAATCTCTTGACAAAAAATTACAATAGGAGTATGATTGTATCGGTTAGTAAAAACTAACCGATATTTTTTAGAATTAAGTTAGAGCAAGCTAACATAATGTATAGAAAGAAGGAGGAAAAATGATGCCGCTGACATTTGCGAATCCCGGAGAGGAAAACATTATCAAAAAAGTGGGCGGAAAGCCTGAAACAAAGAAATTTCTTGAAAGCTTAGGCTTTGTGGCAGGAGGCGCGGTAACGGTTGTAAGCGAAATCGGCGGAAACGTTATCGTGAATGTTAAGGAGTCAAGAGTTGCTGTTTCAAAGGAAATGGCTTCAAAAATTATGGTGTGAAGGAGTGGTTGAAATGACCTTAAAGGAAGCGAAAATCGGCTCAACCGTAACGGTAAAAAAGCTGAATGGCGAGGGCGCAGTAAAGCGCAGAATTATGGATATGGGTATCACAAAGGGTACAGAGGTTTATATCCGTAAGGTTGCGCCTCTCGGAGATCCCATTGAAGTAACCGTGCGCGGATATGAGCTTTCCCTCAGAAAAGCCGATGCGGAAATGATAGAAACCGTATAATTTTTTAGCAATAGGTTAGTGTGGACTAACGTAGAAAGGATTATTGTTATGGAAATCAAAATTGCGCTTGCAGGAAATCCGAATGCAGGCAAAACAACCCTTTTCAACGCCCTTACAGGCTCAAATCAGTTCGTAGGAAACTGGCCGGGAGTTACCGTTGAGAAAAAGGAGGGCCGTCTTAAAGGTCACAAGGACGTAATCATCACCGACCTGCCCGGAATTTATTCCCTTTCGCCCTATACCCTTGAGGAAGTGGTGGCGAGAAATTATCTTATCGGAGAGCGCCCCGACGCTGTTCTGAACATAATCGACGGCACAAATCTTGAGCGAAACCTTTATCTTACAACCCAGCTTGTGGAGCTTGGAATACCTGTTGTGTGTGCAATAAATATGATGGACGTTGTACGCAAAAACGGGGATAAAATCAATATCGAACAGCTTGCAGCCGAGCTTGGCTGTAAGGTAGTGGAAATCTCCGCCTTAAAGGGAACAGGTATAAACGAGGCGGCAAATGCGGCGGTTGAAGCGGCGAAATCGGGAGTAAAAACCATTCCTCAGCACAAATTCTGCGGCTGCGTAGAGCACGCAATTGCACATATAGAGGAATACGCTCTTCATGATATTCCTGAGGAGCAGCAGCGCTGGTATGCTGTAAAGCTTTTCGAGCGGGACGAGAAAGTGTATGAAACTCTCGGCTTGTCCGGGGAGCAGAAAGCCCATATCGAAGCGGATATTACCGCCGCCGAAAAGGAGATGGAGGACGACAGCGAAAGCATTATCACAAACGAGCGGTATATCTACATAGGCGGAATAATCAAGGACTGCCTTAAAAAGAAGAATAAAGGCGGTCTTACGGTTTCGGACAAGATTGACAGGGTGGTTACAAACCGTTTTCTTGCCCTGCCGATTTTTGCGGTGGTTATGTTTGTTGTGTATTTCGTTTCCGTTACTACCGTTGGTACATGGGTAACCGACTGGACTAACGACGGACTTTTCGGAGACGGATTCCATTTGTTCAATATAGGCGTTTCCGAATACGAGGAGGCAACCGACGCTTATGCCGAAGAAAATATTTTTACCGATGAGCTTCTTGCTATGGCTCAGTCTGCCGCAGAGGCGGGCGTTGTTGGCGGTGAGGAAATTCTCGGCGCTGTGGAGGAAGCGGATTTCGGCGGATTTGAGGAGACCCTCGGTTCCTACGGCGACAGCCTTGCGGAAGCAGGCTACGACATAAGCGCCCTTGTTGAGGAGCCGCTGGAGGGCGTTCCTGCTGCCGAGGATTACGGCGTATGGGTTCCCGGCATTCCCGTTCTCGTTGGAAACGGGCTTGACGCAGTTGACTGTGCTGACTGGCTTAAGAGCCTGATACTCGACGGCATTGTTGCAGGTGTAGGCGCAGTTCTTGGCTTTGTTCCCCAGATGCTTGTGCTGTTTATCTTCCTTGCATTCCTTGAGTCCTGCGGATATATGGCGAGAATTGCATTCGTAATGGACAGAATTTTCAGAAAATTCGGTCTTTCGGGTAAGTCCTTTATTCCTATGCTTATCGGTACAGGCTGCGGCGTTCCCGGGGTTATGGCAAGCCGTACCATCGAAAATGAACGCGACCGCAGAATGACTATTATGACAACTACATTCATTCCCTGCGGCGCAAAAATGCCAATAATTGCTCTTATTGCAGGCGCACTTTTCGGCAACGCATGGTGGGTAGCGCCAAGCGCATATTTTATCGGCGTTGCAGCAATCATCATTTCGGGAATTATGCTGAAAAAGACAAAAATGTTTTCGGGAGAACCCGCTCCCTTTGTTATGGAGCTTCCCGCATATCACTGGCCTACTGTAAGCAACATTCTCCGCTCAATGTGGGAGCGTGGCTGGAGCTTTATCAAAAAGGCGGGAACAATTATTCTTCTTTCCTCTGTTATTATCTGGGCAGGCTCGGTATTCGGAACACTTCCGGACGGTGGCTTCGGCTTCAGCACAGAGCTTGAACTCAGCGACAGCGTTCTTGGAATGATTGGTAATGCAATATGCTGGATTTTCGCACCTCTCGGTTTCGGCGAGGCAACAGCTACTATTGCAACCATTATGGGACTTGTAGCAAAGGAAGAGGTTGTAGGCGTATTCGGAGTTCTTGACTTTATGGGAATGACCGCCCTTGCGGGATATTCCTTCCTTACCTTCAATCTTCTCTGCGCTCCCTGCTTTGCGGCTATCGGAGCTATCAAGCGTGAAATGAACAACGGAAAGTGGACTGCCTTTGCCATTGGCTATCAGTGCCTTTTCGCCTATGCGGTATCCCTGATTATCTACCAGTTCGGACTGCTTTTCACCGGTTCTGTGAATGTTATCGGACTTATCTTCGCAGTGATTGTGCTCCTGTTCATAATCTATATGCTTGTAAAACCCTACAAGGAAAGCAGCAGACTTACTGCAAAAGTAAATGTGAATGTGTAATATAATCTGTCTGCATTCCCGTGAAATTCTGCGGGAATGCAGACAAAAATTTTCTGAAAGGTTGTGACTTATATGGCTACGGTAATTATTGCTCTGGCGGTTGCGCTGGTTCTGTTTCTTGTGGCAAGACAGCTTTACAAGGATAAAAAGAAAGGCAAGTCACTCTGCGGGGGAAAATGCTCCTGCTGCCCTAACGGCTGCGCCTGCGGCGAAAGGGTAAAAAATGAATGAGCTTACATATTCACAGAAGAAATACCTTTTTGCTATTTATAAGCTTGGGCAGAAGGGCGGGGAAGTGAAGTCAACTGAGGTCGCAAAAATAATGGGAGTAAGTAAGGCAAGTACTGCTGCCATGACCGATAAGCTGTGTGAAATCGGATATATCCGAAAGGAGTATTACGGACAGATAGCTATGACCGACAGCGGCGTTAAGGCTGCAAATTCATTTTTTACAAGTTATATAATAATACGGGATTTTCTTGAAAACGCATTAGGTCTTGATGAAAAAACTGCCGATGAGGACGCTGTAAAAATTGTTGTTCACGCTTCCGGAAAAACTATAAATCGTCTTGCGGAATATCTGCTGAAGGGGTGATGAAATGGCTACCGGTATTATTGTAGGAATTATTATTGCAGTATGTATTTTCGCTGTAAAAAGCTATACGAGAAAGCTTGCTCACGGCTGCTGCGGTTCAGGCGGGGATAATGAAAAATCGCAGGCGCATAAAGCGGATTTATCCGGTTATAAATACCGGTACACCGTAACAATCGGCGGAATGTCCTGCAAAAACTGCGCCGCAAGAATTGAAAACTCCTTCAACCGACAGGAGGGAACATTTGCACAGGTGGATTATAAGGGCGGAACGGCAGAAATATATTCCGAAACTCCTGTTACGGACATTTCCCTGCGGCAAAGGATAATCGGACTTGGTTATTCCGTGGAAAGGATTGAGGAAAATGAACTGCGAATGTGAATCGGATTATGAGTATCACGAATTTGTGGAATGTATAACCTCGGCTCTTGACGCCCGTGACCCTTATACGGGAAATCACTCAAGAAGAGTAAGCGATATGGCGTGTTATTTGTGCGGAAAGCTGGGACTATCTGAACAAGAAACTCAGGAGATACATATTGCAGGACACCTTCACGATATAGGCAAAATAGGCGTTCCTGACCGTGTCCTTTTAAAGCCGGACAGGCTTGACGATGAGGAGTGGGCGCTTATGAAGAAGCACCCTGGAATAGGCGCTGATATCCTTTCAAAATCACAGCATTTTTCGAGAATTGCCGCAATTATTCTGCACCACCATGAGCGCTGGGACGGAAAGGGCTATCCATTTGGCGCAAAGGGGGAGGAAATCCCCTTTGGGGCAAGAATTATCGCCGTCTGCGATTCCATAGACGCAATGGCTTCCGCAAGAGCATACCGAAAGGCTCTTCCTCTTGATGTATGCCGATGCGAAATCGAGAAAAATATCGGGATTATGTATGACCCGATAATAGCAAACATAGCTCTCCAAAACTGGAATGAGCTT
>JBJERM010000181.1:0-4484 GCA_051882315.1 Ruminiclostridium sp.
AGCGAGGTGAAACCGATTTGGCAGAAACTCTTACCCAGGAGCAAATAGACGCCCTTCTTAACAGCGCAATGTCCGGAGGCGTTGTAGAGGCTTCTGAGGATAAGCCGGCGCAGGCGAAGGAATATGACTTCCGTGCACCGAAAAAATTTACCAAGGAACGAATAAAAATTCTGGACGGAATTTTCGATAATTATGCAAGACTCCTTTCCTCCTATCTTACGGGACTTTTAAGGCTTTACTGTAAGGTAAGCCTTGCCTCAATAGAGGAGCAGCGCTATTTTGAGTTCAACAACGCCCTGCCCGACTATGTTATGATGGGCTCGGTTGACCTTGGTATTCACGACGATGACATAGGCTCTGCAACCGCTATCATTCAGCTTTCAAACTCTCTTACATATATACTTATCGACCGTCTTCTCGGGGGCAGAGGCGAGTATAAGGACGCTGAGCGTGACTTTACCGAGATTGAAGTCAGCATTGTTGAAAAAATAGTAAACAATATGGCGGCGCTGCTGCACGACCCCTGGGAACCCTACGTTGAGCTTAATCCGAATGTTATAAATATAGAAACAAATTCCCGTGTTTTTTCGGTGGTGGACTACGATGATACAATGATTCTTGTCTGCCTTGAGGCTACAATAAGCGATACCAAAACAATTGTTACCGTATGCGTACCTGCGTTAAGCCTTGACGAGATAATGCAGAAATACGTTTCAAAAACCGTAAGAAGTACCCGCCGCTACGACGCTGCAAGGGATAAGGAGCGCAGGGACAGCATTATGAACGCCCTGAACAACACCTCCCTTGATATAACGGCAGAGCTGGGCACCACAAGCCTTGATATGTCAGACGTTATAAATTTGCAGGTTGATGATATAATACCGCTGGATAAGAGTATTAACAGTAATGTAATTCTGAAAATCGGCGGAAAGGTCTGGTTTGACGGAAAGCTTGGAACCTATAACCAGAACAAGGCAGTCAAAATTGAAAATGTTTTCAGAATTGAGGTTTAACCGATGGATGTAATTGAACTTTCCGACATCGAAAGGGACGCCCTTGGCGAAATAATGAATATCAGCATGGGAAGCGCCGCTACCGCCGTTTCCGAGCTGCTGAGCGCCAAGGTGTGGATAACAACTCCGAGAGTCGAGGTAATAAAGGCCAGTGAAATGCGGCACGACAAGCTTGAGCCTGCCGTCTGCGTAAAAATCGAATATATAAAGGGCCTTTCGGGAACAAACCTTATGGTTTTAAGGCAGGACGACGTGCAGATGATTTTAAATCAGCTCATGGGTCAGCCTCTCGTAGTTACTCCCGATTTCCAGTTCGACGAGCTTAATATCAGCGCTGTTTCCGAGGTTATGAACCAGATGATGGGAGCAAGCGCAACCGCCCTTTCGGATTTTCTCGGAATAAGCATTGATATTTCAACCCCCACTCCCTATATAATGGATACGGTGGACTTTACGGGAGTACAGAATTACGAGCCCGACGAGCTTGTGGTTGCAATCTACTTTGACATAACCATAGACGGAGTAATACAATCCCAGTTCGCTTCGGTTATGGACACAAAGCTTGCAAAATATATTGCGGGAAAGATGCTGGGCGGAGAAAGTATGGAGGATCCCGCACCCGCTCCTGCACCAACACCTGCACCGGTAAGTAACCCCGAGCCTGCGGCTTACGCTCAGCCGGAAATGCAGCAAATGCCGCAGATGCAGGTTCCGCCGCCAATGCAGCAGCCAATGCCCCAGATGCAGCAAATGCCGCAAATGCAGCAGCCAATGCCCCAGATGCAGATGCAGGGGATGCAGCAGCCAATGGGCGAGGGTTATCCCTATCCGCCCTACGGCTATCCGCAACAACCCTACGGCTACCCCCAGCAGCCCTACTACCAGCCACAGCCAATGAACGTGCAGAACGCAAGACTGGACAGATTCGACGCCCCGGATATCCAGCTTTCCGGAGAGCAGAAAACCAATTTACAGCTGCTTATGGGCGTTCCACTGGAGATTTCGGTTGAGATAGGAACTGCCAAAAGAAAGGTAAAGGACATTCTTGAATTTACTCAGGGCACTATAATTGAGCTTGAACGGCAGGCGGGCGCTCCCGTTGACATTATTGTAAACGGCAACCTTATTGCCAAGGGCGATATTGTAGTTATCGACGACAACTTTGCGGTAAGAATTACGGAAATAATAAAATCCAAATTAATGGATTCTTTAAATAAGGAGTAAAAAGTATGGATAAGAAGATTTTACTTGTTGACGACGCAGCTTTCATGAGAATGCTCATCAAGAACACTCTCTCCCAGAACGGCTACACCAACATTCTTGAGGCAGCCGACGGAGCTATCGCCTGCCAGATTTACGAGGCTGAAAAGCCCGACCTGGTTATTATGGACATAACAATGCCCAACAAGACAGGTATCGAAGCTCTCGGCGACATCAAGAAGTCCGACCCTTCCGCAAAGGTTGTTATGTGCAGCGCTATGGGTCAGGAGGCAATGGTTGTTGAGGCTATTAAGCTTGGCGCTCTCGACTTCATCGTTAAGCCCTTCAAGCCCGACAGAATTATTGCAACCGTAAATAAGATTTTAGGCTGATATGGATATTCTTTGGGTAGTTTTCTCCCTTATCGGCGTTCTCGGTCTGTTTTTTGCCCTTATTTATGCACTCAGAAAGCTTAATCGTGGGATTAGCGTTATGAGCGGCGGAAAAATGAGGATTATTGACAGGGTGAGCGTCGGAAGGGACGGAATGCTGCTTGTGGTAAGCGTTGCAGGGAAGCTTATGCTTGTAAGCGCAACCTCTCAGCGCATTGAGAAGCTTTGCGACCTGGAGATGACTGCGGAGGAGTATGCCGCTCAGCATAATGAAGCGGATAATACGGGTATGAGCTTCGGGCAGGCGCTTTCTGCCGTTATGGGCAGGAAAAAGGGCGAAGAAAAGGACAACGGAAATGATTATAGAGACAATTAAACAAAACGGCAGACTGTTTCTCAGATTCATTATTTCTTTTGTCGTAACCTGTCTGCTTGTGTCGGTTATATGCGTTACCGCAGGAGCCTTAAGTGCGCCTGCAAGCGGCTCTGACAGCGAAACAGAGGTGCTGGCTGAAAACCCCGATGCAGAAAGAATAGACGACTCCCTTTTAAAGCAGCTCATAGGAATTGATGGCTCACAGACCCTTGAAGTAGTCCTGCTTATAACAATCCTTTCGGTTGCGCCCTCAATTCTCGTAATGGTAACCTCCTTTACGAGAATTATAATAGTTTTCAGTTTCTTGCGAAACGCTATGCAGACCCAGTCAATTCCGCCGAACACGGTTTTAACGGGGCTTGCGCTGTTTCTTACTCTTTTTATTATGTGGCCCACCTTTACGGAGATAAACGATACCGCTTATCAGCCCTATGCAAACGGGGAAATAGGTATTGAGGAAATGGCGGACAGAGCCACAGGCAGTCTTAAGACCTTTATGCTCAAGAATACCACCTCCTCAAATATGCAGTTTTTCCTTGACTTAAAGGGAGCTTACGTTTATGAGCCGCAGGAAGAAGAAACTGCCGAAGAGGGCTTTATTACCCCGATTGAGGAAATTCCCGACCTTACAGAGCGCAAGGCGGTAAATTTAACGGAGACGGACAAGGCGCTTACGGATTACAGCGACCAACTGGGGCTTGAAACGGTTATTCCCGCTTTTATATTAAGCGAGCTTACCCGTGCCTTCCAGATGGGCTTTATGCTGTTTATACCCTTCCTTGTTATTGATATAGTTGTTTCATCGACGCTTATGGCTATGGGTATGATGATGCTGCCGCCGTCGATGATTTCCTTACCCTTCAAGATTATGCTATTCGTCCTTGTTGACGGCTGGAAGCTGCTTGTTGGAACGGTTGTAGGCTCGTTCAACGTCTGACGGAGGTGAAACCCTTTGACCGAAGAGCTTGTGCTTGAAATATTTACCGAAGCGCTTATGCTTGCCTTTAAGCTTGCTGTACCCGTGCTTCTGATAGCTATGCTGGTGGGTCTTATTATTGCAATCCTCCAGGCGGCGACCCAGGTTCACGAGCAGACTCTTACCTTTGCACCTAAAGCGATAATAGTAGCGCTGGCTCTGCTGGCTATGGGTCCATGGTTGTGCAGCAGTATTATAGATTTCTTTAATTATATAGTGGGACTTATGGCAGAGGTAGGGCTGTAAATGGCAATTTTCAATACGGTTCTCAGCAATTTTACTGCCTATCTTATGATACTCTGCCGTGTTACGGGAATTTTTACTTTTAATCCGATTTTCTCCCGTTCAAACGTTCCGAATAGTGTAAAGGCCGCTATGTCGGTGGCTCTGGCGGCGGTTATGGTGGGTTCTCTCGGCGAAAATGTGGTTACACCCGAGTTTTCCGGCGCTATCGGCTTTGTGCTGATTGTGGTAAAGGAGCTTTTTGTAGGTCTTGTCTTCGGATTTTTCACACATCTCATAATGAC
>JBJERM010000182.1:0-4479 GCA_051882315.1 Ruminiclostridium sp.
CGATCTTTAACTCCGTTTGGTGCAGTACCGCCGCTCTTATAGATGATATATCCCTGTGCGATAATCTGATTTTGCCCGCCCGCATAGCCTATCCTGTTCCCCGCAATATACTCTATCTGCGTATATTCGTGCAGAAGATATTTGGCGTCAGCCTCTGTAATAATTACCGCCTGCTGAATGTTGGGAACGGTGTTGGTTTTTCCTGTGGCAGCATCATACTCCAGACCTTCGCCGAGAATAATTCCGCCAAGCTCTGTACCCGTAGCCTGTTTGACGTTAATTTCATCGTCTTCGGTTATCTCAATTCCGTTGCCCGCTGCATAACTTCCGCCGCCCTCGGCTTCCAGCGTACCGTCGTCAGATATTTTCAGACCCTTGCCGACCTTTACTCCGCCAAGAGAACTTGTGGATGCCGTTTGTAACGATATGGTATTGTCAGCAATTTTAATACCCTCTCCTTCGATATACTCTTTAGCTTTAGACGAAATAGTACCGTCTTCTGTAATTGATATGCCTTCCCCCGCTTTAACACCGCCAAGTGAATTTTCAGTAGCAGGTTTTAAGGTTATCGTGCCGTTTACATCTTCGGGCGCAGCGCTGCCTTCTTTGGTGACAATTTCAAGTCCGTCGCCAACCATTACGCCAACTTTATATCCGTTCAAGGGGTCACATTTTAGACCCGTTCCGGGATTTACATTAATGGTGCTGTGGTCGAAGACTAATCCTTTTCCTGCATTAACACTGATGGTAGAATCTGATATTGCAATACCATTGCCGGCTACATAGGCGCTGTCATCGGCGCTTTTGAACTCATGGAATTTCTTTATCTCCTGAACGCAAAACGGAAAACTATCATAATTTTCCTTACCGTATATATACTTTACATTTGTGTTGCCGCCGTTCCAGCCTGAAATTTTGTCTATTTTGTTCCATTCGCTGGAACTACCTTCATATACGATAACAACCCTTGGCTGTTCAGTACCCCCATAGAATATATTGCTTGCAATGCTTGTTACTGTATTTGGGATAAATACATACAATTCGTTATAATTCTCAGGGCAGGCAATACCCATTGAACGTTTAAAGTTTATGCAGTACAGCGAATAGGACGGTATTGCAACCGTACCGCTCTCAAACTTTACAATCCGCGTTCCCATATTGTAGAACGAGTTTTGTCCAATCTGCACCCGAGCAGGAATTTCTAAAGATGTAACGCAGGAATAACCTCCGTCATAGGCAGATGCAATCTGATTAAACGCATAGCCGCCAAGGGTCAGAGTATCACCGTTAGGCGAAATCTCAATGTCTTTCAACGGCACATTGTAAAATGCATTACCTTCGATAGACGTACATTCAGGGGGAATGTAAATATAATTGCTCTGATTACCGGAATCAAAATAGCTTCCAATGGTATGTACTTTAGGCGGCACAGGAATTTCGATAGTCTCTCCGTTGATATTTTCGCCGTAACCGTTGCCGTTTCTTACGTCTGTAATTTTCTCACCCCAAGTTATCTTAGAAATCCACGAAGAATAATCGCTTATTTTCTCAACGGGACCGCCTATGTAAACGTGAGAGCCTACAGTGGCACTGTTATATCCGTTCCAGAACAATGTTATTCCGGATAGATTTATACTGGTTATACTGTCAGGCAATCCGCTGATTTTTATCCGGAACATTCCCTGCTTTCCGTAAACGTGGCTAATCTCAGGGTATTCGGTAGCGGCACCGTCACCCCAATCAATTGATACACCTGAAATGTCGGCGGAACTGTCAAATAATCCCGAAATGCTATAGCTATTATCGGCATAATAAATATTAGCGTCAAATTCAACGTCGCAGTTATCGGAAAGCCCTGTAAGGACAGCAGTAGCAGCTTCGATATAGCTTTCGTTTACGCTTTCAGCCTCAACGATATGGTGCAGGTTTCCCTTAGTAACACACATAATTCGCTTGTCATTTCCGTACTGCAGCCTGTATTCCTGATTATTGTACAGCAGCTTATTGCCCTCAATCCTGATAGCGGACAGCGCTCCTTTTCCGCTGCTCTGCGGGGATGTGTTGCCTACGGAATCCTTTGTGGTGCTTATCTGGCTTGAAACGGTCTCGACAAATCCTTCCTCTCTGCTGATGGAATATGAAATATCGGTAATGCATAAAGGATATTCGGCTGTATCTTCCGGGTATTTGAGATTGCCTACGGTAATTACATCGCCGCATTCGATTATGCCCGCTCCCCTTAGCTCCATGCTGCCGCCGTAATAGCTCAGCCCGCCAAGCTGCCCCCAGACGTATTCAGCAATCTCAACGGACGCAAACGGGTTTGTGCATTTTATAACGCCTTCGCCGTCTTCATCAAATTCAGAACCCGGCACATCATCTATATAGATTTGAGTATCGTCCCCGGTATAGAACAGCACTCCATTAACAGTAAAGGTCTCGCTATCGTCCAAGGTCTGTTCGATAACGTTTGAAAGATTCAGCTCCGCTTCTGCCGGCGCAAAGCTCTTGAACTCCAACCGTCCTTCATAGCTGAAACGCACATTACAGCCGTGAGCCGAAGCTATAAATCCAAGCAGCTCAGTCACAGTATAGTATTCGGTATCGCTCTTTTTCGGCAGCTTCTGAATAATAAAATTCTGGCACTCAAAGTCACAGGTCATTCCTCGGAGAGCAACGATATAGTCAAGCATCTGCTGCATGGTGCAGGGAAATTTCAGCGCAGCCAGTTCAATGCTGGCTTTTCCGCCGAATTTCACTTGCTTGTTCTTCTGCCAGTCCATGGCGTCAAAGGCTGTTACGTTTACCGCAGAGCCGTCCCGCACGCAGGTCTTGCAATAAAATCGTCCCAGACGTTCCCACGTTCCCGAAGCGGAAAACCGGATATATACGGTAATACGGGTTTTTTCGGGGATTTTTTCAGCCGTTATTAAAGAGCAGGAAAGCCTATCAGAAGGTGTAAAGCCGATACCGAAGCTGCCGTCCGTTATGCCTCGCTGTATATCCAGTGAGATGATTTTATCCGATTCGTAAACGGTATTTTCGTCATCGTTAAGGGCGATTTTAACATAAACGTCACGGGCATTGGCAGCAGCGCCGGATATGTAATCGGAAGATAATTCCCGCATATTATACCTCCTCGATTGTTACGCTGAATGGCTGGCAATAATATGTGCCGTCTTTGTGAACATAAAGCACCGGAGTATTAATCTCCTCGTCCTTAAGCCGGTACGTTCCGCTTGCATTGAGAGAGCCGATAGACCCCGAAACAGAGAAAGTTTTCTGTTTCAGTGTTATTTTAAGGTTTTCCCACACAGATGCAGGCAGTACAGAAAATGGGATTTTTATAGTTTTTTTTGAGCTGCCCAATCTATCTTCTTTAGCGGTTCCGTCAAGAGAATAGAGAACGCTGCGTGCCCGAAAATTATCGCTGAAAACAGGCGGTTCAATGTAGCTGTCAACCGTTATTCCGCCAATTGTTAATGCCATAATGCCTCCTATATAAGCGGCGATTTGCCGTTCATTCTTGTAATATCATTAATGTCCTGTACTGCGACTTTTCCTATTGCAAGGTCCCGAGCTTTAAGTTCAACATAAAGAGAGAAATGCATGTCCTCTTCCGATTTTTCGAGTGCCTTTATTGCGCTTACCACATCGGAAAGGGTGCTTTCACTTTTGGCAGCAGATGAAGAGGAGGCAGAGGAAATTTGTGCCGCAACATTCCCGAAATTATCGGTAATTTCTCTTATCTGCTTTGCATTTGCGCTGTTCCCTGCACGACTTATTCCTATTCCTGCGGCAAGCTTTGCGTTCTGTTCTTCGACATCGTCCCATAATGTCGGAATGTAGCTATCAATTGAAATAACAGTGCCTTTGGATTTGCTTTCGCTCAATGATTGACTCTCCGACTTTTCCTGCGATTTCTTGCTTTTGTATTCCGCTTCCTGAATAGCCCGATATTCGTCGCTGTCAGCAGCAATACCGTTATCAGCCAAAAGCTTATACATACCGGAATAATATTCGGATTCTGTGATTTCGTCCATGGCAAGCTTATGTGCAAGGTCCTTTTTGCCTTGGGTGTACGCTTCAGGCAGTGCAGTACTGCTTGTACTTGTGGTTGTGGCTTTGCCGCTGCTTTCCTTGTTTCTACCCTTGTATATCTCCACATTTACCCTGCGCCATTCATCGCTGTCGGGTGCAAGGTATGTATCACGGAGGTTTTCAAGACCGCTGTAATATTCTTCATCGCTGATTTCTCCCATATCATGAAGATAGTCAAGGGATTTGCGTTCGGTGTCATAATCGTTCTGTTCGGTAGTCGGTGGAGGTGTAGTGCCGCCGCTTGGTGCTTGAGGATTTTGTGGCTTGTCGTTGTTTGTGGAGGGCTCGGGATTTTTATCCTCGTTTGTCGGATTTAGCGCATCATTGTAGGACTGAACAATTGATTTATTCTTATTATCTGCGCTTGTATAGGTCTTT
>JBJERM010000183.1:0-4455 GCA_051882315.1 Ruminiclostridium sp.
TACCGCTGCAGGATATCCTTGACAATCTCGTTTATGACGACTATACCGATACTGAAAAGTACGGTCAGCCTGTCGAAATACCCGATGACGCCAAGGTAGTATGGATGAGCTATTACGATGAATACGGCTATCAGATCAACGACGAATACCATTTAATCGACAAGACTGCAACGGTTGATATGAGTATATTCGACGACGGCGAAGTACAGTTTATTGTGGGCGACGGTACACAGCTTGGCATGAACAATCAATTGTATAACGTATCTGTTACCATACTGCCGAGATATTCGACCAGCGTTGATATTACTCTGGCAAAGCAGAATGAGTCAGAACGCGCTCTGCTGTCAGCCAATATGTATTATACGCACAATTCCACAACCACAATATATGATAAAGATGATAATAAGGTTAGCGTTCCTTATACAGGTTATTCTTTTTCATGTGAAGAAAAACTTGAAGACAGCTGTTCAGTTTTTGCCGGATTGACGCCTCATTTATATGACGGCGGAACAGAGATATCCGCTGATTCCTATGATGTAACGATATATAACAGCAGCAGATTGAGCAATGCAGTCGATGTAACAGACGCAATCCTTAATATGAATGTGGATGAATCTGATTCCGGCACTGAACTTTCACAATATGGTTTCATAGATGACCAGGGAAACTGGGCTTCCAGCGGAGAGTTTGGCTGCGGGCTTGTCCTGGTATATTCTGTAAATGGTGCTGATGTATATACCCAGTATATATATATAGGAATTGCAAAATATGATATTGAAATATCTGGATGGCTCAAAACCGTTTCAAATATATACATTGATTACGATTGGTCAAATGACTTGGTAAAAGATGGCAGAGCCTTTAAAGTATTGGAATATGAACTTGATAGCGGTTACGCTTTCGATGATGAGTATATCCCGGATCTTGACTTTAATTATACTGGCGGCAGTAGTATTAATATTACAAAAATAGCAGAGGGCGTTTACGATACTCTTGAGGAAGCTCAGGATCAGCCTGATCTTAACGGAAGGTTTGATTATTATGCAAGCGACCCCTATAAGGCTGTTTTCAGCGAGGGCGTTGATTTTACATTATTCGCTGATGAGAGTACTGAAGAAGAGACAAAGATTACACCTTATTATTTTACTGTAAGAATTCTAGATAAGTATGAAGCCGGATACGATTTCAGCTATGCTCAGCAGAATGATGTGGATCGTCTGGCACTGGCGGTTAATAAAAAGAAGGAATATAGTGAAACCAATGGTTGGATATATTATGAAAACGGATATTCAAAATATGTTTCTTACAAGTCCTTTGATTTTTATGTTAACGGCTTAAATTCTGACGCTGATATCTTTGCAGGAATTAAACCTAAATTTATCCGTAACGGAGTTGAAGTTCCGGAGGACGAATATCAGTTAACGGTTTATGACGATATTCATCTGTCAACTGCAAATGATGTAACAGACGAAATCATTAATATGAATCAGAAAACAACCGATTCAGGCTATAAGTTCCCCGGTGCATATTGGCTTGGCTCCAACGGAGAATTAATAGAATCCAAGGGCAGAGAAGCCAAGCTTGTTTTCGTATATTCAATTGACGGTTATGACGTCTATACACAGGTTATAAATATTGAGGTTGCAAACACAAGCCTTAGTATATCGCCAAGGTTATATGACGACAATGGTTATTCGGTTGTGTGGAGCTATGACACAACCTACGGCTCCGGATTGAATGAGAAGACAGTAACAATAGAATTAGCGGACGGCTATTCCGTAGATGATGAATATGCGTTTTCTGTAAGCGCCGTCTACAACAGCGGAGATGCAGCAAACATCAAGAAAATAGTGCAGGGCAATTACGACAGCTATGAAGCTGCTGAATCACAGCCCGATATAAGCGGTGCGGCCGACGAAAGCTTTAAGGCTGTTTTCAAAAATGGTCTTACCTTCACTATATTTATAGAAGAGGGCACAGAAGAAGAGACTGTTATAACTCCTTATCATCTCACAGTCAAGGTAAAGCCCTATGTAGCTTTAAAAGGTATAAGAGACCCCTATCTCACTATATATGGCTTGAAAAATCTTAACGCAGACGGCAACGAAGTAAAAAGCTTTGTAGTAGAAAACGGTTATTACCAGGCATTGGACGACTATTACGAATATGGCTACCAGACCTTATTCGTTGACGACCCGAACCTTGATATGTCACAGCTGCTTCTTAAGTTTGACGGCAACAAGGCGGATAACGTTTACGACGCACAGCATGCAAACTGTGTAGATCTGAACCAGCCTCAGGACTTCTCCAACGGTACTGTTCAGTACACAGTATCCACAGGCGAAAAAATCAGATCCTATTTTATCACTATCAAGAAGAAGGAAACCGGCGCAAAGTTTTATGTAAACGGGCCTTCAGAGCGTACCGTATACTTTGACGACTATAACGGTACTAATCATGAATTACTCCTTGCAAATATCGGCGACGCAGAGCTTACAGGCCTTAACGTTACCTTAACTGATGCAGAAAATGTTAAGCTTGACGATTACTGGGTTGTTGGCGGAACCAACAACGATACGCTGCCTGCTTTTGAAAATGCGGCAGGAATGAGAAATAACCTTGCTAAAATCCGTCTTGTTCAGGACGGCGATGGCGAAGTAAAGGGAACTCTTACAATTACCGCAGACGGACAGGAGCCTGTTGTTATTAAATTATCCGGTCATGCCGGTAACCCGAAAATAGTTACTGACTCCCAGCTTCCTGCGGCAGTAAAGTATGTACCTTATCAGGTAATAGTTGCGACAGACAATATTTTTGACTGGAATACTGTCACATACTCGCTTTACAGAAGCACTCTTCCCGACGGACTTACGCTGAATTCCAAAACAGGCGAAATTACAGGCGTTCCCACAGTTAATCCCGGAACTTACACATTTACCGTTGCCGCTAAGTTCAGCGGCAAGCCTTTATTCGCTACCCTTAACCCCTTTGAAACACAGTACAAGGAATTCACTCTGGAAATAAAGAATAACGACGAGGTTACAGTATTTAACTCCAGCGATGAGAACTACGAGATTAAAACTCCTATCGGTACAGAGGAAAATACCAATTATTATGTTCTTACTGAATATAATACAGATCTGGACTTTATATCATACGGCGAATGGGCTGACTTTGAAAAATTATGGCTTAATGGTAAAGAGCTTATTGAAGGCACCGATTATGTAACCAAGGAAGGAAGCACGGTAATTACCATAAAATCTCAGGTATTCACAAAGCTTAGCAAGAACGAGCAAAACACTATTGCAGCAGAATTCCGTATCGGAGACGATGATGCCGAAGTTAAGGAATTAAAGCGTACTGCCCAGAACTTTGTAATTAAAGATAAGGGCGGCAACAGCGGCGGTGGCAACGGCAACAGCGGCGGTGGCAGCAATAACGGAGGCGGAAGCAACAGCGGCGGCAATAGCAGCAACAACTCCGGCAACACCGATAAGGATGATGCTTCCGGTAATGAGAATGATACAGCAGTTGATAATGTAATTGATCTTATTGACAAGCTTCCCGATAATGTAACTGTTGATGACGAAAAAGCTGTTGAAGATGCAAGAGAGGCTTACGATAAGCTTACCGACGAACAGAAAAAGCATGTAACCAATTATGGCGATTTGCTTGACGCAGAAAAGAAGCTTAAAGAAGCGCTCGAAAACGAGGATGATGAGATTGAAGCAGACGATGATGCTGAAACTGAAGAAGGAATTACATTAAGCGGAAAGATTCTGGATAAATCCGGAAAGGCTCTCAGCAATGTGGAAATCGAAATTCATTCAGTTGTTCAGAAAACTACTGCTGATAAGAACGGAAACTATAAGCTGGAATCTGTTGAATTCGGCAAGCACAGCATAACAATTAAGGACAGCGCAGGAAATTCTGCAACAAAGGCATTTGAAATCTCCTTAGGAAATAAAACGTCTGTTGGAGAGAATGTTATTGTTGCGGCAGACGGTGCTTCTGTAAAGCTGGATATTGAATTTGACGGAAATACGATTAAATTCATTAATAGTAGCACTGATGAAGTTGAAATTGAGGACGATGACAGCAGCTACGATTATGACAATGAAAACCCGAATACTTCTACCGGTCATTCGCTGGTGGCAGTTGCAATTGCTGCAGGAGCTCTTGCGTGCGTTTCTTCTGTTTCTGTAAAGCGCAGCAGAAAAAAGAAATAATTACATAGTTCAGTAAAATCATAGGTTTCCTGCCTGTAAAATTAAAATCCGTACAGACGGCAAAATTGCTGTTTGTACGGATTTATTTTTCGGAGGGCAGGATGTTATCGTAACGGCATTTTTAAATGCAGAAAAAATAGGTGCATGGAAATATTAGAGCATGTTCACATTAAAGTGTTGCAATTTTAGCAAAAATATGTTATAATTAACGTATGAGATTAACAAA
>JBJERM010000184.1:0-15779 GCA_051882315.1 Ruminiclostridium sp.
GAACCATAGATACTGTACAGCGGACTACTCGAAAATAGACCCGCTCTTAGGCACGGAGGAGGACTTTATAAGCCTTTGCCGTGCGGCGGACAGACGGGGTATAAAGATTATCCTTGACGGCGTATTTTCCCACACCGGCGCCGACTCAATCTATTTCAACAAAAACGGCAGATACGGTGAAAACGAGGGCGCTTTCAGAAATCCCGAAAGCCCTTTCAGAGAGTGGTACAGCTTTTCCCAGTACCCTAATGTTTATGAGTCCTGGTGGGGCATTACAACCCTGCCCAACGTAAACGAAAACAACCCTTCCTATACCGAGTACATCTGCGGCGAGGGAGGCATTTTGCAGAAGTGGATTGACTTAGGTGCAGCAGGCTGGCGTCTTGACGTTGCAGACGAGCTGCCCGACCAGTTTATAGATAATCTAAACAAGTCGGTAAAGTCCAAGGGCGAGGACAAGGTTATCTACGGCGAGGTCTGGGAGGACGCAACCAACAAGGAGAGCTACGGAGTGCGCCGCAGATACCTTATCGGCGGTCAGCTGGACAGCGTTATGAACTACCCCTTTAAGGAGGCAGTCCTCAATTACGTCAAGAGCGGCGACGCACGCAGCTTTGTTGACGGTATTATGACGATTGTTGAGCATTACCCCAAGCCCTGCACCGATATTCTTATGAACTTCCTTTCGACCCATGACACCGAGCGGGCTATCACAAGGCTTGCGGGGGACGACGTGGGCTGGAACGGCAGGGAATGGCAGGCTGAGAGATACCTTACCGACTCCCAGTACGTTTACGGCATAGCACTTATGAAGTGCGCTATGGTGCTCCAGTTCTTCCTTCCCGGTATTCCCTCGATTTATTACGGTGATGAGGCAGGACAGGAGGGCTACAAGGACCCCTTTAACCGCCGCACATATCCATGGGGCAGGGAAAACCTTGAGCTTGTTGAGTTTACAAAGGAGCTTGGCAGCATACGCCGCAGAGTTAAGGCGTTTGCAAGGGGCAATATCCGCTTTATTGAGGTAACAAAGAACTTTGCGATTTTCTCCCGTGAGGACAGGGAAATCGGAGAAAAGGCGATTGTGCTTATGAACAAGTCCAAAAAGCTGCTTGAAAAGAGTATAAGCGAGCTTTGCGGCGAGGGCAGTACTGAGATTATCCACGGCGGAGAAGATAACGGAAATATCCGTGTTTCGCCCTTCGGCTACGGGGTAATAAGGGTTACTTACCCGACAGAACAGTAAAATGAATATGAAAAGGGGCTGTTGCAGTACACGCAGCAGCCCTTTTTGTTATGCAGAGATTTTTAGACATGAGAGTTATTGAGCCAAGGGGGCTGCCCGCCCCCTTGACCCCCGGGGAGCGCACAGGCGCTCCACCCCTTTGAAGCTTGATTACAGCTTTTGCTTGTAATAATAAGGCAGATACACATTCACGGTTTTTGTGCATTTGCTTATACTATAATTCTGCCGAAAGACGCAGGAAACAAGTCATACTAATATTATATCTCAATCTCATTCACCGTAAAGAACCGCAGAAACGTCCTTGCTCCAAGCTTCCCGTACCAGCGGTCAAGGTGGGTAAAATGGATAAATGCCTTATCGCAGCCCCGCTTTTTCAGCTTCTCCGCCGCAAGGGCAACCATCTTAAGTCCTATCCCATTGTGGCGAAATTCGGGAACAACGCCAACACAGCCGATACTGCCTATCCTGCTTTTTCCGTCGGAAAGAAGACAGGTCTCGTTATCGCCCACAATGCAGAAGCCCGCAATTTTCCCATCAGCAAAGCCGCAGAAAACAGGCTCATAGCCGAAATACTGTACCCATTCCTCGTCAACCTGGGCAACAGACTTTTTCAGTTCCTCCATATCGCCGCCAAAAAAGCCGAAGCTTACATTTTCGGGAACAGGGATTTCGGGAACGGCAAAATCAGTAAGAGAAAGCTCCATTTCCGTAAATTCGCCGGCTGTTTCAAAGCCCATTTTTCGGAAAAATCCTGCGCTTTCGCTTACTGCGCCGGAAAAAAGACCGCCGCCTAAGGCTATACTTTTGTACCCGTTTCTGCGGGCGATAGCTGCACATTCACGAAAAATAGAAGTGCCGATGCCTTCTCGCTGAAACTGCGGAGCAACTGCGATAAGTGCAATTCTGTTGTCTTTTATAAGCCCTAAGCCGCCGGTTTTGCGGACTGCATAACAGCCCTCGGTAAGGGCTGAAAAGGCGATTTCGCAAAGGCTAAGCTTCGGAAAAGCGGCTTTAAAAATCTCAAAATCAGTCATTATAACCCCTTTACCGCCGCTTTCATCTGCCGTGCGGCTTCGGTTATGTCGGGCTGGGCGAGGACGGCGGAAATTACCGCTGCGCCGTTAATTCCGAGCCCGTAAAGGGAGGAAATATTGCTTTGGTTTACGCCGCCGATAACCACAAAGGGGATTGAAACTGCGGCTCTTATCGCACGAATTGTTTCGGGGGTTACGGGGCGGGTGTTGGTTTTGGTGGAGGTGGCGAAAACTGCGCCCACGCCAAGATAATCCGCTCCCGCCGCTTCTGCCGCCGCCGCTTCTTCGGGCAGGGCTGCCGAAACGCCGATAATTTTGTCCTTGCCGAGAATTTTTCTTGCTTCGGCGCAGGGCAAATCCTGCTGACCGAGATGAACACCATCGGCGTCTGCGGCAAGGCAGATGTCAATTCTGTCGTTTATGATAAGGGGTATTTTGTAGCTGTCGGTAACCTTTTTTACCCGTAATGCAAGCTCGAAAAGCTCCCGTGATGAGCAGTTCTTCTCTCTCAGCTGAACAACGGTACAGCCGCCGATAATAGCCTTCTCCACCGATTCCTCAACGGTTTTGCAGGACATAAGGGTGCTGTCGGTGCAGAGGTATAGCGAATAGTCGGGTTTAAGCTTCATATATCCTTATCCTTTCGGCTGTTGTTTTCGCTGTAAGCTTTGAGATTTCGTCAAAAATTCCTGTTCTGAAAGAGCCTGCGCCGGCGCATTTTCCTGCGGAAAGCTCGCCGCAGATTCCCATTACCGCAATCCCGAGAATTGTTCCCGAAAAGAGGTCGGAAACTGCGGAATAAGCGGCGCAGAGAGCGGAGGTCATACAGCCTGCTCCCGTAATTTGCGAAAGCATTTGAGTGCCGTTTTCAAGGCGAAACGATTTACTGCCGTCTGAAACAATATCGTACTTTCCCGTTGCGGCGCAGATACAACCCCGCTTTTTTGCGGCAATAACTGCCGCTTCTTCGGCGGTTACGGAGCTTTTTCCTGTGTCAACGCCCTGTTCGCCCGCAGAAAAGCCTGCGATTACGGAGATTTCCGAGAGATTTCCACGGACTGCGGAGATCTTCACCTCGGAAAACAGCCGTTCAATCGCCTCTCTTCGGAAAGCGGAAGCGCCTGCACCTACAGGGTCAAGAATAACGGGAATATTCTTTTTATTAGCCGCCTTTCCCGCAATAAGCATAGCTGACAGACGGCTTTCGCTGATTGTTCCTAAGTTTATAAGGAGAGCGTCAGCGGCGGCTGTTATTTCGGCTACCTCCCGAGGGCAGTCCGCCATAACGGGGGAGGCTCCTGCTGCAAGAAGAATGTTTGCTGTATCCCCTGCGGTAACATAGTTGGAAATGCAGTGAATAAGAGGCTTTTTTTCTCTTAGTGCAGTCACCGAAGATGCGATTGTTTCAATATAATCGGCAGATAAGTTCATAGTAAAGTCAGACTTTTTCGGCTTCCGAACGGGTGTTTCCGAGGAACTCGTCAAACACCTTTACCCGCTTCATAGCAGTTACAAGCACAGCCGCAATTATTGTGCCGCCGCAGCTTGAAACGAAGAAGGGGAAAACGTAGGTAAAGAGAGCCGCTTCCTTTCCAAGGAGAAATGCGGCAATCGGGAAGGACAACATTCCGCCGATTACCGAGGTTCCGAAAAGCTCGCCGCAGTAGGCAAGAGGCAGACGGATTTTCTTAAGTCCGCCTTTTTTGCAGATAAGGTGGTAAACCGCACCGCAGAGGAATGCGCCGCACATTGAGCCGGGGAAGGCAAGAAGAGTTCCCGTGCCTAAGATGTTGCGGATAAGGCTGGCGCAGAATGCTGCGCCTAAAGAGTACCAAGGTCCTAAATAAACGCCTGCAAGAATGTTTACAAGATGCTGTACGGGACTGCATTTTGAAGCTCCTATCGGGATTACAAAGGCTGAGCCAACCACTGCGATTGCGGTTAAAACTGCTGCGATTGCAAGCTTTCTGATGTTTGTGTTTTTCATATTGACTGTCCTTTCAGAACCTGCGGACAGGTCTTTTCAGCGAGTCCGCAGGACTTTTCCGATAATGCTTTGCAGTATCGGTCGGTCGGCGCTCAATTGCGCCCTCTCACTCCGAAACACGGATTCCCTCGCTGAAATCACACCGCAGCGGCGCTCCCCGTGCGGCGGTATATGGCGTTCTGTTCTTACTTCTCGGAACAGAACTCTACCTTCTTGCCCTCTAAAATCATATTCGTAGTTCTTACAGCACACATTTTTCCGCACATAGAGCAGGTGTGGCGGTCTGCGGGAGGAGTGCTTTCAAAGTAAGCTCTCGCCTTTTCTCCGTCAATTGCAATTTCAAACATCTTGTCCCAGTCCAAAACGTGGCGGGCTTCAGCCATTTGATTGTCAATATCCCTTGCATAGGGGATTCCCTTTGCAATATCAGCTGCGTGGGCGGCAATTCTGCTGGCGATAATGCCCTCCTTTACGTCGTTAAGGTCGGGCAGGCGCAGATGCTCGGCGGGAGTTACATAGCAAAGGAAGTCTGCTCCGCTTGCAGCAGCAATTGCTCCGCCTATTGCAGAGGTGATATGGTCGTATCCGGGGGCAATATCCGTTACCAGCGGTCCTAAAACGTAGAAAGGCGCATTGTGGCAGATACGCTTCTGAAGCTTCATATTAGCTTCGATTTCGTTCATAGCCATGTGTCCGGGTCCCTCAACCATAACCTGAACGTCCTTTGCCCATGCACGTTCGGTAAGAGCGCCCAGCTCAATAAGCTCGGAAATCTGTCCGCCGTCGGTGCTGTCGTCTATGCAGCCGGGACGAAGCGCGTCCCCAAGGCTTATTGTAACGTCATATTCACGGAGGATTTCAAGCACCTCGTCGTAATATTCGTAGAAGGGGTTTTCGTTGCCGGTCATCATCATCCATGCAAACAAAAGGGAGCCGCCTCTTGAAACAATATTCATCTTTCTCTTGTCACGGCGGAAAGCCTCAACAGCACGGCGGTTGATGCCTGCGTGGATTGTCATAAAGTCAACGCCCTCTTCTGCGTGCGCACGGACAACACGGAGAAAGTCTTTTGCTGTAATTTCAAGCAAATCCTTTTCAAGATAGCCGATTGCGTCGTACATGGGTACTGTTCCTATCATAGCTGTGGACTTTTCAATAAGCTCACGGCGGAAAGTGTTGGTTTTTCCGTAGTTGCTTAAATCCATGATAGCTTCTGCGCCGAATTTAAGAGAAAGCTCGACCTTCTTCATCTCGGTTTCATAGTTCTTGCAGTCCCCTGAAATGCCCAAATTTACGTTGATTTTGGTGCGAAGACCCTCGCCGATACCCTCTGCGGAAAGGGACTTGTGCATAATGTTTGCGGGAATAGCAACGCTGCCCCTTGCAACTCTTTCACGGATAACCTCGGGCTGAAGCCGCTCCTTTTCCGCTACTGTCTTCATTTCGGGAGTGATTATGCCTTTCTTTGCAGCCTCCATCTGGGTTTTGTATTCTCTCATAGTTCTTTTCCTTTCTTATAATTTATAGAATTGATTTAATGGTCCGTTTCCTTTTCCTATGTCAAGTCCGTTCTCTATTGCCCCAGTAATAAATTCCTTTGCCTTTTCTACCGCTTTGGGCAGCAGGCAGCCATTCACCATAAATGCTGTTATTGCGGAGGAAAGGGTGCAGCCTGTGCCGTGGGTGGTGTTTGTGCTTATCCTCGGGGCTGAGTAATAGCGGAAATCCTTTCCGTCAAAAAGCAGGTCTTCTGCGTTTCCGCTTAAATGCCCGCCTTTGAGCAGGACTGCTTTTGCGCCGCTGTCAGCTATTTTTTTGGCAGCAGCTTTCATATCCTCGGTACTTTCTATGCTCATTACCGTAAGCACCTCTGCTTCCGGGATATTCGGGGTAACAAGAGTACATAATGGGATAAGCCTTTTCTTTACCGTTTCAACCGCTTGCGGACTTAGCAGCTCCGCTCCTGCGGTAGCATTCATAACAGGGTCGAAAACGATTATCGGCGGCTTGTATTTTTCGATTGCGGCAGCAACCGCTTTCACGGAAGAAATATCCGTAAGCATACCGATTTTCATTCCGTCAACCCGTATGTCCTCAAATACGGCTTCAAGCTGGGCGGTAATTATTTCCGCAGGAACGTCAAGCTTGTCCTTTACTGCAAATGTGTTTTCCGCCACAACCGAGGTAATAATGCTCATTGCATAGCAGTCAAGAGCGGAAAAGGTCTTGATGTCAGCCCCAATTCCTGCCCCGCCGCTGGGGTCTGAGCCTGCAACTGTAAGACAATGCCTTAAAAGCTTCATAAAATCACCGGAAAATAAGAAAGCCTCCGCATAGCGGAAGCCAAAATTCTCTGCTTCCCTACGATGGTATTAACCAACAGGTTCAAAGGGTCAGGCTATGCCTTCTCAACCTCCTGCGAGGTTCCCCCAGCTCTATTTATTCTATCACTTGTGCCGATTTTTGTCAATAGCATTTTATGTGTTTTTTCCAGGTTCCGAAGCCGTAGAAGCAAACGGAAATAGCGGCGGAAATTACCCAGCCTACCGGCCATGACCACCACACGCCCTCTATTCCCATTCCCATAGGTCCGGAAAAGACGTAGGCAAGCAATACCCTTAAAATAAGATCGGTAAAGGTGGTGATTATGAACAAAAGCATAGCTCCCGAGCCTTTGAAAACAGCGTCGCAGTTGAGCTTTGCGGTTACTGCAAAATAAAAGGGAGAAACTATAAGTAAAAAGCCATAGCCGATTGAAACCGCCGTGCCGTCGGTGCTGTTCATAAAAAGTCCGATAAGGTCGTTTCCAAAAATTAGATAAAGGAGCATTACGGGAATACTTACGCAGGCAGACATAATAACCGAGGTGCGAAAGCCCTTCGGTATTCTTTCAAGCTTTCCTGCACCGATATTCTGTGCCGCAAAGCTTGAAACGCCGTTAGACATAGCTGTAACGCTGGTTACAACGAAGGTGTTAAGCTTTATCGCCGAGGAATAGCCCGCCATAGCCGCAGAGCCGTAGCCGTTGATGATTCCCTGTATAAAAAGATTTCCGACGGACACAAAGCTTTGCTGTAAAACCGAGGGAATTGCCACCGAGGCGATTTTCCCTAAGGTATGCGCCGAGAAAAATGGCGGTTTTTCCTCGCAGGGCAGCTTCATTATCCTGCGGATAAGAAGGATTGTGGCTAAAACCGAGGAAATTCCCTGAGCCGCAAAGGTAGCCCATGCAACTCCCGCAACCCCCATATCAAGGCAGATTACCGCAACAGCGTCAAGGGCAATATTGCCGAGAGAAGAGCCTATAAGCAGATACAGCGGGGTTTTAGAGTCCCCGAGAGCCGAGAAAAAGCCGTTGCAGACGTTATAGAAGAACAGGAATATAAGTCCGAATATGTAAATATAAAGGTATGTACAGCTGTCGTCGTATACGTTTGCAGGTGTTCCCAGAGCGGTAATTATCCACTCGCAGAAAATAAGCCCTAAAACCGTAAGCAGCAGGCTCAGCGCTCCAAGCGCTGCAAAGCCCGTTGTAACGGCGGTGCGAAGCCTGCCGTACTTCTTGCTTCCGAAAATATTTGAGGCGACTACGTTACAGCCCGAGCTTACGCCTACTGCAACCGACATAAAAAGCATTGTAACGGGATAGCTTGCGCCTATCGCCGCAAGGGCGTCCTCGCCCTTTGGTATGAAATTTCCTGCGATTATGCTGTCGGCGATGCTGTAAAGCTGCTGAAAGGCAACGCTTATCAGCAGCGGCAGGGAAAACCGCCAAAGCACAGACGAGGGTCTACCCACCGTCATATCCGTGTTCATTTGTTGTCAATCCTTTCAGAGGGCAGGGGTTCTGCCCCGAAAATTTCTTCAAGTTTTTCTATTATATTTCTTCTTATTTCATTCACCGAAGCTGCACAAATCATAAGCCCCTCGTCGGTCTTGCAGGAGATTTCTCCCGCCTCGAATACCGTTCCGCCCATTTTTGACAGGCGGGACACGATTTCTTCCGCCGTTATGCTTCGCTTTTCAGCCTTTTCGGGGATAATATCGGAAATATAGTCAAATTGCGCATTATCGCACTTTACCCTTGCGGTAATCGGCTTTCCATGGGCAATTTCTGCGGCAATATCAACCTTTCTGCGCTTATAGGGCTTCTCGTACAGCTTTTTAAGCTTCCCCAGCGCTTCTGCCGCCGAGGTTACGTCCTCTTTTGTGCGTATGCCCGACATATTGTTCATTGAGCCGTCAAAGTAGCTTTTCGTGAAGCCGCTGCGGGAAAATACCGCCTTAAGAGTTTCCATATCGGGCTTTTCTCCCGAAAGTACGGCTTTGCAGGCGGAAACCGCCGCCGCAACGTACTCGGGGCGCTTCATTCTGCCCTCGATTTTTGCGGAGGTAACGCCGATTTCGTTCAGAGTGCGGAGATTTTCGATTATGGACAGGTCCTTAAGCGAAAGCACGTTATGCCGTTCCCCGCAGGTAAAATCCAGTCGGCAGGGCTGGGCGCAAAGACCGCGGTTTCCGCTTCTTCCGCCGTAAAGGGCGCTCATGTGGCACTGACCGCTTACGCAGACGCAAAGAGCGCCGTGGACGAAAACCTCTGTTTCAATATCAACGCTTTTTACTACCCTCTCTATTTCCTTTCGGGACATTTCACGGGCAAGCACTACTCTTGAAAATCCTGCTTTTCTGGCAAATTCTGCGCCGCTTGCGGAGGTTATAGTCATCTGGGTTGAAGCGTGAAGCCGCAGGGAGGGGGCTTCTCGGCGGATAAGCTCCGCTGCTCCTAAGTCCTGCACAATAACCCCGTCAACTCCTGCTTCGCTTATATCATTAACTGTACGGGAAAAGGCTTTGAATTCTTCGTCAAAAATCAGGGTGTTCAGCGTAACGTAAACCTTTACTCCCGAGATATGACAGAGCCTTACGGCGTTTTTCAGGGCTTCGATTGTGAAGTTTCCTGCATTTTTCCGCGCAGAAAAAGCGGTCACGCCAAGGTAGACCGCATCTGCACCTGTATTAAGGGCGGCGGAAAGGCAGTCCTCGCCGCCGCAGGGGGCTAAAATTTCAATCATGATTCAAAGGTTGTCTGAACGTAGGAGCTGTTCATTTTCTCATCGTTCTTTATATTCAGAGCGTTTTTCAGCTTTTCGATTTCCTGCTGAAGCTCCTTTATTTCCTCTTCCTTCTTGGCAACGCATATTCCGTAGGAGTTTTCGTAGTTCTTAAGGATATTGCGAAGCTTTTGGTTTTCCGTTTCCTTTTCGTCAGCCTTCAGCTTAACCGACTGCTCGGTTTCCGCTAAAAGGCTTCTGAGCTTGTCAATTTCACTACTGCGGCTTTCAAGCTGACGGATAGTGCGCTCGTATTCGGCGATTGTTTTTTTCAGCTGCTCGTCTGCGGGAGCGGCAGGATTTGCGGCTTTAAGCTTTTCAATCTCCTCGTTGGCGATTGCAAGCTCAATTTCCAGCTCTTCCTTTTCGTTTTTAACCTTTTTCAGCTCCTCGTCGGGCTGTACTACCGTACCGTCGGGGGCAACGTAGCTGTTTATCTCCATTTTGGTGATTTTACCGTTAAGCTCGGCTATTGCCTTGTTTGCAGTTTCAAGCCGCTCCTGTGAAGCCTCAAGCTCCTTTCGGAGAGCTTCGTTTGCAGCCACCTCGGTGAACTTCTCGGTATTGAGCTGGGCAATTATCTTGTTTGCGGAAGCAAGGGCGGATTTTACGTCGTTAAGGGCATTTTCGTTGTCGCTGCAAAGCCCGTTCAGCTCCTGCTCCTTCTGAGCAGCGCCGGAAAGCTCCTCGATAAGTCCCTGTTCCTTTTCCTTAAGGGCGGTAATCTCCGCTTTCATGGCAATTTCAGACTCGTTATGTACCGCAAGCTGTCTTGTAAGGGTATCGGTGCGCTCCTCAAGAACCTCTATCTTACCGGTCAGTTCGTCAATAAGCGCCTGGTCCTCCTCGCTGCGCTCCTTTTTAAGGGAGTCGCCCATAATAATAAGAGCGGAAAGGGCGGTAGCCTCCGCCTCGCTGATGCCCGCCATTTTCGTGGTGATATATGAAATCTTGTCTTCAAATTCCTTTGCAAAGGCGAGAACCTCCTCGGGCTTGTCCGTCTTAAGGTAGTAGCCTCTTCCGTTGACCTGAACTCTGAGTTTATCCATGCTGCATGATTCCTTTACTCGTAATTAGCTTTTATGCCGGTGCATAATACTGCTATTCTATTATATTATATATTACTTTTCCGAAAAAGAAAAGGGGTTTTAAAAAATTTTTTCAATATTTTCATTTTTTGTTGAAAAATAAGATAATTTATAGTATAATGTATTATGGATTTGAATTTTTATGGGCATTGGTGCGGGCTAAGCGGAAAATCTGTGTTTTACGGCAGCCTGCACATAGAAAATCGAAAGGAACGGTTGTTAAAATGCTTGAAGTAGGTTTAAAGGGCGAGCAGTCGGAAATTGTAACGGCGGATAAGACTGCGGCGGCTATGGGAAGCGGCACTCTTCCGGTTTACGCTACTCCCGCTATGATTGCGCTTATGGAAAAAACGGCTATGCTGTCTGTTGCAGGCGAGCTTTCAGAGGGACAGTGCACCGTGGGCACAAAGCTTGAAATAGAGCACCTTTCGGCTTCCGCCGAGGGCAGCAGGATAACCTGCGAAAGCTGTCTTACCGAAATAGACAGGAGAAAGCTTACCTTCAAGGTTACAGCTTATGACAAATGCGGAGTTATCGGAACGGGAAAGCACGAGCGCTTTATTGTGGACAGCGAGAAGTTCATTGAGAAAGCTAAAAACAAGTGATATACGAAAGGAAAGCTTATGAATATAAAAACCTTTTATCTCAACAACGAAAAGACAGTTTTTATGAAAGCCTATCTCTTGGATAGGATTGAAAATATTGAGTGGTGCAAGAAGCGCCCCGCAATCCTTATTCTTCCCGGCGGCGGATATGAATTCTGCTCCGACAGAGAGGCTGAACCTGTGGCTATGCGCTATATGGCTGAGGGCTATAACGCTTTTGTGCTGTATTACACCACCTGCAAAAAATACCCCGCCGCATTCATTAACGCAGCCTACGCTCTCTATAAAATCAGAATGAGAGCCGACGAGTTCGGTATCGACCCCAACAAAATTGCAGTCTGGGGTGCAAGCGCAGGAGGACATCTGGCGGGCTGTCTTGCTACAATGTGGAATGACGCAAATATCATTAAGGCGCTGGGCTGTGAGCCTGAGGACATTCGCCCCAACGCCGCAATCTTAAGCTACCCCGTTATCAGCGGCATTACAAGCCCCCACAAGGGCTCCTTCAATGTGCTTTTAGGGGAGAACGCTTCCCATAGCGACCTTTCCCGACTTTCCCTTGAAAACAGAGTTACACCGAAAACTCCACCCGTGTTCCTTTGGTGCACCGCAAACGACGACAGTGTTTCCGCCCATAACAGCCTTGTAATGGCGAAGGCATGCGTTTCCAACGGAGTTCCCGTGGAGCTGCACATGTTTGACGAAGGACCCCACGGTCTTTCAACCTGCGATAAGGTTACGGGCTGGAACGAGTATTTCTATCGGGATAACTGCAAGGCATGGATTGACCTTTCGGTTAAGTTCCTTGCAAAATATATGGAGGTTTAAGCCTCCTGCACATAAAGACAAAGAAAGGAAGATATACAATGAGCAGAAAGGTACCCTTTGTTACAAAGGAAAAGCTTGAAGAAATAAGAAAGGAAATCCCCACTCCCTTTCATATCTACGACGAGAAGGGAATAAGAGAAAACGCCCGCAGACTTAATGCGGCTTTCGCTTGGAACAAGGGCTTCAGAGAGTATTTTGCCGTAAAGGCTACTCCGAATCCCTTTATTATGCAGATTTTGCGTGAGGAGGGCTGCGGCTTCGACTGTGCTTCCTATACCGAGCTTATGCTGTCCGATAAGGTGGGCGCTAAGGGGCAGGACATCATGTTCAGCTCAAACGCTACCCCCGATGAAGATTTCAAGCTTGCATACAAGCTTGGCGCTATCATCAATCTTGACGACTTTACACATATTGATGTTCTTGATAAGCTTACAGGAATCCCCGAAACAATCTGCTGCCGCTACAACCCCGGCGGAGAGTTCAGAACCAGCGAAACGGGAAACGTTATGGATACCCCTAAGGACGCAAAGTACGGCTTTACCCACGACCAGCTTATCGAGGGCTACCGTATTTTAAAGGAAAAGGGCGCTAAGCGCTTCGGTATGCATGCTTTCCTTGCAAGCAATACCCTTACAAACGACTATTATCCTGTTCTTGCAGGTATTCTTTTCCGCACTGCTGTTGAAATCAAGGAAAAAACAGGAGTTTCGATAAGCTTTATCGACCTGTCCGGCGGCGTTGGTATCGCTTATAAGCCCGACCAGCCCGAAAATGATATTGCAGTAATCGGAGAGGGCGTAAGAAAGGCTTACGAGGAAATCCTTGTTCCCGCAGGTCTTGGGGACGTTGCAATCTACACCGAGCTTGGCAGGTTTATGCTTGCTCCCTACGGTCATCTTGTGGCTACTGCAATAAGAGAAAAGCATATCTACAAGGAGTATATCGGACTTGACGCCTGCGCCGCAAACCTTATGCGGCCCGCTATCTACAAGGCGTATCACCACATCACCGTAATGGGCAAGGAGAACGCTCCCGCAGACCATATCTACGACGTTACAGGCGGACTTTGCGAGAACTGCGACAAGTTCGCAATAGACAGAGCGCTTCCGAAAATTGATATGGGCGACATTATCGTTATCCACGATGCAGGCGCTCACGGCTTCTCAATGGGCTATAACTATAACGGCAAGCTGCGCTCTGCTGAGGTTCTCTTAAAGGAGGACGGCAGCTACAAGCTTATCCGCCGTGCTGAAAAGCCCGAGGACTACTTCGCAACCTTCGATTTCAGCGAGTACAGCTTTAAGTAATGGAGTTCACATACTGCCCAGACTGCGGCGAAAGGCTTATAAGCCGACCTATCGGCGACGAGGGAGAAACGCCCTACTGCAATAGCTGCAAGCGCCCTTGGTTCGGCTTTTCCTACCCCTGCGTAATCTGCCTTTGCGTAAGCGAAACGGGGGAAATTGCCCTTATAAAGCAGTCCTATGTTTCCGAGAATTACGTTCTTATTGCAGGACATATAAAGGCGGGAGAAAATGCCGAGGACACCGCAATCCGTGAGGTTTTTGAGGAAACGGGGCTCACAGTTCTTTCCTGCCGCTATCTTTTAAGCCGCTTCCACGAGAAAAGCGACTGCCTTATGCTTGGCTTTTTGTGCAGGGTGAAAAAGGGAGAGCTTCGGCTGTCCGGGGAGGTTGACAGCGGCGGCTGGTTTTCGGTTTCGGAGGCTGAGAGGCTTTTAAGGCAGGGCAGCGTGGGGATAGAAATGCTGCACCAATATAAGGAACAAGGAAATCTTTAAATATGAGAATGAGAAAAAAGCACCGCCTTGACGAGCGTATTCTCGCCTGCGGGGCGGTAAATCTGGGCTGGCTTCAGAACTATGTTTCGGAGAGAAACGGGATAAATCCCCCCGAAATTATAGATTCACAGAAGATTTTCGGGAATAATAACCCGATACGGCTGGAGATAGGCTGCGGAAAGGGTCAGTTCGCAGAGGAAATTGCCCGCCGCAATCCGGATATAAATTTTATTGCAATTGAGCAGAACGTAAATGTGCTGGTAACGGCGATGGAGCGCACAAGGGATTCGGGGCTTAAGAATCTGCGGTACATAATGGGCATGGCGGAGTATCTTGAAAAGGTTTTCCCCAAGGGCAGCGTTGACAGGATTTATCTTAATTTCAGCTGTCCTTTCCCGAAAAACACCTACGCAAAGCACCGGCTTACCCACCCCAGATTTCTTACAATTTACAAGAACATTCTGAAAGATGAGGGCGTAATCGAGCAGAAAACGGATAACGCAAAGCTTTTTGAGTTTTCGCTCAACAGCTTTTCCGACTGCGGCTTTAAGCTTCGCAATATTACCTTTGACCTGCATAACAGCGGCTTCCAGGGGAATATTATTACCGAATATGAGGAGCGGTTTTCTTCTGAGGGCTGCCCGATTTACAGGCTTGAAGCAATTAACAAAAAATATATATAAAAATACTTTACAAAATAAGGAAAATATTGTATAATATCAGTAATAATAAGGCAACGTGAAAAGGCGGGTTACCGCCGTACGAAAGGAATGGTTGAAATGGGAAAAATATCTGCATTTGTAGGTTTAGCGGCTTTAGCGGGCGTAGGCTTCTACGTTGGAAAGAAGATTCTTGAAAAGAACGCCGCTGAAAAGGAACAGAGAGCAAGGGATTTTGACGAGTCCGAGGTTTTTGTTGAGGAAAAGCACTCCACTCCCAAGGAAAAGATTCAGAAGGCTTCTCTTTTTGCAGTAGGTGCAATTAAGACAGGTACCGAAAAGTTCAAGGAAGGCATTGACGAGATTATCAACAAGGATATGGTTGCCAAGGGCGAGGACACGGTTGCAAAGACCAAGGAGTTCGCAAAGGAAACCAAGGACAAGACGGTTGAATTTGCCAAGGACGCAAAGGACAAGACGGTTAATTTTGCAAAGGACGCAGGCGAATCCATAAAGGGAGAAATTGAAAACCTCAAGAATATGGTAAGCTCAATAAACGTTACTGCCGCTGAGCAGCAGGACATTGTTGAGGCTGAGGCTGTCGAGGAAGAGCCTGCGGAGGATTTATCCGGTATTGCGGAGGAAACCGCAGAGGAAGCTGACGCAGAGCCTGTTGAGGACGAGGAAGAAGCTCCCGCCGAGGCTGCCGCAGAAGAAGCTCCTGCAGAACAGGACGAGATTGCAGAAGCGGCTGATGATATCGAGAGCATTTCCCTTGACAGCGTTGAGGATGAATCGGTTGACACCTTCGATTTCGGCGCTTCCGAAAGACTTTGATTGCGGTACTCTCAAAAGTCGTGATTCAGCAGGACTGCACAAAAACAAAAAGCAAAGGCATTTCCTGAAATTCGGGAAATGCCTTTTTGTCTGCGTTAGTTCTGCTCGGCTTCTATAAGCTCGTTGCGCTTGAAATAAAGGGAAATGCACCAAAGCGCCGCAAGAGCAACAACAACGTAGATAATTCTGCTTACAACGCTGTTCGAGCCGCCGCAGACCCATGCAACAAGGTCAAAGCCGAACAGACCTACAAGTCCCCAGTTAAGACCGCCGACGAGAAGCAGAAAAAGCGCAATTTTGTCCATCATTTTCATTTTTTTGCCTTTCTATGGGTAATTTGCCGCTGTGCGGCTGTTAATATTATGTGCATCGGCGGCGGTTCTATGCGTTTTTGCAGGATAATAAAGGGAAACGAAAAAAATTATCGAAAAAAATCAAAAAAGGTATTGACAATCGGGACAAGATGTAGTATAATACAATAGTCGCTTGAAGTGAGCGGCGTTGATGGGAGTTTAGCTCAGCTGGGAGAGCATCTGCCTTACAAGCAGAGGGTCACAGGTTCGAGCCCTGTAACTCCCACCAT
>JBJERM010000185.1:0-4433 GCA_051882315.1 Ruminiclostridium sp.
CAGAGCACGCTTTTACGCTTGAGTTTACAAGCAAAGACGGACGAGTGGGTTCTCAGTCCTTTATTATGACAGGAGGTAATTAACAGTGAAGTCAATCGAATACGACCCTGCCATAGTTACTAAAAACCGTATATGTGCTATGATTGCTCAATCGGATAGTGTAAGAGAGGCGTTGAACTATAAGGGACTTGATGCTAAATACGATTACGACCCGGAAGACCCAATGTCACTTGTATGGAACTGCATCATACCTGCCCTTAAAGACCCTGATACAATTACAACTGCCGACCCGCAGATACTTGTAGGAATACGGACTCAGGATAATGAAAACGATCCGAGAACAATATGGTGTCTTGCCACAGTTGTAATAGTGATAAATTACAGTGACTTACGTTCTGACTACCAATACCGCAGAGAAGACTTAATGTACGAAGGTATATCGGACGCATCGAAGCCGGACGCTATTGCACACTACATAGTAGAGGCATTGTCGTCTGACGAAAGTAAGAGTTGGATAGGCGACATTAAGCTTGTAGACAGAGATGAGGGCTCCTTGAACAACTCGATGCACTATGCAGTTACTCTGCAGTTTGAAGTAAGAGACATAAACATAGGCAACCGGGGAGTGTAAATGGACAAGGATTTGATTATAAGATATAACACCGAGCTGCGCCTTTCGCAGCCAATTAGGTTTAAGGGTATTAACATATATCCGGTGTTATTTAAAGATTATAATGCCTACAACTCATATATAGATTGTCTTTTATACAATCCAATCTATTACAATGATGACGCATTAAGTACGCTGCCTTTGCTTTATTTTATTACAAGCATATTAAACGAAAGCGATAAATTTTTATCTTCAGAAGACAAGCAGTTTCTTTTCAGAAAAGAACTGTTGCTAAAGCTCTTCGGGCTGCTGCGTCTTGTATTAAAAGAGAAACGCTTTGAATTTAAAAAGAATAATTCTGGAACATATTACTTGTCCGTTGAATCTGAAGATAAAAACGTTACTATTAATGCAAAAGAATTCAGCGAAATAAGAAAAATTATTCTTATTCAGAATAACACGCCATATTTCGATGAATATATCCACCCTGACATTCTCAGGTGGATTGAAGAACAAAAGAAAAGAGAACGTTCTAATGGGCGTCAGGATATTATGGAAACTCTTGAAGACCACGTTGAAGCTCTGATGATTACATTCCAAAATACGGACGAGCATTTTTTGGATAATGTGTCTATTAGAAGAGTGGACAGGCTGGTAAGCAAGGTTATTAACAGAGAATTGTACAACGCCCAAATGATAGGTTCTATGAGTGGGATGGTGAAATTTAAGGAAGACCCGGTTAGCTGGGTAACTACCAAATTCGCACAGTCCGACTTTGACAAATACTTAAAGGAATTAAAATAAAATGGAGGTAAACAATGGAAGATACCAACATCGCTAAGAAGAGTGGTAAGTACTTCTTACCCAAGACCGCTAATGCTATCTTCAAGATTAATGGCAATGTAGCATTTACGGCTACTGCAAACACATCAGCAAATGTAGATATTACCACTACACAAGACCAGATTAAGGCTGGACAGACTAACAGCGTCATCGGCGTTATCACATCCGAGAAGGCTGTTACTGTGAAGTTCTCTACTCCCGAATGGCAGCCTGAGTTCCTTGCGGCGAATATCGGTACTACAATCCGTTACGGCAAGCAGAATTTTGTTATTGACAACGTCCCCTATACGGCAGGCGAGGGCGGAACACTTACACTTCAGGACGAACCTGCAAACGGCGTAGTTCAGGTAGAGCTTAACGGCAACTGGATTACAGTTCCCGTAACAGGTAAGACCGCATCTCTCGCCGAATACGGTGTAAAGGCAGGCGACTGCTTAAAGGTTATGGGTGTATTCCCTCAGACCGGTAAGGAAATCTCGCTCTTAGTTGACACCTCTCCTTCTATCGGGGAACTTACTCTCAGCTCTCCTATATTCAAAGGAACAGAAGGACAGTGCGGATATTCACAGTATGTATTCCCCTCCTTTGCACTTTCTGGCAACTGGTCTCAGGCTTATAGTACTAACGCAAGCTACGAGATTTCTGGTACAGCTATTGCTGTCGCAGGCGAGAAGTGTGGGGAGAGCGATACATACGGCTATTACAGAGAGTATATCAAGGACGACAATCTTGACAACTTTGTAAAGATTTTGGCTGCGCCCTCAATAATTGAACTTACTTCGGGAGAAACTCAGCAGCTTGCTGTTTACGGCATTCGTGGCGAGCTTTCTGAAAAGGCAGAAATCACAGATAGCGTTAAGTATGCTGTTGAGGAAAGCGGTGCAAGTGTAGCTACCGTGAACGAGAAAGGTTTAGTAACCGCAGTTGGCGAAGGCGAAACCACTGTCACCGCAACATACGGAGACGGCAAGTACACCACAACTGTCAATGTAACAGTTACTACTGCCTAATCTGAGGTTTAAGCACCGTGTGTTAAAGCCGCCCCAATAGGGGCGGCATATTTATAATAGGAGGGTATATGGCAGCCAAACGAAAGGTGAATAAAGATATGTCTGTTGAGTTCGGAGTTGCTGATGGTAAGCCGTTAGATACGACAGAAACAGAAGCAACCGTAACAATGGTAACAGATAAAAACGTCTGGTATGTATGCTATGGCTTTTTATTTATTGCTGAAAAGTCACGATTTTCGCCAAAGGTCAAAACAGGCGATAAAGTTACAGTCACACATAGCGGAACAATCGGACTCCCTGATTATAGGGTAATTTCAATCAAGTAACAATGAACAATATTTGTATTAACGCTTATAAAAATTCAAAACACAAAGACGAGAACGGCGAACAGCTGGTTGTGTGTCAGAAAACAGGCGACGTTTGCATTGCTCAGAGATACTGCACAAACGAAAGTAAATACATTGTTTCTGAAAGAGCAAACGTATATTGTAAAGATTACAATAAATAATCAAGCACCTGTGTAACATCGGGTGCTATTTTTTTGGAGGATTTATGTTTAGAATACTGGCGCTTGACCAAGCGTCTAAAAATACAGGTTGGTGTGTAATAACCAAGAACGGCGTTGAAAAATATGGCTTAATATCAGTCGAGGGGAATACGCCCCCATTAATAAGACTTAAGAATATGTTTTTCAAAATCTACGACCTCATTAAGGAAGTTAAGCCGTCATTTGTGGTGTTTGAGGGAACGCAATACCAAAATAACGCAGGTACATTCAGTGTGCTTAGTAAGCTCCAGGGATTAATTATGGCTATTCTGTTTTTAAAAAACATTGGCTTCTTTATCGTAGAGCCAACGTGCTGGAGAGCCTTTTGCAAAATAGCGGGCAGAAGACGAGAAGAACAGAAGCTCAATACAAAGAAATTTGTCGCAGATAAGTACAATCTGATTTTAAGCGAAGATGAAGCTGACGCAGTAGGCATAGCAACCTGGGCTATCAATAATATTCTGGAGGACGGAAATGTTAAAAGTAAAACACACATTTCTTAAAAATATAACCGGCAGAGCTGCTCAGGAAATAGCGTCTGTCGCATCTAAAAGCAAAGACACAATTCATATAGGCATAGGAGAATTAACGGCGAACGCCTCTTCCCTGCTAAATATAATGCGACTTTGCATTACAGCCGGAGATGAAGCGATTATAACAGTGGTCGGCTCATCTCCTGAAAGCGAACTTGAAACACTTGAAAATTTTATCAAAGTAATATGAGGTAATAAATTATGACTAAGGTAACTATCAAAAATTATAAGGATGCAACGTACAAGACTACTCTCACACTCACTGAACGAGGTGAAATAATCAAAGCAGCCGTCGAGCTTTCTCGGACATTATTTGAAAACGAGGTGTACGGTGCTACACAGTACGCTATTTTCAATGCAATAGTGTCAGGCTGCACCAATCTTAACCTTGATGGTGCAACCCCTGATGAAAAGTGGGTATTCTACACAAAGTCAGATGTGCTTGAGGTTGTAAAAAATGCGCTTTCGGAAGACGTATTTAATAGTCTTTTCAAGGAATTCGACATTGCTATGAAGTATATTGTATCAGGTAACAATGAGGTGAGAAGACTCCTCTCCTCTATTCTGGCAATTACAGAGACTCCCGACAATTCTGAGGGCGATACCTCTGGTGACGAGAGCAAATAATGCAGATTAATAATATAAATCTTAAAAACAAAATAAGCCAGTATGCTCGCTCTACCGCCTTTCAAAGAAAAATAACAAGAAGCGGTGTGTCGATAGGTGCGCCGGGTGCCAGAAACTATTCAGCAGAAAATCTTGGATGGGATATATACGAGGTATGGGCTTGGGCAAATGCGTTTGTTAAGTTTGTTGGGACACGAATTTCTCAGATTGACAGGTTGGATAGAAATAGCGATTCATATTTTAGTCAGAGATTTAAAGGTGTC
>JBJERM010000186.1:0-15456 GCA_051882315.1 Ruminiclostridium sp.
AGGTTTTGAGAGAAGAGAGTTTTTGAGCCAAGGGGGCTGCCCGCCCCCTTGACCCGTTTGAAGCTTGATTGCTGCATTTGATTTACTGGGTGCATTTTAATGCACATTCGCAGTTTTTGTGCGTTTGCTTTTCTCTCAATTCTGCGCTTTGGGGCAGCAGAGCCGCCCAAAAAGAAAAACAGCAAGGCATAAATCCTTGCTGTTGCTTTATATTGCTCTGAAAGGTCGCCGCTAAACCGCGAAGCGTCTGAAAGTTTTTGCTAAGCTTTTTTCAAAAAGCGTCCTCTCTTAATTCTCTTTTTCTCTCTTATCCTCTCAAAATCTCTCACACCGCCTGGGCTGTATAAAGTCTGTAATAGTCTCCCTTTTTGGCGAGAAGCTCCTCGTGGGTGCCTGCTTCGGTGATGCCCTTGTTGGAGATGTACATGATTTTGTCGCAGTGGCGGATTGTGGAGAGACGGTGGGCTATGATGAAAGAGGTTCTGCCCTGCATAAGGTGGTTAAGACCGTTCTGGAGGTTGCGCTCGGTCTTGGCGTCGATTGAGGAAGTCGCCTCGTCAAGCACAAGTATCTTCGGGTCGGATAGAATCGTCCTTGCAAGGGCGATAAGCTGCTTCTGTCCCTGGGAAAGACCTGCGCCACGTTCGCTTACTACGGTGTTGTAGCCTTTTTTGAGAGAGCTTATGTAATCGTCAATTCCTACTATGCGGCAGGCTTCCTTCGCTTCCTCATCGGTGGCGTCAAGCCTGCCGTATTTCAGATTTTCCATAATAGTGCCGCTGAAAATAAAGCTGTCCTGGAGCATTATTCCCATCTGACTTCTGAGAGAATGAAGGGTTACTTCGGAAATATCGCTGTCGTCAATAAGTACCTCTCCGCCGCTTAAGTTGTAAAACCTTGAAATAAGATTTACAATAGTCGTCTTTCCTGCGCCGGTAGGTCCTACAAGGGCAACGCTCTGACCTGCCTTTACGTCAAAGCTTACGTTTTCAAGAACATTTGCACCTGTTTCGTAAGCAAAAGTTACGTTTCTGAAATGTACGTCACCCTTTATGGGCGGCATTTCCTTTGCCCCGACCTTATCCTTAACAGTAACAGGCTCGTCCATCATCTCAAAAATTCGCTCCAGATAGGCTACTGCATTAATAAAAGTATTCATAAGATTTGAAAGGTTCATAAGAGGCTGCCAGAAGCGGGAGGAGTAGTCGCCCATAGCGAAAATCGTTCCCACGGTTATTCCGGGCATACATAAAAGTCCCACCGCATAAATCGCAGCACGGGTAAGTATTCCCACCATATCCGTTGAGGGCCATACAAGGTTGGAGAACTTAACCGCCTTCATCCAGCTCTTGCGGTAGGCTTTTGCAAGGCGGTCGTTTATCTCGGCGTTGGTTTCCTCACGGGTGAAAACCTGTGAAATCTGTACGCCGACAATGCTCTCGTGAAGGTAGGCGTTAAGGTTTGAGCTTTTGTTTGATACAGCCTGCCATGCCTTGCGCTGACCGTTCTTTATCCCGATAATTATAATTCCGTATATTGGCAGTCCTGCCAGTACCACAAGGGCAAGCTGCCAGCAGACGAAGAACATAAATATTACAATAAACACAAGGTTCAGCATTTCCAGCACGAAGTTTATAATTCCGTTGGTCATAAGGTCGGATATGCTGTTTATGTAGTTGATTATCCGCACAAGTATCTTGCCGTGAGGTCTGCTGTCGTAGTATTCAAAGGGCAGCTCCTGCATGTGGCGGAAAAGGTCCCGCCTTATGTCGTAAACTATGTCCTGCCCTACCCGGGTCATCATCTTTGAGCGAATCTGGGACAGGAATACGCTTACCACAATGCATCCGAGAAAGCCTGCGGCGCAGAGTATAAGCATTGGTATGTCCTCTTTGCTCTGCATGCAGTTGTCAACAGCGTACTGCACTATAATCGGCGAAAAAAGTCCGACGATAACCGCAATTCCGCTGAGTGCAAGAGCCGCAAATATGGTCTTCTTGTACTTCCCCGCATAAACAAGCGCTCTTTTCAAGTGCTTTATGTCAAAAGGGGTTTCAAGAGTTTCATCAATATCAAATTTGTTCCTTGCCATTTTTTCCACTCCTTTCCTTACTTTTGCAGCTCGTAAACCTCACGGTAGTAGCCGTTCTGCCTGATAAGCTCCTCGTGGGTTCCCTGCTCCGCTATCTTTCCGTCCTTAAGAACAATTATCCTGTCTGCGTCCTTTGCGGTGGTTATTCTCTGGGCAATAATTATCTTCGTGCAGGGGAAGTCGAGATTGCGAAGCGCCTGCTGAATATTCCGCTCGGTTTCAAGGTCAACCGCCGAGGTTGTGTCGTCAAGAATAAGTATCGAGGGCTTTACCGCTAATGCTCTTGCAAGGGAAATTCTCTGCTTCTGTCCTCCCGAAAGACCAACGCCCCGCTCGCCGATAATGGTATCGTAGCCCTCGGAGGTCTTTATAATAAAGCTGTGTGCGTCCGCCGCCTTAGCGTAATTCTGTACCTCTTCCTCGGGCAGGTCGATATTTCCGAAGCAGATGTTGCCCTCAATCGTATCGGAGTAAAGCAAAACGTCCTGAGTTGCAATTCCTATTCCGCCACGAAGCTGTTTCAGCTTCATCATTCTTACGTCCGTATCGTCCACAAGCACGCTTCCGCCGGTCACATCGTAAATTCGGGGGATAAGGTCGATAAGTGTTGTTTTTCCCGCTCCCGTAGCGCCCATAACCGCAACCGTTTCTCCCGGGTTTGCGGTAAAGCTTATGCCCTTAAGAATTTCGGTTTTTCCGTAGGAGAAATGAACATCACGGAACTCAACCTTGCCCTTTAATCTCTCGCTCTTGTCAACAGCGTCCTCCCTGTCGGAAATCCTCGGTCTGCCGTAATAAAGCTCTATTATTTTGTTTGCAGAAGCCGTAAACCTCTGGTAATCGTTGACTATATTGCCCATAGTTCTCATTGGGTTGGATAAGGTCCAGATAAGTCCCGCAAAGGCAGCATATTCGCCGAGGGTAATCCTGCCGAAAATAACGAAAAGACCGCCGCAGAGCAGGCATATTACCGAAAGGCTCTGGGCTGTAATTTCAAGCCCCGGGAAAAACTTAAGCCATGTGAACGCCGCCTTTTTGTTTGCCTCGTTATAGTCCTTGTTCTTCTCGTCGAATTTCTTGATTTCTTCCTCTTCCCTTGCGAATGCCTTTACTACCCTGTTTCCCGAGATGTTCTCCTCGGCGCAGGTGTTCAGCGCCGAAAGCTTATCCCTTAAATCGACGTAATATGGGCTTACCTTGTCCTTGAAAGCCTTTGTTATAGCAAGTATAATCGGAGTCAGCGCCAGCAGGCAGACTGCCATAAGCCAGTCAATCGTAAAGAAGTAGACGGTTGTTGCCGAAAACAGGACTATACATTCAAGGGTTGTTTTAATAATCCATGCAATCGAATGCCGCACCATTTCAAGGTCGCCTGTCACGGTTGTCATTATGTCCCCTGTTCTGTGCGAATCGTAAAACGCTGCGTCCTGCTTTTCGATATTATCGAACAGAATTTTTCTTACCCGGTAGATTATTCCCTGTGAGGCGTGCTCGTAGCAGAGGTTTGAGGTGTACTGGATAATGCACCTTAAAAGCGTAAACCCGACCATGGCAAGCAGCATATACATCAGCATATCCGCCCCGTTTTTAAGGTTCTCCGCCGCCTGCTCCCCTACAAGGAAGGTGTCGGTTATCTGCTGGATTATGTAAGGCGTTATTATATACATGGACTGGCACACAACCGTCATGCAAAGAGCGAAAATATATATCGCCCTGTCGCCTTTCATATTTTTCCACAGCCATCGTAAAAGAAACATTTTCCCGCTCCTTTCTTAAGGCAAAAACTGACGCTTTTTACCCGTGCGTGAGTTTTTAGTGTACCATACTTCCAAATATTAGTCAAGTCTTTTTCCCTAAAAGTTTCAGGGTTTTAGATTTTTTTATGAGAATTTGAGCAAGGGGGCTAACGCCGCCCCCTTGACCCCGGCGGGAGCGCATGGGCGCTCCACCCCAGAAAGCTTGATTACTGCATTTGTTATGTGAGATAGCTTTGATGCACATTCACAGTTTTAGTGCATATTTGCTTTGGATAGCCTGCTTAATGGAGTAATGACGGGTTTTAGCTTATGTTGGCTGGTGTTTGCTATTGCCGCCCTCTTTGCGCGAAGCGGCTGAAAGTTTTTGGCGCAGCTTGCTGCGTGCCTTCTTTACAAAAAGGCTGATAATCTTTTAATCTCTATTTCTCTTTTCTCTCTCGCAATCTCTCACAATCTCTGCACAAAAAAACACGCAGCCGAAGCTGCGTGTTTCTGTTTGTCTTATTAGCCTACGATACCGGAACGTTCTACACCTTCTACGAAGTTTTTCTGTAAGAAGATGTACATGATGAGAATGGGGAGGATTGAGAGCAGACAGCCTGCTTCTATCCATACCAGCCAGTCGGAGGCTACGCCGGTGGGTGTACCGTTGTTGTAGTAAGCGGAAATTGTATTGTAGAGGTTGCTTACCTGAAGTGCGATAGTGTTGGACTTTGAGAAGAACATTCCCGAAACGTAGGAGTCGTTCCAGTACCATACAACCGAGAAGATAAATACGGTAAGGAAGGAGTTGCTTGCGTTGGGCACCATAATCTTAACAAAAGTCTCAAATGGTCCGCAGCCGTCAAGATACGCTGCGTCTTCAAGCTCCTTGGGCAGTCCTCTGAAGAACTGTCTGAACAGGAGGATAAACAGACCTGAACGGATACCGTTGCAGAAGAAAGCCTGGAGATAAAGCGCCATAGGCGAGTCTGCAAGGTTGAGGGGCTGACCTGTGATAAGGCTTGCAAGTCCGAAGGGGTCGAAGTATCTGAACTGCATGAACTGCGGAATCAGAATAACCTGTGTAGGAACGATAATCTGCATAATTACTATTCCGAACAGAATACCCTTGCCCTTGAACTTGAATCTTGCGAAGCCGTAACCCGCAATCGCACAGGTTACAACCTGTATCAGCGAGCAGACCACGTTTACGCTTACCGTATCCCATACAAGCTTAGGATAGTCAATAGCCATCCAGGTTTCCCGCAGATTGTCGAGGGTAAATGTCTTCGGAATCCACATAATCGAGGGGTCCGCCATTTCCGACTGGGGTCTTACTGCACAGGAAATCATATAAAGAATCGGGTAAACGACTACGAATGCAAGACCGAATATGATAAGGAAACGGAAAACGGGCCATACCTTCTCGGAAATTCTTCTGCCGAGAATGTAGCGGTAGTGCTTTTTCTCTGCGTCGTTGTAGCCACGGTAGTGGGTGATAATCTCCCAGCTGCCAACGTGGTACTTCTTAAGGCGCTCCTTTTCTTCCTTCTTGAGCTGTCTTGCTGTTTTTTTCTTTGCAGGCTGTGCAGGTTCTTCGGGCTTTGTTACAGCCGCCTTAACCTCTGCTGCCTCTTTTGGTGCATTTACTGCTGTATCGGGTGTATCGGAAGTAACCTCCGTGCCTGATACAACTTCTTTTTCAAATTCGTTGTTATCCACTGAAGTTCCTCCTTAATTAATCTACCTGATAGAATACAAACCTTGAAATTATAGCTGAAATAATTCCGAGAATTACAGCAACTATTGCGAAGTAAGCCCACGCCATAGCTGACGAATAGCCGTACTCCCATGTCTTTATGTAGCTCATAACCTGCTGCATTACAGGGTTATCAGACTTTACAAAGGCGTCGATGATTGTGTAGATAAGGTTTGCGAAAATCATCGGGGAGATTGTGGGGAAGGTTATCTTCCAGAAAAATTCCCAGCCCGTAGCGCCCTCCATAGAAGCCGCTTCCTTTGCGGAGGTTGGTATCTGCTGGAGTGCTGAAATGAATATAAGAATCTGAATACCCGAATCCCAGATAAGGTTAAGTATCGAGCTTGTTACCTCCGAAACCATATCCGCAAATTGCTGGTTTATGTTGTTCAGTCCCATAAATTGCAGGAAGTCTTCAACAAAGTCCGTTTTGAACAGGGCGCTGAACTGTGAGGCGTCGGAAATACCCTGCGACAGCATATCGCCGTTGATAACTCCGAGCACGGGTCCTGTCGCTATAAGTACCGGCAGGAAGAATACCGCTCTCGCTAAGGTCCTGCCCTTGAACTTATCGTTAAGAAGAAGAGCAACGAACAGGGAGAATACAAGTACCAGCGGTACTGTGTATGCGGTCTGTGTAAGGGATTCCGCAAGGTTCTTGGGGTAGTCGGGGTTGATTGTGAATGCCCACTGATAGTTGCCGAAATCGTTCCACTGGGTATAAATTCCGGGACCGTTCATTCCGTAGGCTGCAATCTTATCAGCTTCGCTGACCAGCTCGGTCTTGCACATAGAGTACCAGAGGGACTGTGCCAGCGGGATAATGAACATATAGATTACGCCCACAAACCAGAGTGCAATAAAGCCGTAGCCGTAAAGTCCCTTTTTCTTTTCATAGGAAATTCGTGACTGCTTTATCTTCTTTTCCTCTCTGGGCTTTCTGCGGCGGATATCAACCTCGCCCTCTGCGTTAAGGGCAGCCGCTGAAGCTGTCATGTGTGCAGCCGCCTTTTTCGGTGCAGGAGCTTCGGGAGCTTCCTCTGCTGCTGCAACTACTTCTTCGGCGGTTTCCTCGGCGGGAGCTGCTGTCTGTGCGATTTCTTCTGCGTTTTCAGCTGTTTCGCCGTTCTTTTCCAATTCAAAATCGCTCATTATTCGCTAACCCCCAATCCGTAATCCGCGAGGCTGTAGGCCTTGCCGTTAAATTCAATCTCGTCGGTTTCAGTATTTACGCTGATTACAGTGCCGTTTTCAAAGGTGGAGCGGAACTGTGTTTCGCTGAGTCTTTCATACTTCTTGATAGCCGAGTCGGATACCGAAGAAATAATTTCGTCGAAGAGCTTGAACTCTCCCGAGCAGCGGTCGATCCAGCCTGCATAGTTGGTGTAGTAAAGGCTGTCGTATTCGCTGTCTGCAAACTTGTTCGGGTTCTCGTACATCATTTCGTAGTGAAGCGGAGTACCTGTAACAAGAGCTAAGAGTCTTAATTCCTCTGCGTTAGCGCTCTTGTTAATCGCCTTGGTGGTAAAGGGAACGAGTCCGTGGAGCACCATCTGTGCAAAGGGTATGTCGTAATCGAAAATATCAAAGTTGGAAGAATAAAGCGGAACGTCCTTGATATAGTCGGAGTATTTCAGCATGTACTGGTTTGCATTCTCGGAGAGAATTGTAAGACCGTCGTCCTTAAGCTTCTGATAGCCTTCCTGAAGGATATTTATTGTATCCTGTCTTACGAAGTAGGGTCTTCCGTCTGCATTATAGCGGCTGAAGTCGCTGTAAAGTGTATTTGCCGCCTGATTAAGGGAAATTCCTGTTGCTCCCTCTGCCCTGAAGGTGTCGGAAAGCTTATTGAATATATCCGGGAAGTAGTAGGGAGAAAGAATTGTCCAGGAATCCTTTGTAAGATGGGGCAGTCCGAATGCCAGCTCAAATGGAGTCTGGGTTGCGTAGGACTTTGTTATCTGCTTTGAGGCGTTAAGCGTAAAGGAGTATCCGTTGCCTGAATTGTAGAACTCCATAATGTCGCAGCTGGGGAAGATTTCGTAGCCCTGTGCTGTTACATAGTCGCTGAACTCCTTATAGTCGTTCTTTCCGCCAAGCTTTGAGGAGTACTGGAAGGTTGCGGCTATGTTGCTCACAATTCCTGCCTCATTAAAGTCCTCGTAGATAATCTTAATATCGTTTACGCCCTTTTCCTCAAGCTTCTTTACTATTTCAAGAGCCTCGGAATAGGTTGTTGCGCTTGTCTGAATGTCAACGGGGAAGCCTAAAACAGACTGGGTCTTTACCGTTCCGCCGTAAAGTGTAAGGTAGAAGGGAGCGCTGTCTGCCTTTGTCTTCTTTTCAACGCCGCATACGTCCTCAAGATAATCTCTGTAAACATTCGCTGCGTCTGTGTAGCTTAAGTCGCTGCCCGAGAAGGGGAAGTAGGTTACGGAAACATTTCCCGTCTTGATGCCGTTACCTTCGTAAACGGTAAGAGGCTCGTTTCCGCCGCCCATGTAGTACTTATCCGTTGTTCTCAGGTAGAACTCGAACCAGCAGTTGTTAAGGTCGGTAACGTTCTGACCTGTAACTGCGGCATGAACAATAGCATAGGGGTCGCCCTCGGTAGCTACAAGAACAAGTCCGTTGTCGGTGTCGCCTGTTTCGGTTATTCTTGCAAGAACCGGCATTGTAACGTCCTCGGTTATTGCCTCTGCCGCAAGAAGTCCTACTGCAAGATCACGACCATAAACCTTTGCCTCGTAGGTATTGTTGTCGCCGCTGGGAGCGCCGTTGTTGTAGTTGATAACTGCACCGGAGCCGTCGGGAACAATCATCAATCCGTCGCTGCTTCTGTCTGTACCGCCCATATTCTCAAGAATATTTACGGTAAGAATCTGATAACCGGTGTTGCCCTCCTCGTCGGTTTCGGGTCTTCCCTCGATTATCTCGGAAGCGGGTACTGTTGCAGTAAAGCTTCCGTCATCGTTAAGCTTAATAATAAGCGGAATTGTTATGTCGTACTTTTTGAATTTGAATGTGAACTTTATGCCGCCGTCAATGTTCTCAAGATTCTTTTCAACGTTGCTGTCGTAAGCTCTGGCAGACTCAACCGCCTTGCTTTCGGTACCTACAACGTCGATTGTGAGAAGAGTGCTGCGCCTGCTGACCTGAACCTTGTTGCCGGAGTCGGTATTGTAGAAGCTGGACCACCATTTATGACCCGTTTCCTTATCCTCCACAACAAAGGTGTAGTTTTCCTTGTCAACGTAAAGGGCAGCCTTGCTGTTCTGGCAGGCAAGCTGCATCGTGCTGAACGCCTGCTCCTCGGTTACGAAGCTTCCTTCCTCAGCAACTACTACCTCGTCAGCGGCGGTATCTTCGCTTACAGCGGTAACAACCGGCTCAGCCTCGGACCATACGGGAACAGCGGAAGCGGAAACGGCAACTACTGCCGCCAGAGAAGCGGATAACAGCTTTTTCCTTAATTTTAGCATTTTTACACCACCATTTAATAAATTTAAGGTTTATCTGAAGTTTGTTATCGTTTCTGCGCTAAATACTGAACCTGTACATAAGCTCGGTGTAGATAGCGTATCCGAATACGAATACCTGCTGGAAGAGGGTGAGCAATAATACCGCAAGGAAGAGGATTATCGCCATAGCCACAACCGTAAAAATCATAGCTACTATCGTTTTCGGGAGTGAGTACTGATGAACGGTTTTCATAGCCGAAATCATCAGGATTACCGACCAGGCAAGACCTAAGTATCTGAAGAAGTTGATGAAGCCTGCTTCATTCTTTAAAAGCACGTTGCTGGCGATAATGATTATTACCTCTGAAATAAGGTAGGGCACAAGTGCGTAAGCGGAAACGCAGAAGATATTCTTCATTGTTCCTTCGCCGTCGAACAGAGTACACAGCGACCAGTTGCCAACTACCCATGTTACAAACAGGATAACCGAAGAGGAGAAGTAAGGGATGATGTTGAATACCTTAACGTAGGTATCGTTGAAAAGGAAGCCGGTTAGCTGAGCGCCGCATACGTTTATGATAAAGAACAGCGCTACTATTACCCATGCAACCTTCATACTGTAACCCTTTTTCCATCTCAGGTCGTCATAGCCCTCGAAGGGGTGTCTTGCCACATAAAAAGGCCATTTCCATGCAGGTAAATCCAAATCAAATTTCATTACTGATTACCCCCTTTGTTTTTTGCGGCCTTTTTCTTTTTCAGGTGCTTTCTGACGTAGCTCAGAATTACAAGACCTAAAATAAGTACAAGGACTATTATCATCATCCAGGTGAAGTTTGCTCTTATAAATTCAATACGGAAGCTCTTGAAGGCTCTGTTGTAGCCGCCTCTTGAGTTACGGTAGAAGTAGTCCATAGCGGTCTGATAGTCGCCCTGGTTAAGATAAGCGTTTCCAAGACCGATATATGCCAGCCAGTAGTTGGAGTCTCGTCTTAATACTTCCTCCCAGGGACCCTTAGCCTCGTCGTAAAGACCCTCGTTGAAGAGCTGGATTGCTTCCTGAACTATTGCGCCGAACTCAGTCTGCTTGAATACGGTAATGCTGTTCTTACGGGAGTCAACTACATAAACCTTTCCGCCATAGGTTTCAATTGCGGAAACCGAGGTAAATGTACCCTTCTGTGTTCCCTTTGCTCCGAAGATAAAGAGCAGGTCGCACTCGTCGGTGTACTGGAATACTCTTCCTGTTGCAAAGTCCAGCAGGTAGATATTTCCGATTTCGTCAATATCAACGTCGGTGATTGCGGAAGCGTAGTTCTTGCCTTTGTAGTATCTTGTTGCATAATCACCGAAGGTGTATTCATCATAGCCTAAGTTTGTGAAGATGTTTGTACCTGCGGGGTTAAGCTTTTTAAGAACGTCGGTATCTGCGGATTTATTTTCCGTTACAGTATAGATAAAGCCTTCCTTATCTATATCAATGTTGGAAATTTCCATAGCAACCGAACGGCGCATCGCAATAATCTGTTCTCTGGAGTAGATAAGCTTCCAGAAGGACTGGGCGATAACCTCTGCGGTCTGCTCAACTCGGTTTGCACCGTAGTAGCCGTTGAAGGTTCCGTCTGCGGAGAACTGAACCGCACCCTGCGTAATTGAGGGAACTACAACGTAAACGTTGAAGGCGGAGTCAACCAGCACCTTGTTGGGGTTAAAGGTAAGCTTTGCGTCGAAAACGTCGCTTGAAGGACGAATATACTCCATTACGATTTCGTTCTTCTCGTTAAAAGCAACTACTCTCTGGTTAACCGAATCGGCAACATAGATAAGAGTTACACCGTCGCTGTTTGTTCTTACAAATACGCCCAAAGGAGAATTGAAAGTCGTTGACTTTATCTTACTGCTGCTTTCGGGGTAAATGTCGCTGTATGTAAGGGTGTCGATAATCCTTACGGATTCGGGTGAAAATGTATTATCTGTTACGATAATTCTGTTGTTCTTGCTGTCGGCAATATAGAAGGTGCCCGTATCGTTGTGAACGAATATGTCAGAGGGTTCGGACATAGCTTCTATTCCCATATCGGCGCCTGTGAAAACCTTATCCACTACAAATCCGTTCTGTGAGGGAATCGGGTCGCCCCACCAGTCGTAGTTATAGCCTGTAAAGGGTTCGTCAGCCGAGGCTGCAACCGCAAATGCAGTAACCGCAACTGCCGCCGAGGAGATAACCGCCGCAAGCTTTTTCAAAAACGGCATCAAAATCATTCCTTTCTTTATTATTAATCCTTAAGACCGCTCTGCGCCATTGTTTCAACAACGGAACTCTGGCACAGCAGGAAGATAACCATAGGCGGTATCATCAGAACAACTGTCGCCGCCGCCGCAACGCCTGCACGGGCAATACCCGAGGCGCTTATCTGCTGTAAAACGGTAGGAATTGGTTTTAATGCTTCGTTATAGATAAAGGAGTAGCCTGTAATCTGCCATGCGCCGTTGAAGGCGAAAATCATAAGAGTAAGCCAAGCGGGCTTTACGTTGGGCATTACTATCTGCCAGCAGATTCTTGCGTGTCCCGCACCGTCCAGGTAAGCCGCTTCGATAAGTGCGTCCGGTAACTGACCGATAAACTGACGCATAAGGAAGAGTCCCATAGGCGTTGCGATATAGGGAAGGGTAATTGCAAGGTAGGTATCAATAATACCCATTGTTGCCATTACGATGTACTGCATTATGTAAAGAACAGTACTTGTAAACAGAAGGGTTACTTCAATTACCTTGTTGAGGAACTTTCTTCCCGGGAAAGCAACCTTTGCAAGCGCATAAGCTGCAGAGGAGGAGAATACAAGCTGTGCTACTGTAACTATAACCGCTACGAAAACAGAGTTGAATATGTAACGGCTGAAGGGAACCCACATGTTTGACGCTGTATTGATAAGGTCAACATAGTTCTGGTTCGTAGGCGCCATAGCGTAAAGCTTAGGCGGGAAGAGGAACAATTCCTCCGAAGGCTTTATCGACTGGATTGCGGAAAGATAGATTGGGAAAAGCATGAACAATCCAAGCAGAACTAAGAGTATAAATATGGCAATATCGCCGCCGCGGCTTCCGCCATATTTTTTTCTGGATTTTTTTATCCTCATGACTACCGTCCTTTCAAATATAAATTATTATCGTTTTAGTCCAGATACTTGCCGAGGATTTTCTTGATTCCCCAGTTAGACAAGAGCATTACCACGAACAGCACGAAGCATATTGCGGAGGAATAGCCCATTTCATATCTGATTGTACCGTAGTCATAGGCGTGAGTCATAATTGTATGACCTGCGTAGTCCGTTGTCGGGAAGGCGGTAAGGAAACGTCCGATGTCGCCTGCGGTAAAGGAGGAGGTAATCTGCATAACCGCTGCGAACATGAGCTGCGGTCCCATAGCGGGGATTGTAACGTAGATAAGCTCCTGACCTCTGTTTTTGATACCCTCGATTGCGCCTGCCTCGTAGCGGTCTCTCGGGATACCCTGAAGACCTGCACGGATTGCAAGGAAGCCTGCACCAAGAGCCATCCAGAGCTGAACAACGATTAGAACTCCCATGATGTAGTTTGCGTCGGTGAGCCACTGGATTGCGCCGTTTGTAATTCCGAGGTTGATAAGGTAAGCGTTTGCAATACCGTAGGTATCGCCGGAGAAGATAAGCTGCCATGTTGTGTAAATGTTACCTGCAAGAGTAGGCGCATAGAACACAAAGGTGAAAACTGTTTTAAGGGGTCCGGGCAGCTCGTTTATAAGCCACGCAAGGATAAAGCAGAGAATGTAGCTTATAGGACCTGTAACAACTGCGAAAACGAGAGTGTTTTCGATTGCCTTCAAGAATACCTCGTCCTCAAGGAAGAGGGAGTAGAAGTTGCTTAAGCCCACCCATCTGGGGAACTGTGCCATATTGAAGTTCGTAAAGCCCATAGGCAGCGAAATCAATACAGGCACTATCATAAATATCAAGAACAGCACAAAATACGGAGCTATAAGACCGTAGATACCGGCGTTCTTTTTCATTTCTCTCAAGGTATATCTGAACTTATTGTCCTCGATATACAATGACCTTTCTTTATTAGCCAAAACTCGATTCCTCCTAATTTATTTTCCGGATTCGGAAAGACTTTCTTCCTTAACTCTTGTTGAAGTTAAGGTCGTTGTTCTTTCTCGTGATTTCAGCGTTAATATCTCTGTTGTAGGACGAGAGAGCGTATCTCGGGTTCCATGTGTCGTTGACAACCGCTCTGAATGCATTCTTTACGTGACGGGTTGTTGCGTAGGAAGCGGGGATAATCGGAATCTCTACTGTCTGGTTCATCTGTGCGGAAATCTTTTCGTATTCGGCGTTGGACCAGGGCAGCTGTGCGAGAGCGTTTTTGTTTGCAGTATCGAAACGTCCCATCTGTCCCATCTGTCCCTCAATTGTTCTTCCGTAGCGTACCATTACGTCGTCGGAGGTGAACCACTTGATAAATGACCATGCAGCGTTGATGTCGGAGCACTTATTGAAGATTACTGCGCCTGAGCTGCTGGAGTTTGCCGCATGTGAGATTTCTCCGGTGTAGTTGCCGTTTTCGTCCTTAACCTTAGTTCCGGGAACAAGTGTGAAGTCCCAGAGACCCTTGATTTCCGGAGCGGAAACAACAAGCTGGTTATAGAAGGTGTAGTTGTTGATTATAATAGGCATTTCGCCTGTTCTGAAACGTGTGAAGGGGTCGTAGGTCTGTTCAAAGTCGTAGATTGTGTAGAAGTCGGTCCACATCTTGAATGCGTCTACAACTATCTTCTTGTCAAAGGTTGTCTGGGTCAGGTCCTCATTGTACATGTTGTTTCCTGTCTGGAGAACAAGCATTGAGAAGGTGTCGCCTGATTCAAAGATTGAGCTTGAAAGGTTTGATGTAGGCTGTAAAAGACCAACCGACAGGTATGAACGCTGGAGAACAGGGATAATATCAATAAATTCGTCCCATGTTTCCGGAACCTTGCTTACTCCCAGCTCTTCCAGAATATCCGTTCTGTAGAACATCATCGGGAAGGTCTGTGAAACGGGAAGTCCGTAAACTCCGCCGTTGTAGGTGTAAAGGGTTGTGATTGTATCGGTGTATCTTGATTCAACTACTTCATCAAAGTCGTTGAACTTTGAAACGTCAACAAGCAAATCTCTTGCCGCACACTGAATCGGGAAGTCGCCGCCGAGGAACAGTGCAACGTCCGGTCCCTTTCCTGCAAGAGTAGCTTCAAGGATAGCGCCCTGTACAAGGTTGATGCTTGCCTGAACGCCGCTGTTGTTCTGGTTGAAGTCGTTATCAACAAGGTCCTTAACTACGGTAGCCTGGTCACGGCCGAGGGAAACCCATACGTTAAGGGACTTTTCGCTGGTGTCGGAAAGCATTGTATAGTCCTCAAAGAAAGAACCGATAAATGCCTGGAAGCCGAATACAAATTCCTCAAAGAAGTTTCCGTTAGGTCTGCTGGGGTTTTCGTGAACAGTCATTACCTCGATGTAGTCAAGCTCAAGAGGCTGGTCGCGGTAGTCTCTCATCCATGCGGATACTGCGGATATGTAATCCTTTAAGGTACCTACCATTGAAGGAATTTCGTCCTTCTTGTCGCAGCAGCGCTGGAGAATAACAGCAAGTGACTGGAGGGAGGAAGCCTCCGAACCCTGTCCCAGCTTTTCAATATTCGCCTTTTCCTCGTAGAGCTTGTTTATAGCGTCCTCAAAGGTGGGGATAAGCTCGGGAATCTGAATATCAACAAGGTAGTCGTTGTATTCGTCGGGGTCGGGTCCTGTAATCATAAGTATTCTTCTGTAATAGTAGTTAAGGGTATAAACGAGGTCGTCAAGTCTTCTCATTACCTCGCCTATGGAGCCGGGAACAACCTCCATTGTGATAGTATGCTCGCCTGCCTCAAGATAAAGGTACATATCGTTGCCTTCATTATCCTGAAGGGTCTGTGCATACCAGTTGGGGTCGTACCTGAAGGAAACAATGTCCATCTGGTCGTTGGGAACCTCTCCGTCGATGTAAATACGTCTGTTGGAGTAGAAGCCTCTCATTGTTTTCTGTCTTGCCTTGAATGAGAAGGTATAATATCCGTCGTTGGGAACTGTAAATTTCCATGTTACAGCCTGCGTAGCCTTGTTCCATGTATCTGCACCGAGAGTGTTGTATCTCTGCTTGGTGGGGTGGGAGGGGCTTGCAAGACAGGAGGTTCTGTCGTAGGTTGCATAAAGTGTTGAGGCTGTCTTATATACGGGGGACTCCGCCTGAATAAGGATCGTATCCGTACCTAAGTCGTTTGTTTCAACCGTTGATAAAGCGGGAGTAGCGTCAAGCTGGCTCTGGGTAGGAGCAACGTATGCGGGAAGAGCGTCG
>JBJERM010000187.1:0-15394 GCA_051882315.1 Ruminiclostridium sp.
TTGTGCCTGCCGTTATGCGGTTGACGACGCAGATGGCGGTTTATCGACAGCCTGACAGCCCTCTCTTTTACGAAAGGGCTGCATATCATCAAGTCAAAGCCTCCAGTCAATCGGCTCTATTCCGTTCTTTTCAAGAAAAGCGTTGCACTTAGAAAAATGCCTGCACCCGAAAAAACCGTTGTAGGCGGAAAGAGGACTTGGGTGTGCGGCAGTAAGTATAAGATGCTTCGGATTTGTTATAAGAGGAATTTTCGTCTTTGCGTTTCCTCCCCACAGCATAAATACCAGCGGTTCCTCCCGCTGATTAAGCAGCTCAATAACCCTGTCTGTAAATATCTCCCAGCCCCTTCCACGGTGGCTGTTCGCCTGTCCCCGCCGCACGGTAAGGGAGGTGTTCAGCAGTAAAACTCCCTGCGCCGCCCATTTCGTCAGTTCCCCGCTTTCCGGTATGGGAAGTCCTAAGTCGCTGTTAAGCTCCTTGTAGATATTTTTCAGCGAGGGCGGCGGCTCAACTCCCTGCTTTACCGAAAAGGCAAGCCCGTGAGCCTGATTTGGCTCGTGGTATGGGTCCTGCCCTAAAATAAGCGCCTTTACGTTCTTGTAGGGTGTAAAGCGCATGGCGTTGAAAATATCGTACATATCGGGGTAAATCGTAAAGCTGTTGTACTCCGTCTTTAAAAAGCTGCGAAGCTGCTGATAATAGGGCTTTTTGAACTCATCACAGAGAAGCGTATCCCAGTCGTTTCCGAAGCTTACCATTAGCTGCTTTCCTCCTCAAGTTGAACGTTAATGCAGAAGTAATTATATGTTTCAGGCGCTAAGAGCAGCAAATCATCAGGGCTTAACAGGTACATCGCCCCCGCCGTCGCAAAATACTCCGAGGGTCTTTGGTTGCTGTACCCGCCTGAAACATAAAGCTTTGTCTGCTCACGGTCGTAAACCGACATAAAATCCTTGTCCGAGGAATTTCCATAACGGTTATCGTAGGCATGGAAAAGCTCGTGCAGCATTACGTCTGCACTGTAACTGTCGGTTGAAATATATATCTTATCCCCCTGTGTAAGTCCAAGCGCCTGTGTATGTCCCGTTTCGTTTTTCGGTATGGGCAGCTCGCCGCCAATAAAGTAAAGGATTTTGCAGCAGTCCGTAAGCTCAGAGGGCGCTGCTTTCAGCACATAGATATGCCCGAGGACGTTTTCGTCGTTAATCTCTCCGCTTTTGTAAACGTCAATACCACGGTATGTGCCGCAGAACTCCCTGTTCAGCAGGAACCGAAGCTCGTAATCGGAAGCGAACTGCCCGAGAAGAACTCCGACGCCCGCAGCAGCACAGACTGCCGCAGCATAAACTCCGAAGCGGAAAGCTTTGTTATTTTCAAAAAGCTTCATTTCAGAAGAGAGAAGAAAAGACCTGCGAACACTCCCGTTGAAATCGAGAGAAGCCCGATTATAACGAGGCAGAACACCAGCGCTCCCGTGCCGAAAAAGGTTTTAGGCTTTTCGGGCAGGGGTTCGATATATCTTATCTCCGGCATTACCGGCGGAGGATTTTCTCCTGCAAAGGGCTGAGCCTGCTGTTCGGGCTGAGCTTTTTCTTCGGGCAGTATCTGCTGTACCTGCTGCTCCGGCTGGGTCTGCTGTGGCTGCTGCTGTATCTCCGCAGCTTCCACAGGCTTTTCTATTACCTCTGTTACGGTAGCCGCAATAGTATCGGTATCCGGTCCGCTGAGCCTTGCGCCGCAGCCTGTACAGAACAATGCATTTTCTTCTGCGCTTTTTCCGCAATTTCTGCAAAACATAATAATTATCCTTTCTTACGGGGCTTACTTGCCCTCTGCGTGTTTTCTGAAATACTCGAAAAGGTACTGCTGTGCAATACCCTTATATTCTCCCATACATTCGGGAAGTCCGTCGCTGTAATATTCGGCGGTTATTCTCTTTATCCATACGTCCGTAGGAAAAGCCTCGGTCTTGTGGTAGGCAAAGAGCAGAACGCAGTCTGCAACCTTATCGCCAACCCCCACAATTGTCTTTAAGAGAGCCTTTCCGCTTTCATAGTCCATTTTGTAAATGCTGTCCAGGTCAACCTCCCCACGGCTTACCTTTCCCGCTGCGTCAAGTATGTAGCGGCAGCGAAAGCCTGCCCGTAAAGGGGCTAAATCGCTTTCAGAGAGAGCCGCAAGGGTTTTCGCGTCGGGGAAGGAGTAGAAATCCCCGGTTTTTTCCCCGAAGCTTTCGCAGAGGCGGTCTATTATCCCGATAATTCGGGGGATATTGTTGTTCTGGGAAATGATAAAGCTTATAAGGGTTTCAAAGGGCTCCTGCCGCAAAATTCTTACCCCACGGTTTTCCTCTGACGCCGCTTTAAGGGTCTTATCAGCGGAAAACTGCTTTATAATAGCGTTATAGTCGGTTTCGCAGTCGAAGTACTTAAGCCAGCCCTGGGCGTCCCCCTCCTCAATATCCAGCAGAGTTATGCCCTCCGGCTCCTGTTTTGCGTGCAGTACCTTTCCACCCGCAATTCCCCGATAGCTTCCGTCCTCCTGCCTTTTCCAGCGGAAGCACTGCCCGCTTTCAAGGGTCTGCTTAAGGTCAAGGCAGTCTGTTTTTATGTAATAATTCAAAAAATCACCCTTTTTTAAAAAAGCGTTAAAAAACACTTGACTATTTTTTATAATTATAATACAATTTAAGAGTAATTTCAATATGGCACAATGAAAAAATAATGAAAAGAAAGCGAAAAGATTACCGGAAAGCTGTAAAAGGCAATTGATTTTCAGAAAGGCACATTACTATGAGAGAAAGCATACTTACTATCCCAGTAAACGAAGTCTTTGAGCCGAAGGAGGGCTGCCCTATCTGCCGTATGAGAGATACGGTGGAGCAGCACATCTGCGAATACATAATGGGCGCAGCGATGATGGAGCCGGACGTGCGGCAGGAAACCAACGAGCTTGGCTTCTGTCACACCCATTTTGAGATGCTTATGCAGCAGAACAACCGCCTGTCCCTTGCCCTTATGCTGAACAGCTATCTTGAAAATGCCCGTAACAATATTTTTGAAAAGAAAAGCCTTTTCTTCTCAAAGAACGCCAAGGCGAAGAAGTCGGCGGAGATAGAAAGTACCTGTTTTGTGTGCAGTAAGGTAAACTGGGGAATTGACCACATGCTTGAAACGGTTTTCACCATGTACGTCAAGGACCCGAAGTTCAGAAACCTTTTCAAGGCGCAGGAATATATCTGCGTTCCCCATTACAATATGCTGAATATAAAAGCAGCCCAGAAGCTTCAGAAGGGCGACCTTGCGGATTTCACAAAGGCGCTTGATACCCTTCTTGAGGACTATATAAAGCAGCTCAACAGCGATGTGAACGACTTCTGCAACAGCTTCGACTACCGCAACGCAGGCAAGCTCCACGGCCCCGATATGGAGCACGTCAGAAGCTCCATAGAACGCTCCGTTTCTTTCCTGACAGGAAGAAAGCCCCGTGTAAAATAATAATGCAGCCGTCTCGGTCTATCGGGGCGGCTTTTGTGTGAGAGAAGAGATTCTGAGAGAGAAAAGAGACTTTGAGCCAAGGGGGCTGCCCGCCCCATTATAATAAATTCTTCCTCTTGAGGAGGTATGCGCCATAGCGCATACCGACGGGTTCAAAAATCGTAGATTTTTGAACATACCCCTGGGGAGCGCGGCGGCGCTCCACCCGCAGGAAGCTTGATTGCAGGTTTGGCTTATGGGGTGACTTTTGATACACATTCGCAGTTTTTGTGGGCTGGCTCTCTTTGGACAGTCTGCTTAATGGAGTTAGTTGTGCTTATCGCTGTTCTTCCGAACTGTTCGCAACACCCGCCAGTAAACCGCGAAGCGGCTGAAAGTTTTTGCCAAGCTTTTTTCAAAAAGCGTCTTCTCTTTTCTCTCTTTTTCTCAATTATCTCTCTTTTTCTCAATCATATCTCTTGCAAATCTGAGAAATATCCTGTATAATGGAGAAAAAGATATGAAAGGACAGTAGTGCTATGCCTATTATCTATAACGAAAAAGCTAGGGTGTTCAAGCTGGACACGCCTGCTTCTACCTATGCATTCCATATTACGGAAAGTAAAAACATTCTCCATTTATACTATGGAGCAACAGTTCCGGAGACCGACCTTACCTATAACCTGCGTATTCCGGACGGAGCGCCCTTTGTTCCTGCAACCCATGACGCTATGGGACCCCATTCCTTTGACTGTGCGCCCATAGAGTTTTCCACCAGCGGCGTTGCGGATTTCAGAGAGCCTTGTATGCAGGTAATGGACAAGCTGGGCATGAGTGCCTGCGAGATTTACTTTAAGGACTACCGCATTTATAAGGGTAAGGACAAGCTTAAGGGTCTGCCTGCAACCTTTGCCAACAATGACAGCGAGGTAACCTCCCTTGACCTTATCTGCGAGGACCCACACAGCGGGCTTGAAATTGTATTGCAGTACAGCGTTTTTGAGAACGTGGATATTATAACCCGCAGCGTAAGGGTTACGAATAAGGGTGCTGACCCTCTTGAACTGCGGCGGCTTCTGTCCACCTGCGTTGAGCTGGACAGAATGGACTACGATATGATAACCCTTTACGGAACATGGGCGAGAGAGCGCCACGTTCAGCGCTTCCCCCTGCGCTTCGGTAAGCAGTCTATCGACTCCAACCGAGGCTCAACCAGTCATGCTCACAATAATTTTATTGCAGTCTGCGACCATACCGCAACAGAGGATTACGGTGAATGCTTTGGCTTTGCACTTTGCTATTCCGGCTCCTTCCTTGCTATGGCGGAGGTGAACCAGTACTGCAAAACAAGGATACTTATGGGAATTAACCCCTACGATTTCTCCTGGCACTTAGAGCCGGGGGAGGATTTTCAGGCGCCGGAGGTAATAATGTCCTACTCCGCCGAGGGTATCGGAAAAATGTCAAGAAACTTCCACGACGTAATGAGAAACAACCTTATAAGGGGCAAGTGGAAGGATATACGCAGACCTATTCTTATAAACAACTGGGAAGCCACATATTTCAATTTCGACACCGAAAAGCTGCTTGATATTGCAAGAGAAGCGAAAAAGGCGGGCATTGAGATGCTTGTTATGGACGACGGCTGGTTCGGACACAGAAACGACGACCGTTCCTCCCTCGGGGACTGGTTCGTAAATGAGGAGAAAATAAAGGGCGGACTTAAGTATCTTGTAGACGAGGTAAACAAAATCGGGCTTAAGTTCGGTATCTGGTTCGAGCCGGAAATGATAAGCCCCGACAGCGAGCTTTATAAAGCGCACCCGGACTGGTGCCTGCACATAAATGGAAGAAACAGGACAACCGCCCGCTCACAGCTTGTTCTTGACTTCTCCCGCAAGGACATTCGTGACTACATCTACGGAAGAATCAAGGATATTCTCTCCAGCGCAAATATTGAGTACGTCAAGTGGGATATGAACCGGCAGCTCTGCGAGGTGGGCAACGAAATCCTGCCCCCGGAAAGACAGCGGGAAATCTGGCACAGGTACGTTCTCGGCGTTTACGAGATGCAGGAGCGCTTACTTACCGACTTCCCCGACCTGCTGCTTGAAAACTGCGCAGGCGGCGGATCACGCTTTGATGCGGGTATGCTTTACTACTCGCCCCAGATATGGACAAGCGACGATACCGACGCTATCGAGCGGCTTAAAATCCAGTACGGTACGTCTATGTGCTACCCCTGCTCCTGCTTCGGCGCACACGTTTCCGACAGCCCCAACCACTGCGTAGGCAGAATTACGCCCTTTAAAACGAGAGGTCACGTTGCAATGGTTGGTACCTTCGGATACGAGCTTGACGTTACCCGCATAAGCGACCAGGATAAGGCGGAAATAAAGGAGCAGATTGAGGAATTCAACAAGTACAATCCCCTTGTCCGCACAGGCGACTACTACCGCATAGGCGACCCCTTCGCAAACGACCTTTTCGACGCATGGGAATTTGTTGCAAAGGACAAGAGCGAGGCGCTCCTTGAATATGTGCAGGTTTTAAAGGAACCCAGCGTTTTTGAGCAGAGAATCCGCCTTAAAGGACTTGACAAGTCCAAAACCTACCGCCACGAGGAATCCGGCAAGCTTTTCAGCGGCGCTTTCCTTATGAACAACGGCTTCCATATCCCCAATATGTGGGGCGATTTCCAGAGCTATATTGCTCATTTTGTTGAGGTTTGAGAGATTAAGAGAGAAAAGAGATTTTAAGAGAAAAGAGATTTTCAGCCCTTTTGTAAAAGGGCTGGCGGAAAACTTTCAGCCGCTTCGCGATTAAGGGATAAGCACAGCGAACAACGGGGAAAACTCGCGGCTTGACCGATTAAGCATAATTGCAAAATAATAAAGCTTCGCAGCGTATTTCATAACAAGAAATAGCTGCGAAGCGTTTTTTATTCTATTCTGCGCTGCGACAATTCTGCTAAATAGGATAAATTTCTATTATCGCTGCTGCATCGGTTGTTTGCTTTTGCCGCCCGCTTTGCGCGAAGCGTCTGAAAGTTTTCCGCGCAGCTTGCTGCGGTCCTTTCTTACAAAAGGGCTGAAAATCTTTTTTCTCTTTTCTCTCTCAATCTCTAAACAATCTCAATATCTCCTGAAACACTGTGCAAACAGCATGATGAGCAGCCAGAAGATGTTGTAGCAGATAAAGACGGCAGGGGAGAAGGCGAAGGTCTTGACGGAGAAGGCGAGGAAAACAAGCAGGAGTGCGCCGAGGAATACTCCTGCAACCATAATCATCTGTGACAGGTTGATGTCCTTAAGCAGCTTCTTGGAGGCGAGAATACCCTTTGCGAGGGAAACGAAGCTGCCGTTGCAGGAAAGTGCGCCGCTGCCCCTTGAGGTGTATTTCGTACATTCCGTGAAAACTCCGTGGAGATTGCTGCTGATAACCTTGATTTTTTCCGGGTCAATGTCGAATAAATCGGCGATTTTGCCTACTGTTACAAGAGAGTCCGTTGTTTTAACCACAAGGGAAACCTCCCTGTCGGAAAGCTCCCTTAAATTATTCCTGATTTTCGGATTTGCAGTAAGCCTTATAAAGAAAATTATCACAAGCTCCCCGCCTACCGCAAGATATACGCTGTCCGAGCCGTTGCGGGAGTACTTGGCGATTGCGCTCATTTCCGGCACCTTTATGCTGTGGTGCTTCATGTGCTCTCTGTTGCCCATAATAAGCCGCTTGTTTCCGTACCAGCCCATTATGCCCATATTGTCCTCATAAACGCAGCCGTCAATATCCGCCAAAAGCTCCTTGTTTCCGCCTATCATATCAAAGAACAGTCCCGAAAGCAGGGAGCCGCTTTTTATCGCAAGGCTTGCCGCTAAGATAATCGACTGGTCGAGGGAAATATTGTTGAAGCTGTTTTGCAGCTTGCAGGGCTTCAGATTCGTACATTCGATTGCTGATTTCGGGAACAGGGCGGAAGCGTCGGTAATGACTGCGTTTACCCCGCCGAATTCCTCCGCCGAGGTATAGCCCAGCAGCGCACAGCCGTTCTTTGCCAGCACCTTAGAAGCCCGCCTGAAAGGATTGTTTACAAGGAACATCATGGAAAAGGGCGACATTACGCAGACAATTCCGATAAATACCGAGGAAGCCCAGTAAACGTTAGCCTCCATGCCCTCGATTCCGTTAGGAATAAGGTAAACGAGAAGACCTGCAATAACGCCGATTATAAGGGAAAGAGGAGTAAGGGTGCGGGAAATCCTGTCCGCCTTGTCCTCGCAGTAGCTTTTTCTTAAAAAGTCGGTAAGTATCTCCGTTTTTCTCAGTACCGCAGGATAGGGAAGCTCGGAAACAACCCCCTTTGTAAGGGCGGAAGCCTCGCTCTGACCGTCAACAATATCCGCATAGTACTTGTTCGCTTCCGAGGAGATAAAGCGGAAGTTCTTCTTAGCCCGTACTATCATGCTAAGCTTGCCCAACGTGTTGAACACAAGCCCCGCAAGGGCGGGAGCTATGTAGAGAAAGGCTCTTGAGCGCTGGAGGTAGTCGGTATTCGTAAGGTGCAGTACTGCCCCAACAAGAGAAAGCACGCAAACCACAGCGCAAACGCTGTCGCAGTCGCTTTTGCCCTTGAATAGCTTTAAAAATCCGTTCAGCACCACTGATGAGCAGAGGGCAACGCCTGCAACACCGCAGATAAGGTTCATGAACACAAAGCCCTCGGTGTCGTAGCGCTTGTCAAGGAAGTTTATCTCCGCACCGAAAAGACTGAACTGGATTTGCGGACCAAATTCCTGAATAAGAGTTACTACCCCTAAAAACAGGGTTATTATAAGCAGGAGTATAAACCGAAGCCGCAGGCTCTTGTGGGTTTCGGTAAGGTCGAGCCATATCTGACCGCTGTCGTCCTCGGCGTCGAACTCCTCCTCTTCCTCCTCGTCATAGCCAAAGTCCTCGTCGCCTATGTCTTCAAGCACGAAGTTTGAAATTCTGCGCTTGCGCTTTGAGGCAAGCTCCTTTATCTTCTGCTCGGCAACTACCGGGTCGGTTACGGGAACCTGTCCCGCCCGGGGCATAGTGCTGCCTAAAATATCTATTTCAACTCCACGGGTAGGGATAGTTATATTTTCGATAGGACCTGTTCCCGGGGGCAGGGAGTTTCTGTCCCGTATATCCGAAAGGCGCTTTTGCTCTATTGTCTTGTTGATTGAGCTTAAAAGCTTTTCCTCTTCGGGTGTTGCTTTGTGTGCAGGCTCCTGTCCTTTCGGGACGTAGGGCTTTACGTCGTCGCTTAGTACCAGCGTCTTGTCGGGATTTATGCCGACCTCTGCGGGCTTATGGGTAATGTCGGGCATTACCGTTGTTGAGCCGTCCACAATTGCCTCAAAGGAACGTTCGTCAGCCTTTGCGGAGGCTCTCGCAAGCTCCTTAAGCTCGTTCCCCGCAACGCCTATTGTATCTCCCGCAAGCTGTTCTGCGGGAATTGTTTCAATCATCTGTGTAAGCCCCGTATTCGAGCCGAACTCGTAGGGGTTCATTGAGCTTAAGAAGTCCTCGGGGGCTTCAAGCTCGGATTCCTTTATAAGTAATTTCTGTGAATCTATCTCAATTTTCTGCTGACGGAGGGTTTTTTCAAGCTCTATCTCCTCCGTTGTTGCAGGAGCAGCCTTAGGCTTTTCCTCCTCCGGCTCGCTTTTCGGCATTTCCAGCGGAACGTCCTCAAAAACTATATTCTTAGTGGCAAATCTGCGCTCGGATTCTTCCTCCTTGCGGCGCTTTTCCTCCGCAAGCTTTTCCGCCTTTTTCCGCTCGCTTTCGTCTAAGGCAGCAATTCTTGCAGCTTCCTCGGCTCTTTTCTGCTCTGCTTCTTCTGCAAGCCGCTTTCTTTCCGCAGCCTCCTCAGCCGCCTTTCTGAGGGCAAGCTCCGCCTGCCTTTGCTTTTCTGCGGCTTCCTCGGCTTTCTGCCTTGCGGCTTCTTCTGCGGCTTTGCGGCGCTGTTCCTGCTCTGCGGCAAGCTTTTTTGCCCGCTCCTCTTCCTTTATCCGCCGTTCTTCGGCTTCTCTTTGCTTCTTAGCCAGCTCCTCAAGCCGCTTCTGCTCAGCAGCCTTACGCTTTTCCTCAAGCTCAGCCTGCCGCTTCTGCTCGGCAGCCCTGCGCTTATCCTCCTGAGTTACTCCGCTGAAGGTAAGCTTTCCGGCTTTTTCGGATTTTTCGTCCTTTTCTGCCTTTGCGCCTTTTTCGCCCCTTGCGCTTTTAGGGGACTTACCGCCCTTTGCGTTTTTCGGGGATTTTTCTCCCTTTTCGTCGCCGAGGATACTTTTCAGTATATCGTCCACATCTTCGTCCGACTCGTGGACTTCGGGGCTGTGACCCCGCTTGCTGTCAACCTCTGCAAGTATATCGTCAAGAGAAAACTTTGCCATTTACATTCACACCTTTCAGGCATTACCGCTTGTTCTTCTGTGCCTTACTATTTCGTACATAAGTATTCCGCCGCTTACCGAAGCGTTCAGGGAATTTACCTTTCCGTACATATCTATTGATAAAATCATATCGCAGCTTTCACGCACCAGCCTGCCCAGACCGAAGCCCTCCGAGCCGATAACCAGCGCAGCAGCCCCGCTTAAATCCGCCTTATGGAAAGGCTCGCCGTCCGCCTCTGCGCCGTAGACCCAGACTCCCTGCTTCTTAAGAAAATTTATAGTATCAACGAGATTTGAAACCCTTGCTACCTTAATCCAGCTTGCTGCACCCGCCGAGGTTTTAAGGACGGTTGCGGTAAGACCTGCGCTTCTGCGCTTGGGGATAATGACGCCGTGGGCGCCTGCCGCCTCTGCGGTTCTTATAATTGCTCCTAAATTATGTGGGTCCTGTATCTCGTCTGCGATTATTATAAAGGGCGGTTCCTTTTTTTCTTTGGCAGTAAGCAGTATATCCTCAACGGTAGAATACTCCGCCGCCGCAGCCTTAGCCGCAACTCCGCCGTGCTTTCCGCCCGGGGCAAGCATATCAAGCTTTTCCTCGCTTACGTCCTTTACTACCGCTCCGCTTTCCTTTGCGAGGGAAATGATTTTCCCCATTCCCTTAGCGGTTTTCAGTACATAGACGGTATCGACCGCCCTGCCCGAAAGCAGGGCTTCCGTAACGGCATTTCTGCCGTATATTATTTCTTCTTCCATTCTGCCGCCTCGTTTCCTGTGTGCGCTTCTCTCTGCTCATTTCTTGTATGCGCTTACTCTTTATTATACTATATATTGTGGCATTATTACAATAGCTTTGTGAAAAATTTTTGTGGTAAATGTTTTAAAATGCGGTTATTACGCAATATTTTAAATTCGTGTTTATCGGAAGACTGTTTTTCTGCCCGCCTTCGGCGGGCAGAAAAACATAAAGCTTACTGTAAATCAAAGGGTAAAGGTACCGCTTACCTGGCTCTTGCGCCAGTCAACATATTCCTCGTATGTGCCTATCTTATCCCAGCAGCCCTTGTCCTTTATTTCAATAATTCTGTTTGCAACTGTCTGTACGATTTCGTGGTCGTGGGAAGCGAAAAGAACAACTCCCTTGAAGTCACGAAGACCGTTGTTTACGGCAGTAATGCTTTCAAGGTCAAGATGGTTGGTAGGACGGTCGAGAACGAGAGCGTTTGACTGGAACAGCATCATTCTGGAGAACATACAGCGCACCTTTTCGCCGCCGGAAAGCACGTTTACCGGCTTGAAAATATCGTCGCCGGAGAACAGCATACGTCCTAAAAATCCACGGAGGTAGGTTTCTGTCACGTCGTTTGAGTACTGTCTTATCCAGTCGAGAATTGACATAGTGCAGCCTGCAAAGAAGTGGTCGGAGTCGATAGGGAAGTAGCTTGTTGTGATAGTGCTGCCCCACTTATAAGAACCCTCGTCAGGCTCAAGCTCGCCCATAATAATCTTGAACAGGGTAGTAATTGCAATTTCGCTTTCGCCTAAGAACGCAATCTTGTCCTCTCTGCCTACTGTAAAGGAAACGTCGTCCAGAACCTTTACGCCGTCAACGGTTTTGGAAAGACCTGTAACCTGAAGAATATCCTTACCCGGCTCTCTTTCCATATCGAAGCCGATAAAGGGATAGCGGCGGCTTGAAGCGGGCATTTCCTCAACGGTAAGCTTATCCAGAAGCTTTCTTCTGGAGGTAGCCTGCTTGGATTTGGACTTGTTTGCGGAGAAGCGCTGGATAAAGGTCTGTAATTCCTTGATTTTTTCCTCGTTCTTCTTGTTCTGCTGCTTAATCATACGCTGGATAAGCTGTGAGGACTCGTACCAGAACTCGTAGTTGCCCACATACATCTTGATTTTGCCGTAATCTATATCTACTGTATGGGTGCAGACGTTGTTAAGGAAGTGACGGTCGTGGGAAACCACGATAACTGTACCGAAGTATTCCGCAAGAAAGTCCTCCAGCCATGCTACTGCGTCTATATCAAGGTGGTTTGTAGGCTCGTCCATAAGGATAATGTCCGGGTTTCCGAAAAGCGCCTGTGCAAGCAGAACCTTTACCTTTTCGTTACCCGAAAGGCTTGACATCTGGCTGTACATAATGCTTTCGTCAAGTCCAAGCCCCTGCACCAGCTTAGAAGCGTCGCTTTCCGCCTCCCAGCCGTTAAGCTCCGCAAACTCGGCTTCAAGCTCGCTTGCTCTGTTTCCGTCCTCCTCGGTGAAGTCCTCCTTAGCGTAAAGCTGCTCCTTTTCTTTCATAACATCGTAAAGCCGCCTATTGCCCATTATAACAGTGTCCTGCACCGTGTACTCGTCAAAGGCAAAGTGGTCCTGCCGTAAAACCGACATACGCAGCTCCTTCGGGATTGTAACGCTTCCCGTTGTAGGCTCAAGTTCCCCGTTGAGTATCTTTAAAAAGGTGGATTTTCCCGCACCGTTTGCGCCGATAACGCCGTAGCAGTTGCCCTCGGTAAATAAAAGGTCAACGTCCTTGAAAAGGGTCTGTCCGCCGAACTGTAAGCTAACGTTTGATACTGTAATCATTCTCTGAGTCCTTTCTTCTATCCGTTTTCTTTTTGGCATACTATATTTAATTATATCATATCCGCCCCGATATTGCAAATAATTTATTTCACAAAACCAAAGCCCATTCCCGCCCGCTTTTATAGTATTTACACAAATGGGAGAGAGATTTCAGAGATTTTTTGAGATATTGAGAGATTTTGAGCAAGGGGGCTGCCCGCCCCATTATAATAAATTCTTCCTCTTGAGGAGGTATGCGCCATAGCGCATACCGACGGGTTCAAAAATCGTAGATTTTTGAACATACCCCCGGCAAGCGCGACGGCGCTTGACCCGTTTGAAGCTTGATTACTGCATTTGCTTTGCGGGGGAGCTTTTGATGCACATTCGCAAGTTTTCTGCTTTATTTTTCTCTCAACTCTGATTAAAGAGAGTGCTTTGTTTATTGCCGTTGCCGCCATTGTTTGCTTATGCGCCCGCTTTGCGCGAAGCGGCTGAAAGTTTTCCGTGCAGCTTGCTGCGGTCCCTTCTTACAAAAGGGCTGAAAAATCTTTCTCTCTTATTCTCTCCAAATCTCAAAAAGAACGCCGCCCCGCAGCTAAGCTGCGGGGCGGCGCCCTTTGAGAGATAGAGATTATTTAGAAAGGTAATCGTAGATTATGCGCAGGGCGGTGCCACGGGAGAGCTTGGCTTTGGGGGAGAAGGTGGACTTGCTCATAATGCAGTCCATAAGCCCTGCGACTTTGGCTACTGCTATATAGCCGACATAGGCGCTGTCTTCGGAAACGTCGGTAAAGGGGGACTTGAAAATGCCCTTGATACTCATAACCCTGTCGTTTCCTACAATGCCTGCTGTCATCATTTTAGCGGCGAGCTGTCTTGTAACGGCGGTAGTTCCCTTGATAGCCGAATCGTAGGGGCAGTAGATTCCTGCGTAGGAGAGAAGGTTTCTGAAATCATCGTAGGTTATCGCCTTGCTTTCGTTAAGCTTTCCGTTCTCGTCGCCTATGTAGATACCGTATTCAGCAAGCTTTTCTGCGTACTTTCTGTACTTGCTGCCCTCAATATCGGTGTAAGCGGTTGTTTTTTCGGTAACTATATAAGGCGAGCCGTCACTGTTGGTAAGCTTGCCGGTGAAGGCGTCTATGTAAAGGCTCTTGTCTGCGTTGTAAACCATAGCGGTTGTAACCTTCTTGGTGGTTGCGTTGTAGGCGCAGCGGTACTGTAAATCGTAGTCAACCTGCTCAAAAAACTTATCGTAGGCTTCGCTTTCGGAAATAATGTTCTCTGCCTTGGGGTACTGGATTCCGTAATCCGTAAGGTTATAGCTTGTAATCTTGCCGCTGTTGCCTACGGTAAGGTTTATTCCCTCAACAAGGCTCTTTATTCCGTCAATCGTTCTCGGAATTGAGTAGCTTATGCTTCTGTTAAGGGGATTTCCGATACCCTTGCCTGTTTTCGGGTCGTAGGACTTGTAGAACTGATTTAAATCCACGCCGTCAATCTCAAATTTTTCCGCATCATCTCCCAGCAGCTTATTAAGCCATTTCTTGACAGCGGCGGTTGTCTTTGTCTGGCTTAAGGACTTGCCGTTGTTTACGTCGCTGCAATAGAAGCTCAGTACCCGTCCTGTTTCGGCGTTTATGGTAAAGTTGCCGTAATAAACGTATGATGAGCCGTCGTCGTCCTCCACTGCTATCTCTTCGTCGGTTGTATAAACGGGAATATCAAAGCTTCCCGCCTCGCTGTATTTCTTGGTATTGAAGCTTGCACTGCGCACATAGAAGCCCAGCTTCTCATTATAGAAGCAGCTTGAGCTGCTAATCTCGCTGCCCTCGGGAACGTGGAAAATGCCGCCTTTTTTAAGTGCAGTAAGTGCGTCCTCCGCCTTTATGAGCTTGCCCTCTTTTTCCAGCTGCTCCTTTTCCTTGTCGGTAAAGGTTACCTTGTTTTCGCCTGCGCCTGTTGCGAGATTGTCTTCATCGAAGTCCTCATCTACTGCATCGTCTTCGACTTCGTCTGCGCTGCTGCCGTAGTCATAATAGCTGTTCTGGAAGGTAGAAAGCTCTCCTGTAAGAGCGTCAATCTGCCCGAAACGAACCTGCCGGTACATAAGGTAAGGGGTATAGGTTTTTGTCTGCCAGTCGTAGCTTGCGTTATAAACCAGCATAACCGGGAAGTTTTCCTCGAAGCCCTGCTGTGCCTTTTCAACGGAAACAGCCTTATCCTTATCCGCAAAGCCTGCGCCTATTACCCAGTCCATATAGTAATAAATAAGCTCACCGGTGTTCTTGTTTATTGCTATCCAGCCGTTCTGACCCGCTACGGGAATACCGTCGTTTGTACGGCGGAGGGTAACCCATGCCTCGTTGCTGTTAAGGGCAATACTGAAGTTGTCCTCGTCTATGGTTATATTCTCATAAACCGTAGGATTAAGCTTTTTTATTGCAGCCTTAGCCTTTGCAATAAGCTGTGCTTTTGTTAGCTTTGCAAATGAGGGCTTGTTTGAGGAAATCTCAATGCCGTCTTCATCAACCTCAACGTCCGGTTCGTCCATTTCGCTGTTGTAATATTCGTAAGAGGTTATTACCTTTCCGGTAATGGTAATTGTGAGGTTGGCAGGACTGCCCTCATAGTCATTTGCAGTTTTCCACATAAATTGGTACTGCGTCTTGTTGTTCACAAGCCTTGTGCTGTGAGTGAACTCCGTAAGCTCCTCGGGTATGCTTATCCTCTGCTTGACGTAGGTAAGCGCCTTGGTCATTTCTGCGTCCTGCTCGGCAAAAGCAGTTATTGATGTGCCCGTAGCAAATATCGCCGCCGCCAGCGCCGCAGATGTTACTCGTCTGAATTTCATATTATCCGTCCTTTCGGTTTAAAATTTGCCTTCTGTTATATATAACCCTTTTCAGGACAACAAG
>JBJERM010000188.1:0-4370 GCA_051882315.1 Ruminiclostridium sp.
ACAAACAAGGGTGAGGATATTGTGGATATCGGAGTTGTAATTATCTGCGAGCGCCAGTCCCATAAGGGTATGATTATCGGCAAGGGCGGCTCAATGCTTAAGAAAATCGGTCAGGTTGCAAGAGCCGAGATGGAGGAGTATTTTGAGCAGAAGGTGAACATGAAGCTCTGGGTTAAGGTAAAGGACGACTGGCGCAACAGCGATGTTCTTATCACCGATTTCGGTTTGAATGCCGAGTAATGTTCATAAATCAGAATTTGAGGAACAGATATGCTGGTTACTGTTGAGGGAATTGTAATAGGAAAGCGCACAATAGGGAAAAACAACTGCTTTATTGACGTTATTACCGATGAATACGGGGTTATCGAGGCGACAGCCCACGGAATAAAAAAGCTCACCAGCAAGAACGCAGGCGCCTGCTCTCTTTTCTCTTATTCAAAGTTCTGCTTTTCAAAAAGCGGGCTTAAGTATACTCTCAACAGCGCTGAGCCGAAAGTAAGCTTTCATCGCATTTCCTCCGACCTTGAGGGACTGTCACTTGCGGCTTATTTTGCGGAGGTTGTAAAATTTGCGGTTGCCGAGGAGCAGGAGGCTCCCGGTTTTCTGCGGTTTATGGCGGTTACATTGTATGAAATCGAGAAGAAAAGGATAAGCCTTACTCAGATAAAGGCGGTTTTTGAGCTGCATATTTCCGCTATGCTGGGCTTTTCTCCCGACCTTACGGTGTGCAGGAATTGTATGTGTTATGAACACGAGCAGATGTTCTTTGACCCGGAGGAGAGCTGTATTTACTGCGGCGACTGCGTTCCGGAGGAAAAAGGCGGGCTTGTACCGCTTTCCCCCGATTTGCTGTATGCTATGCGGTTTATACTTTATTCCGATACCGACAGGGTTTACAGATTTACTCTCACAAATGCACCTCTCACAGCGCTTTCACGAATCTGTGAGGACTACTTATTAAGACAGCTTGACAGGTCCTTTAAAAGCCTTGATTATTATAATTCGATTAAACTATGATTTGAGATATATGTTCATATTGCTTAAAAAGATGAACATATTGCTGAAAGGGAATTTAAATGAACTCACAATATAAAAAGCTTGAGCTTGATAAAATACTCGAGCTGTTAAGCAATGAAGCGTGGAGCGATATTGCAAAGGAAAATGTCCTTAAAATCAATCCCTCCTACGATATAGACGAGATAAAATCCGAGCTTGCAAAAACTGACGAAGCCTTTGTATTTGCAAGCAAATACGGCACTCCCCGCTTTTACAATGTAAAGGACGTTGCCTTTAGTGCAGGACGAGCAAGTCAGGGCGCTACTCTGTCTTTGCGGGAGCTGCTTGATATAGGGCTTGTTCTCCGTGAAATCGGAGGGCTTGTGTCCTGGTACGACCAGTGCGGCGGTGTTGAAAACAGCCTGCACGAGTATTTCGCTCAGCTTACTCCCAACAAATCCCTTGAAACTACTATAACAAACGCCATTATTTCCGAGGAGGAGCTTTCAGACGGCGCAAGCCCCGAGCTTGCACGTATAAGAAAGGCGATAGCCCGCAGAAGCGCAGGAATTAAGGAACAGCTGGACAAGCTCATAAAAAGCCAGAACACCCAGAAATATTTGCAGGAAGCCCTTGTTACCCAGCGTGACGGCAGATATGTTGTGCCCGTAAAAACCGTGTACAGAAGCCAGATAAGCGGCCTTGTACACGACACCTCTTCCAGTGGCTCAACCCTTTTTATTGAGCCTATGAGCGTAGTTGAAGCAAACAATGAAATCCGTATTCTGAAATGTGAGGAGCAGGACGAAATCCAGCGAATTATTCGTGATATGTCGGAGCAGGTGGGCTTCTTCTCGGAGCAGCTGATAACAGGCTTCAAATGCATGCTGAAGCTTGAGGAATACTTTGCAAAGGCGAATCTTGCAGCAAAAATGCGGGCGACAGTACCGCAGATAAGCGAAGAACCCGTACTGCACCTTAATAAGGCAAGACACCCGCTTATTCCGAAGGAAACCGTAGTTCCCACCACAATAATTTTAGGTGAAACATATACAAGCCTTATTATAACCGGTCCTAACACCGGTGGTAAGACAGTTTCCCTTAAAACAGCGGGGCTGCTTACCCTTATGGCAATGTGCGGAATGATGATTCCTGCTGCTGACGGCAGCGTTATCGGCTGTTTTTCGGATATTCTTGTGGATATAGGCGATGAGCAGAGCATTGAGCAAAGCCTGTCCACCTTCTCATCACACATGACCAACATCGTAAGGATAATGAAGCGGGCGAGCCGCCGTTCTCTTATACTTCTTGACGAGCTTGGAAGCGGTACCGACCCTATCGAGGGTGCAGCCCTTGCGGTTTCCGTTTTAAGCTATTTCCGGGATATGGAAAGCCGTGTTATGGCGACTACCCACTACCAGGAGGTCAAGCTTTACGCTATTGAGCAGGAAGGCGTTGAGAATGCAAGCTGCGAGTTTGACGTAAATACTCTGAAACCTACCTATAAGCTTATTATCGGTATTCCCGGAAAGTCCAACGCCTTTGCAATCGCAAAAAGGCTGGGAATGGACGACTATATTATTTCCGAGGCAAAGAAGCTTGTGGGCGAGGAAAATAAGCGCTTTGAGAACGTTATTGAAAGCCTTGAAAGGACAAGGCAGGAGCTGGACGAGCTGCGGGCTAAGGCGGAGGAAGAGGAACGAAACGCCCGCATTGTTACCGAGGAGCTTGAAAAGGAACGGGAGGAGCTTGAAAAGCAGAAGGAATTTGAGCTCGGTAAGGCAAGAACTCAGGCTATGAGCATTGTTGAGCAGACCCGTTTTGGCGCAGAAAAGCTTATGGGCGAGCTTGACGCGCTGAAAAAGGAAAAAGACAAAGAGGATTTCTCGGATAAGGTGCGCTCTGCCCGCTCAAAGACCAATTCGGCGCTTGATAATATGTCTGACAGGGCAAACCCTGTTATTGAGCGGAAGAAAACAAAGTACAAGCTGCCCCGGGAGCTTAAAATCGGCGATAATGTGCGTCTTATGGATATAGGAAGCAAGGGCGTTGTAATATCTCTCCCCGACGCAGGCGGAAGCTGCACTGTGCAGGTGGGAATGATAAAGACGAGAACAGCGGTAGATAATCTGGAGCTGATAACAGAAAATCCTGCACCTCAGAAGAAAAAAGGCGGGGTAAAGAAAACCCTCCAGTCAAATATGACCCGCAAGAGCAGCATGGAGCTTGATATAAGGGGAATGATGACGGACGAGGGCGTTATGGAGGTTGACAGGTTTATTGACAACTGCCTTTTAAGCGGAATAGAAACCGTAACGATAATCCACGGAAAGGGTACGGGCGCTCTTCGTGCCGCAGTTCATCAGTTCCTGAAGAATAACAAGAACGTAAAAAGCTACCGCCTTGGCGAGTACGGCGAGGGCGAGGCTGGCGTTACCGTGGCGGTTTTAAAATAACTTTTTGCAGGAACGCATTTTGCACGCAATTGCGGATAGTTGCATAATGAAAGGAAGACAGTTTTGAAAAAGCTTATAATTGTACTTATAGTAATTGTTCTTATTGCAGGCCTTATTTTTGCCGCACCTGCGATAATGAATTTTATGAACTGGATGGGCAATATTAACGGCTCATATTCAGAACCCGAAACAAGCGGATCGGAGGTAAGCTTTTACGCCGAAGCGGGAAGAAAGCTTAAAATTGTGCTTAATTCCGATATAAAAGGCGGGGAGCTTGATATTACGGTTTACAATTCAGACGGGGAAAATGTTTTTACTCTTGATAACGGGAAAGAGCTTGTGACATACTTTACCCCCGAAAAGGACGACGCATACACGGTAAGAGCAGAACTGACCGATTTTATGGGAAGCTTTGACCTTACGGTATATAAAACTTGATAAAGGAGAATTAAAAATGCTTGAAACAGGAACAAAAGCCCCGGATTTTACACTTGCTGACAAGGACGGCAACAAGGTTTCTCTCTCGGATTTTCTTGGTAAAAAGGTAGTTTTCTACTTTTACCCGAAGGACAACACACCCGGCTGTACAAGGCAGGCGTGCGCCTTTGCGGCGGCGTATGAGGGCTTTAAGGACAAGAACACCGTTGTTATAGGAATAAGCAAGGACAGCTCCGAGTCCCACAGGAAGTTTGCGGAGAAATACAATCTTCCCTTTATTCTTTTGTCTGATACAGAGCTTACCGCAATAAAGGCTTATGACGTATGGCAGGAGAAAAAGCTTTACGGAAAGGTAAGCATGGGAGTTGTCCGCAGCACATATATTATAGATGAAAATGGAATTATCGAAAAGGTTATGCCTAAGGTTAAGCCCGATACAAACGCTGCTGAAATCCTTGAATATCTTGGAAAGTAAGGAAT
>JBJERM010000189.1:0-4337 GCA_051882315.1 Ruminiclostridium sp.
GAATGCGCCTGCCATAAAGGGGTTATCCTCTACTGCATTACAGAAAACAACGATTTTCGCTGCTCCGAAGCAGTGGTTATCCGCAGTTCTTTCGCTTGCCTCACGGATAATTCTTCCCATAAGGGCAACAGCGTCCATATTTATACCCGCTCTTGTTGAGCCAACGTTTACCGAGGAGCATACCTTTGTTGTTTCCGCAAGAGCCTCGGGGATAGAGTTTATAAGCTCTAAGTCGCCTGCCGAAAAGCCCTTATGTACCAGCGCAGAGTAGCCGCCCACATAGTTTACGCCTGTTTCATTAGCAACCTTTTCAAGGGTTTTAGCGAACTTTACGGGGCTGCCCTTAGCCGCTGCCGCAAGCATAGCGATAGGAGTTACGGAAAGGCGCTTGTTTATAATCGGGATACCGTATCTCTTTTCGATTTCCTCGCCTGTCTTGACGTGGTTGCAGGCAAGGCGCATCATCTTTTCGTAGATTTTAGCGCAGGACTTGTCAATGTCGCTGTCGATACAGTCAAGAAGGCTGATACCCATTGTGATTGTACGGATATCAAGGTTCTCCTCCTGTATCATCTTTATAGTTTCAAGAATATCGTTTGAGTTAAAATTCATTTCAGACTAACCTCCGAAGCTTATATTCTATGCATGGAGTTGAAGATGTCCTCGTGCATAACGTGAATCTGAAGCCCCATATCATCGCCGCACTTCTTCAGCTTGTCTGCAAGAACGCTGTAACTTTCGGTGCAGTTGGTAATGTCGATAAGCATAGTCATAGCAAAAAGGTCCTGCATAATCGTCTGCGTAACGTCCATAACATTTGCGTTGCACTCAGCGCAAATTGTGCTGACCTTTGCCAGAATACCTACCGTATCCTTACCTATAACAGCTACTACTGCTCTCATTTTAAAAAATCTCCTTTCGACACGCAAAAACGTGGCTTTCTTTATTATCGGAATAATAGACAAATAATATTATACTATATTTTTTTGAAATTGTAAATATTTTAATGGACAAAAATTAAAAAATATGTTAAAATAGATTTTATGCAGTATGCTTTAACTGCAAATTTGTTGAAGGAGCGGGGAAGAATGGCGTTATTTGACTATCATACCCACACAAAGCTTTCCTTTGACGGCGAATGTCTGCCCGAGGAAATGGTACTCCGAGCCATACAGCTTGGCGTCAAGCATTACGCCATCACCGACCATATCGAGATTAACCAGTTCTACGATAAAGAGTATAACTTTCCCGAAACTCTTTCCGCCGCTTTGGAGCAGCTTCCTGCACTAAAAGAAAAATACAGCGCAGAAATAACCCTCGCCTGTGGAATTGAGTTAGGTCAGCCTGTGCATAATGTCGGGCTTGCTGAACAGGTGGTTTCCTCGCCGCAGCTTGACTTTGTTATCGGATCCTGCCACATGATAAGAGGATACGACGACTTTTATTTTCTTGATTATAAGGAAAACGACCCCGTTTCACTCCTTGATACCTATTTCGAGGAACTGCTTGAAATGGCGGAATGGGGAAAGTTCGACGTCCTCGGACATCTTACCTACCCTCTGCGCTACATCTGCGGCGACAGCGGAATTTTTGTGGATATGGAACGCTATGCTCATATAATAGACGAGATTTTCCGTACACTTATTAAGAACGGCTGCGGAATTGAGATAAATACCTCGGGTCTGCGGCAGAAAATAGGCGTGACTTTGCCTGAACTGAGATACGTTAAGCGCTACTATGACCTTGGCGGCAGGATTATTACTATCGGTTCAGACGCACATCGCACCGAGGATTTAGGAAAGGGCATAGAACAGGGCATTGAAATCGCCCGCAGCGCAGGCTTTACGGAAATAGCCTGCTTCAAAAAAAGAAATCCGGTTTTTATTAAAATATAGCTTAAGAAAGGAATACAGCATGAAAAGATTAGTTGATTTACTGAGAGAAAACGCCCGCCTTACAAATAAGGAACTGGCGGTTATGCTTGGAAAAACTCCGGAGGAGGTTGCCGAGGAGATTGAAAAGCTTGAAAGCGAGGGTATGATTATCGGCTATTCGGCAATCATAAACGAGGAGGAATACGACAGGAACTGCGTTACCGCCTTTATCGAGCTTAAGGTGTCGCCACAGGCTGCCTGCGGCTACGACGATATTGCGGCTATGATTGCCCAGTACAGAGAGGTTGACAGCGTTTATCTTATGAGCGGCTCCTTCGACCTTTCGGTAACAATCAGAGGCACGAATTTGAGAGAGGTTGCAACCTTCGTTTCGGACAGACTTGCGCCTATTGACGGCGTACTTTCAACAACAACCCACTTCATTCTCCGCAGATACAAGGAAAAGGGCGTTGAGTTTGTAAGGGAAAACGTTGACGAAAGGAGTCTGGTTTCCCCGTGATAAACTATGATGAAATTCTGTCCGAAAAGGTATGCGACATAAAATTTTCGGGAATAAGAAAGTTTTTTGATATTGCCGCAACCGTAAAGGACGTTATAAGCCTTTCGGTAGGCGAGCCCGACTTCAAGACCCCCTTTGCAATCAGAAAAGAGGCAATAAGAACTCTTGAAAAGGGAAGAACAACCTATACCTCAAACGCAGGTCTTGACGACCTTAGAAGCGGCATCTCCGACTACCTTAAAAACAGCATAAATACAGCCTACGACCCGAAAAAGGAAATCCTCGTTACAGTAGGCGGCTCGGAGGCTATCGACGCAGTTTTCAGAGCAATTTTAAACCCCGGTGACGAGGTACTTGTGCCCGAGCCAAGCTTTGTCTGCTACACTCCTCTTGTAACAATGGCGGACGGCGTTCCCGTACCTATTGAAACAAAGGCGGAAAACCGCTTCAAGCTTACTCCCGAGCAGCTTTTAGAGAAGATTACCCCGAAAACAAAGGCACTTGTCCTGCCTTATCCGAATAATCCTACGGGTGCAGTAATGCGCCGTGACGACCTTGAGAAGATAGCGGGAGTGCTTCGTGAGAAGAACATAATCGTAATTTCCGACGAAATCTACTCCGAGCTTACCTACGGGGGCGAGCGGCATGTTTCAATTGCGGAAATCTACGGAATGAAGGAGCGCACGGTTGTTATAAACGGCTTTTCAAAGGCATTTGCTATGACGGGCTGGCGCTTAGGCTTTGCGGCAGGCCCCGAGCCGATTATTACCCAGATGCTTAAAATCCACCAGTACGGAATAATGTGCTCACCGACTGTAAGCCAGTACGCCGCAGTTGTTGCTCTTCGGGACTGCCGTGCTGACGTTGAGTATATGGTGAACGAGTACGATATGAGAAGACGGCTTATAGTAAACGGATTTAACGAAATGGGGCTTACCTGCTTTGAGCCGGAGGGCGCTTTCTACGTTTTCCCCTGCATAAAGTCAACAGGACTTACTTCACAGGAGTTCTGCCAGCGGCTTATTTTTGAAAAGAAGGTTGCGGTTGTTCCGGGAGACGCTTTCGGAAGCTGCGGCGAGGGCTTTATAAGGGTAAGCTACGCATATTCCATAAACCACATAATGCAGGCGCTTGCAAGAATAAAGGAATTTATAAATGAGCTTAAGGGTTAAGGCTTACGCAAAAATCAATCTCTGGCTGGACATAACGGGCAGGCTCGAAAACGGCTATCATAGCTTAAATACCGTTATGCGGCAGGTAGATTTATACGATACTGTAACGCTTACGCCCACGGCTGGCAGGGAAATAGAGATAATATGCGACAACCCTGCAATCCCCACCGACCGCCGGAATATCGCCTATAAAGCCGCCGATGCCTTTTTTGGTGCAGTCGGCTTTACCCACGGGATTAAGCTTGAAATCGAAAAGAAAATCCCTGTTGAAGCGGGAATGGGCGGCTCAAGTACGGACGGCGCAGCAGTTCTTACAGGGCTTAACCTGCTTTTCGGCAGACCTCTTACGGTTGAGCAGCTTTGCGAAATCGGCGGAAAAATCGGCGCAGACGTTCCTTTCTGCATTGTGGGCGGAACGGCGGAGTGCGGCGGCATAGGAGAGGTAAAGAGAAAGCTTTGCTGCTCCGATTTTGCAATAGCTGTTATAAAGCCGGATTTTTCCTGTAATACTGCCTTAGCCTACAAAAGCTGGGACGAAAGCCCGATTGAGGCAGAAGCTGGATTTTCGCAGTTCTGCGAGGATTTAAGCAAAGAGCCGAAGCTCTGGGCGGGAAGCATGTATAACGTGTTTGAAGAACTGCAAAAAAATCCCGAAATCGACAGAATTAAGGCTCTGCTTCTTGAAAGCGGCGCTGTCGGAGCAGCCATGACAGGCAGCGGAAGCGCAGTTTTTGGAGTGTTTCAAAGCCTCTCGGATGCCCGGACTGCAAT
>JBJERM010000190.1:0-4311 GCA_051882315.1 Ruminiclostridium sp.
AAAATCCTTGAAAAGCTTGGCGAAGAGGACGCAAGAGAATACATTCGCTTACAGCATAAGCTTATAAATATATTATCCGAAAAGTAAGCCGCAAAAGCATAGCCTTGCGTCAGTAAGCAGCCGCCTTTCTTTCCGGTAAGGACAAAAAGCGGCAGAAAGCATACTGCACAAAAGGCAAAAATAATTTTTAATACAATAATTGCTAACATTATTAGCAATCAGAAAGGATTGAGCGCTATGACAGAAAATGCAACAGGAAAAAAGCTTAAGGTTCTTCGGGAATATGCAGGCTACACACCCGAAAAGCTGGGGAAGTTCATAAACGCAAGCCCGGAGCAGATTTCGGAGTGGGAAAGGGGCGAGAGTCAGCCCTCTCTTGAGCAGTGGGTTATGCTTTGCAGGCTGTACTGCGTTTCGCCCAACGAGATGTTTTCCCATTTGAACGCAGACGAGCTTGTAAGCCAGCAGGTGCTTGAGGAATTTCACGGGGAAGCTTCCATGAATCGGCTTCTTAGGCTCTGCCAGTACACATAATTCGGAAAGGAGAAGGGCTATGAACGAGAACAAAAACGAAAACGCTATCATTACAGACAGCGTCCGCAGCTTATCGCTGCTGCCACGAAAAAGAATAAATCTTCAGAAGCTTTTCAACAAGGTCTCGGCGGCGGATTATGCGGTGATGTGGTTTCTGTCCACCGAAATCAACGAGGCGGAGGAAAACCGCAGGTACTACCTAAAGCAGATTGCCGAGGCTTCGGGGCTTCCTATGCAGTTCGTGTCGGAAATGGCAGGAAAATTGCAGGACAAGGGGCTTGCAGTCTGGACTCACGACGGGCTGGGCAAGGAGGGCACCTACATTATGATTACCCCCGAGGGAATGAAGGCGCTTAAGGAGCAGAGCGACATTCTCTCGGATTTCAGATACGGCGTTATCAGCAAATTCGGCAAGGAGCGATTCAAAAAGCTTATTTCCGAAATGTCTGCCCTTGACGAGATTATGAATGGGGAGATTGAGAAGGCGGAAGAAATGGATACTGAAAACTGAATAATATTGAGCGCCGCTTTGCGATTATTTATCGCAAAGCGGCGCTTTCGGTTTTCTGCGGTAATTCTCCCGCATTATCATAGCTCGCTGCTGTCCAGAATTACCGTAAATGGCCCGTCGTTAAGCAGCTCAACCTTCATATCCGCCCCGAAAACGCCCTTTTCGACATGAAAACTTTCGGAGCATTTCGATATGATATACTCGTAAAGCTGGTTGGCTGAAACAGGGTCGCCTGCGTTGATAAATGAGGGGCGGTTTCCCTTGCGGCAGTCGGCATAAAGTGTGAACTGGGATATAAGCAGGAGAGAACCGCCTACATCGGTAAGTGAAAGGTTTGTTTTTCCGTTCTCGTCCTCGAAAATCCTAAGCCCCAGCATTTTCTTTATAAGCCTGTCAGCTTCCGCTTTGGTATCTGTTTTTGAAACTCCGATAAGCACCATAAAGCCCTTATCAATCTTCCCCTTGACCTCGCCCTCAACCGTTACCGAGGCATGGGTTACACGCTGAATTACAAAACGCATTTAGTCCTCCCCGTAAGGTATTTCGCTTAAGCCGAGGGCGCTGTCTACCGGGAGAGAAAAGATAATTCCCTTGCCCTGGGTATTGATTCCCGCCGCTTCTGCGATTGCCTTCATAACCTTGTTTTTTTCTTCTCGGCGCACAACGATAAGGATAATATCCTTTTCGGGCTGGATTGAAATTCCCAGGAACTTCTGCGCCTCCTCGCCCCCCATTCCGAGAGCATGGATAAGCGTTCCGCCTCTTGCGCCTGCGCTGTTTGCCGCCGCCTTTACCTCTGCAAAGCAGCCCTTTGTTATTATGGTAATTATAAGCTCGTGTTGGTGCTTGTTATCAGGCATTTTAAGCTCACTCTCCTTTGCATTTCCCGAAGACTCCTCCCTGCCTGCAATTCCTGCAAGAAAGGCGGTGGCGCTTGTTACAGGGACGGAAAAGATAATTCCCTTCCCCGGCTTGCTTAAGTTCATTTTTTCCTCTGCGGCGGTAAAAAAACTGTCCGCTTTATTTTTTGTGAGCAGGCAGATTGTAACGCTTTTCTTGTTCTCCCCGAAGCCTAAGTATTCAAGCACCGAGGAGTCCGCCGCTCCGTGTCCGTGGGTTGAAAATGCTACGGGAACCTTTTCCTCCGAGTATATTTTTTCTATAACAGGTCCGTTGCTGTAATCCACAATTGTAAAAACCGCCCGCATCTGTCCACTCATAGCCTTACCTCCTCATCGTATATGTCAAATTCCACAATATCGTCCGAAAGCAGTACTGAGGAAGCCGTTTTCCGTGCTGCCTTTGCACCCTTGAGCCTGCTGATAAGACCTAAAAGCTGTATTGTTACAAGAGGGGTCATAGCAACAAGTGCAACCAGACCGAAAGCGTCGGTAAGTATATTCCCGCCTAAAGCCTGACAAGCGCCGATTGCAAGGGGGAGCAGAAAGGTTGCGGTCATAGGTCCGGAGGCAACTCCTCCCGAGTCAAAGGCTATTGCAGTAAAAATAGGCGGTACGAAAAATGTCATAGCAAGGGAGAAAAGGTAGCCGGGAATTATTATGTACCAGATTGAAATGCCCGTTATTACACGAAGCATTGAGAGAGCGGCGGATATTGCAACTCCAACCGCAAGGGCAATTCCCATTGATTTTCCCTTGACTGCGCCCTGGGTAACCTCCTCTACCTGCTGTTTCAGGACGTGCACCGCAGGCTCGGCGGCTACGATAAACCAGCCGATTACAGCGCAGACGGGTATCAGAAGCCAGCAAAGCTCACCCGAAGCAAGCTGACTGCCAATAAAGGATCCCATAGGCATAAAGCCTACGTTTACACCAGTAAGGAACAGCACCAGCCCAAAGTAGGTATACACCATTCCCACAGCGATTTTTACAACCTCGGTTTTGTCGAGGTGTAGCGAGGTTATCTGGAAGATTACGAAGAAAACAAGTATGGGAAGCAAAGCCACAGCAACCTCGCCGAAAAACTCCGGGAGAGCCGTAATATAGGCGGAAAATACCTCGCCGACAGAAGCGAAAACCCTGTATGACTCCGCCTCTGCTGTAACTCCCGAAGCGTCGTTGAAGGCGCCGAGAATAAGAACCGTGAGTATAGGTCCTACGGAGCATAATGCAACAAGACCGAAGCTGTCCTCGTAGGAGGTTTTATCGCCACGGACGGAAGCAAGACCAACGCCCAGCGCCATAATGAAAGGAACGGTTATCGGACCTGTTGTTACGCCGCCGGAGTCGAAAGCCGCCGCAACGAAATTGTCGGGGATTAGGGGTGACAGCGCCAGCCCGAAGGCAAGAACGTACATAGCAATCAGTATGTAGGAAAGCTTAATCTGGAGATAAACTCGGAAAAATGAAACAGCAAGAAAAATTCCAACTCCGAGGGCAACAGACAATATCATAACCATTGTGTCCACAATAGGAACGGAGTCGGCAAGCACCCGCAAATCAGGCTCGGCTACGGTTACGATGACCCCGAGGACAAAGCATATCAGCGCTATAAAGGGGATTTTGCGGGATTTTGTGATATGCGAGCCTACCGACCTGCCCATACGCATCATGGAAACGTCTGCACCAAGGGTAAAAAGTATCATGCCTGCGGTTAGAAGGACTGCGCCAAAAAGAAAGGAGAGAATAAACTCCCCGGGGGCATTTACGGCGGTAAGGCAGAGGATAAGCACAATCGCCGTTACGGGAAGCACTGCGGGCAGGGTTTCCTTAAGCTTTTCAAGCAGCTTTTTCTTCATGGCGGTACCGTCCTTTCTTTTTCTTCCTATTTATAATACTATACCATAGATGAGAGAAAAATGCAATATAGGGATTAAAGTTTTAAATAAGAAAAGCCGCGGAAAACCGCGGCGATAATTATGCGGTATTGCAATATTTCACACCGTCATAATAATCTTTATATAATCCTCGGACTTATCTCTCATAAGCCGAAAGCCCCTTTCGAGCTCCGTCATACCAAGCCTATGGGAAATAAAAGCGGAGGGGTTTATTTTTCCTGAGGCAAGCCTGCTCATCACATAATGCCAGTCGTCGCTTTCATCGCCAGTAAATGAGGAATTCCAAGTTCCCCTAACGGTTAACTGATTTCGGAGAATTTTCCAGTAAGTCGCCTTATCCAGAACCATATCGGAACAGGGATTTCCCACAAGCATTATCTTTCCGCCCGGTATAGTTTCATTTATTGCTCGGGATATGGTTTCGCTTTTTCCTACGCACTCGAAATATATATCAGCCGAAACCGGCTTA
>JBJERM010000191.1:0-4306 GCA_051882315.1 Ruminiclostridium sp.
TGCTACGTCGCTCTCATTGAAGTAACACTCCCCAACAAGCTCTTCGGGAGTAAAGCCAAGACTCAGCAGAAGTTTAATTGCTTCCTTTGGCGTTCGCCCTACAAGCTCGTAGGCTATCAGCTTATTCAGCAACTCCGATATACGGCTTTCTCCGTTGATGTCTTTAAGATAAGCCTCCGCAAGACTGACGTTGCTTCTGAACAGTTTTTGTATAACGAACCCGGTGTTCTGATATTCTGTAACAATGAATTCGTCGTAGCAGGCATACAGCGAGCCGCCATAGCCGTTTGAATTTTCGAGCCATTCTTCAAATGTTTCTGCGTCGTCCTCCTCACCGGAATCGAAGCTGTGGTCAAGACAATATTTCGTCTTTGCTTCCATTCGTTCCCCGTGAGCAGTGTGCGTGTCTATCCAGTACTGCTTGTACAGTTCATAGGCTATTTGTCTGATTGTCATAGACATAGGTTTCTCCTTTCCTTTTGAGATTGTTTGCAGCCTTAAACCTCCCCTCTAAGCTGCATTTTGATATAGTGCATAATGTCGCTGTGGAATTTTTCGTCGTAGGTCTTAATCAGATAATCTATGTAGCCCGGCTCAATGCTTTTGTAGTAGGAAATCTTACCCTGAAGCTGCATTACATCTCCTATATCCCAGTAGCTGTGCTGCTGGAAAGAGCAGATGTAATTGCAGAGCATAGACTTAAGCTCCTTCTTATTTTCGTAGCCGACGGTTATCTGATTGTCCTTATTCAGCATAAGACCTAAAATCCAGTTGCTTCCCTTGTTGCTTCCGTAGTGGGTTTTCTCGGACTTGATTCTGAAAGGTGCATTGAAGTTGCCAAGTATATTGTTTATCCTCTTTTCTACCTCCCTGTAGTGGAATCTGTATTTGCAGGAGATTGTAATGTCGTCCGCATATCTTGTGTAGACAAGGTGCGGAGAATGCTCGGAAGCAGCGTAGGAAAGAAGCTCGTGGTCGAAAGGTATCATCATAAGGTTGGTAAGGAAGGGAGACATCTGTGTTCCTTGTGGGAGTCCGCCGTTAAGGAAGCAAAGCTCCAGAGCCTTTGATAGATACGTCTTCCCTTCCTCGTTTTCCATAACAAGATTGAGGGGGTAAATGATACTGCACATAGATAATAAAAATTCTAAGGTAGTTGAGCCGAAAAAGTTCTTGAAGTCGAACTTCGCAAACCATTCGCTTCCCGCCTGCTGGTGAACCTTTACGGCGGTTACGGAGCTTCTGTCCTTTACATAGGCGTGGGCGGCGCAGTGGTGGTAGTAGTCGCCTATGTACATTGTGAACAGGGATTTAAGAGTTATAAGAGCATAGCTAAGTTCATCGTTCGGGGCGTTTATCTCACGGAAGCCGCTGCTTTTCTTCGGGATAAAGAACTTCTTGTAAAGGGTTTCTCTGGGCTTCTCCATTGTGGCGGAGAAGGTTTCACAGTAGTTTCTGAGAGCGGCGATGAATGCTCCTAAATTGAAGTCGCCTGCGTTCGGAGGCGGGTCTATCGAGGTTCTCTTATAGGTTACTGTTGCTCCGGGCGTGGTGCGTATTGTCTTCGGAGCTTCGCCTGTGAGAAGCTGGATAAGCGTTGGATATGTGGGCTTTGGTGCGCGGGGGTTTACATAATAAATCATATAGTTAATCTCTCCTTCTAATTTATTGATATGGAACCGGCTGCATCCACTGGAGGCGATTGCTAAGTTTAACATTGGGGTGCGGGGTTTCATTTTATGTCTTTTCATCTTGATATTACGAGGTCGAGCCATTTTACCTTGTGTTATTTATTACATCTTTCGAGGAGTTGTTTAGTGCAAACCTGTGGTCAACTCAGGTTTAACTGCTCCTACGTGCGTCCTCTTCGTCCTATCAAGATTCTGCTTTGGATAATACCTCAAAGCCTGCTTGTGCAGTTTGCAAGTGAGATAAACTTTCGTCAATACGCTTCGATTACATAACCGAAAGCGTCCGACTGTATCAGTTTTTTGAGAGTTCCCTTTGTTGCAAAATTCATAAAGTTGGAAACTCCAAGGGCTACTATGACCCTTATTGTGGGGGCTACCGACTGCTCGATATTGCAGGCGGAAACAGGGGCTTCAAGCTTTGCTTCCTCGTGGGTGAACTGCATTGAGTTAAGCAGGTTCTTCTTCTCCCGGTACTGCTGCCAGTTGGCGGAGAAGTGCTGAGCAAAGGTAAGCCCTGTGCGAAAATCGAACACCGCCTTTATTGAGGCGTTTTCCATATTATCCTCGCAGATTTTTCTTCTTGTGTCTATGCTGTCTGGACAAAGGAACACATATCCGGAAATGTGCTGCCCCGTATAACCCTCTCTGCAAAGCACAAGTTCCTTTGCAATATCCGGGTTTATATCCGTCATAATTCTTGCGACGGCGTCAACCTTCTGCTTGCCTATGTCGGACTGCACGAACATCTGGTTCGCTATGTTCTTTGCCTCCACAATATCAAAATCGTAGAGCGTGAACTTTGTGAGTCCCAGCCTTGCAAGATTTTCTGCAAGAACAGAACCTACAGAACCGCAGCCGATAATATGTATCCGGTCGGTTACTTTCGACGGGTCGAAAAATTCAAAGTGCTTGCTTATATCCATTGTCCTTCCTCCTTAAGTTCCTGAATATAAATGGGACTGGTAATATCCCTTATAGTATGCGTAGTCGTCCTCATAATCTTCGAAGGGATCGAAATCCCTGTATGACGCTTTCGACTTTGGCTTGGTTGGCTGAAAGGTTGTCTGATAGCCGTAAGACGGTGTGCTTCCGGGCTTGTATGTGTATGTTGGGTAAGTCGGGTAAACCCTCTTGATTTTTGCAATAGAATCATCGAGATACTTTTTCATATCTCCTATACCCTCAATCTCAATATCCACATCACACTTCTCATAGACAAGATAATCTCCTGTGGCGTCGTAGATTTCTACGCTGTAGTCAAGGGACTTGTTCCATATCATAAAGATATAGAACTGTCCTTCACGGATACAGGACAGGACGGTTTCCTTGCTCTTTACGTCAACTCCGGAGGGGGTTGTCCCCATATTGACGTGGGAATGTCCGTGGAAACGCATCTTTGAGAACTGCTCCAAGGGTATCTCCATATTCCATTTTTCATACTCCGGTTGGTCGGTTGTGATTGTTGCGCATGTTACCTGCTGGGGATATACGAGAATGTCAGTTACGGTAAAGGTGTTCTCACTACGCTCAACCAAGCCGTGCCAGCCTACCTCGCCGCTGCACTTCATAATAAGCAGCTGCATTTTCGCAAAGGCTTCCGGCTTAAAGATAAGCTTCGCCCGTGGTCTTCCTGCAACCGACATTAACGGACACTCAGTCTGTGGGTTCATCATAGCTGTTCATTACCTCCTCTGCTGAACATAAGGTCTTATCCGCTCTTTCGAGAATACACGAATCGATGTTACTTGCCAGCCATTTTGAGAAGCATTCCATAACTGTTGTGTCCTCAAAATTCATATTGGAAATCTGCGCCTTAAGCTGGATAAACAGTCCGATATAGTCGCCCGTCATAAGCAGATTGTCCATTTCCGAAGATGACTGTCCAAAACAGTCGTAGCCTCCTATGTGGGGATTCCAGATACGATTATCCTTTACGGCGGTTGAGGAAGAAACAGAGCTGCCGCTTCTCTTTATCCAACGACCTCCGCCTCCGCAGTCGAACATTATTCTTACATCGGCAAAACAGCGGATTTTATACTTTCCTTCTATAAATATCTCGCTGAATAATCGCTTCCAGTGACTCTTGCCGGACAGACTGCTGTATAAGGAACTTCTTGTATTGCCGATAACTGCCTTTGCAATTTCTTCGTTGAAATTGTTCAGATAGCCGCTTAATCTAAGGGTGATTTTCGCTCCTTCGATAGCCAAGATTGATATGCCTGTTCTTCTCATATAGTCCACAAGCTCTTCAATCTCGCCGCTGCAATCGCTGTTGGCAAGAAATCCGTCCTTGCGGATTGACAGGTTATAGAGCTGTTTGTAAGTGTCGGACATAGCCTCCTCGTATCTTTGAATCTGATTACGGCAGTTACTTATTTCCCTTTCAATCTGCCTGATTGTATTTTCGTGCTTATTCGAGAACACTTTTTTCGCATCTTCCATAAGCTCCTCGCTTATGTGCGCTTCGAAGTTTGCATTCAGAAGATTAAAAACCTCTTTCCATTTGCGCTGCGAGATAAGAGAGGCAAGCTCGATTGTCTCCTTACCTACGGGAAGTCCCTCCGGGTAAGCCCAAGGGGTAAGATATACCGGCATAGCAGCCGCAAGATTTGCAA
>JBJERM010000192.1:0-4284 GCA_051882315.1 Ruminiclostridium sp.
ATTATAAGGAGGTTTTACTATGGACAATCAGAGTATCTACATCACGGCGTCCGAGTTGGCGCAGGTTATGGGCGTATCGAACGGTCACGCCTACAAGCTTATCCGAGAGATGAACACAGAGCTGAAAAAGCAGGGTTATCTGACGATAGCCGGCAAGTTGCCCCGTGCTTACCTCAAGAAGTGCCTTTACGGCTTCTCGACCGCAGCGGAAGGAGGCGCCGAGTAATGAGAGCGAAGAAAGACCCCAAAACGGGAAAATGGTACATACGCTTTCGCTATACCGATTGGCAGGGCAAGCGGAGAGAAACGATGAAGCGAGGGTTTGAAACAAAGCACGACGCAGAAGAATGGCTGAGGACGTTCCTGTCCGAGCAGAAAGCCGATTTGAACATAACCTTTGCGGATTTCACGGAGATGTATTTCAAAAGCATTGCCCCTCGCTTGCGTGATAACACTCTGCGCACAAAGCACTACATAATCGACCTAAAAATAATGCCTTATTTCGGTGTTAAGAAAATGACCGAGATAACTCCCGCAAATATCATAGCTTGGGAAAACGAAATGCTGTCAAGCGGTTATTCCCAAACCTATATGAAAACCGTTTATAATCAGCTCAACGCTATCTTCAACTACGCGGTTAAATACTACGACTTGCGTTCAAATCCCTGCGCCAAAGCAGGCGCAATCGGTAAGAACAAGGCAGACGAAATGAGCTTCTGGACAAAGGACGAGTTTTCACGGTTCGTTGAGTGCATAGCCGATAAGCCTATGGCGTATGTGGCATACAACACCCTGTTCTGGACGGGGTTGAGAATAGGCGAGCTTATGGCGCTTACTACCGCCGACCTCGATTTCACGGCGAAAACCTTGACCGTAAACAAATCCTATCAGCGTCTTGGCGACAGAGATGTTGTTACGCCGCCTAAAACGCCCAAAAGCAACCGTACCGTTTCAATTCCCGATTTCTTATGCGACTTGTTAAAGGAGTATTGCGATAGCCTTTATGACATTACCGACAGCGATAGGATATTCCCTTTCACAAAGCACTATCTGCACCACGAAATGAAGCGTGGCTGCGAGAAAAGCGGCGTAAAGCGGATACGATTGCACGATATTCGGCACAGCCACTGTGCACTGCTGTATGAGCTGGGAATACCGCCCCTTGAAATCGCCGAGCGTTTAGGACACGAACGAGTTGAAACCACAATGCAGGTGTATGCGCACCTTTACCCGAACAAGCAGGAGAAGCTCTCGGCGAAGCTGGAAGAATTGATGAAGAACGGAGATGATGACAATGGCTGAAAATGAAAAGACTGCCCCAACTGTACCTACTGCAATAGGTACGGAGCAGCCTTCGCAAATTGATTGCACTAATATTATAACAGAAAACAGCGAGGATTGCAATACCGAAAGTTACAGTTATCGTGATTTTCTTCGGAAAATGACCGACCCGTATTATATTCGCACTATGACTTTAAGCGAGTTGTACGATACTGTGTATGAGAGCAAGCCGCCGATTATCGACGGTCTGCTCTACCCCGGCGTTTATCTATTCGTAGGCGCTCCAAAGGTCGGAAAGAGCTTTCTTATGGCACAACTCGCCTATCACGTCAGCACGGGAACAGAGCTTTGGGGTTATTCGGTAAATAAGTGCGAGGTGTTGTATCTTGCCCTTGAAGATGATTATGCAAGGCTGCAAAGGCGGTTGTACCGAATGTTCGGCAGCGATAAGAACGACAATCTTATGTTTGCAACAAAAGTTGACAGCATTAACGGTGTGCTTGAACAACAGCTCAACGCTTTTCAGCAAGAACACCCGAATTTACGCCTTATAATAATAGACACCCTGCAAAAAGTCCGTGAAGCAACTCCCGATTACAGCTACGGGAACGACTATCAGGTAATGTCCAAGCTGAAAGAGTTTGCAGACAGCCACGGAATATGCCTGCTGCTCGTTCATCATACACGAAAACAGAAATCGGAGGATAATTTCGAGTCGATTTCGGGAACAAACGGTCTATTCGGTGGAGCGGACGGTGCGTTTATTCTCTACAAGGACAAGCGCACCTCAAACACCGCCACGCTTGAAATGTCCGGGCGTGACCAGCAGGAGCAGAAGCTGATACTCACCAAAAATCCCGACACACTCTATTGGGAGCTTCAGAGCAAGGAAACGGAACTCTGGAAAGAACCGCCTGACCCGTTTCTCGAAGCTATCTCAAAATTCGTTACCTCGGATAATCCCGATTGGGCAGGAACAGCTACCGAACTGCTTGAGAAAACAGGCGCAGACATTCCCGTAAACTCGATTACAAAACGGCTGAATATCAATGCAAGCCGACTTTATAATGAGCACAGCATTATTTACAGAAGCAGCCGAACCCACGACGGGCGCAGAATTGAGCTGCATTATATTCCCCGTGACAGTTCGTGACGGCGGTGACGGTTTTTGTGACAGTGGTACAGGTATCTGAAAAACTGTCACAACCGTCACCAACCGACACGCTATTCTTTTTCAGCTTTGCATTTATGTGGAATTAAAGTTTCAAAAATTCGACTAGCGCTATACTTTTCAAGAGCTGGTAAGTTCTTTGGATTTACATTGATACCCCATTCAGGTTTACTCTTTTGCCCTGGTTTATCATAATTACGATCCACCAGCACTCCATTAGGGTTCAGCCATTCCAATGAAGGAATTAAATATATATCAGGGAGCTTTCCTTCTTGGAAATACAGTAGGCATAAAATTCGAGTTTCTGAAAGTGGCATCTTATCCTTTGTTTCAAATACATAATTACTTTTTCCAATCCCCTTGACTTGAATTTCATAATATACAGATGTGTTGGGGTATTTAGCGACAAAATCAACACCGTGGTCATCAACTTCTGATGTATAAACTTCAAAACCATAAGAAGCAAATTCCATCTTTGCGTAATACTCTGCATATCGTCCAAGTTGCAAACGACTTAATTCAAACCATTTCATATTCGGCATAGATATTCACCTTCCCGTGTCATAATTCTGTTTCTCATAATGTGTATAGACTTTATTTCAACCCAAAGAAACACAATTCTATACTAATAACATTATACCACATTTCCCCAAAATCTTCAATACCTTTTTCAGCCCTGCCCGATTTCTGGGCGATTGCGATTTTATTGCAAAGCTGAAAAAGAGAAAAGAGGGTCACTGCTTTCCGCAGCGCCCTGCCCCTATCCGAGCGCTTTGCCGATTGACCCACACTTTTCTTTTTCAGTTTTGAAAAAAGCACCGATGTCGGTGTGTGAAAACAGGGCGGACGGAAAGCCAGGCGGGGATTGCAAATGGGCGCAGCTCCCTTTGCCCCTCGGAGAGCGCCTTACCCTTGATGTTGATGAAGCCTGCGAAATCAATGTCAAGGGTATTACGGCGTTACTGTTGGCACAACAGTAAGAATACCGCAACGAAAGGAGATTATACTTATGAGCGAAAAACGCATTTCCCATTGTCAAGGCAGAGGAAGCCTTACCCACAATAACCGCAAATTCAACGCCAAGAATGTTGATGATACACGAACGAAAGACAACATTGTTTTCGTGCAACAGCCAATTGATGAAGCCTATGAACACCTGTTCGGTGCTGCCGTTGAGCGATACAATGCAAGGCAGAAACGAGCCGACAGGAAAATTAACACAAGCTACTACGAGCATACTTTCAAGCGGAAGATTTCGCAAAGCGTGGTGACTGCCGCAGACAAGCGCAAGAGTTTCTACGAAGATGTGGTGCAGATTGGTGATATGAAGAACACGGGCGTTGGCACTCCCGACGCTGAAATCGCCACTGCTTGCCTGACCGAGTATATGCAGGGCTTTCAAGAACGCAACCCGAACTTCTATGTTTTCAATGCGGTTCTACACCTTGATGAAGCTACTCCACATCTGCATATCGACTACATACCTGTCGGGCATTACAAAATGGGCGTTGACACCCAAAACGGTATTGCACAGGCGCTCAAAGAGATGGGCTACGGTAGTGGCAAGGACACTATCAGCCGTTGGCGTGAAGCTGAATGTAAGGTGCTGACCGAGATTTGTAACCGGCACGGCATACAAATTGCCGCTCCCGAAAAGTCCCGTGGTAGTCTGACCGTAGAGCAATACAAAGAGTATGCCAAGATAACGGAACAGGTCGAGGAGAAGAAAGAGGAAATCGCTGTACTCTCCGAGCAAGCCGAGAACGCAGACAGGCTTTTGAAACACCGCGAGGAACTGCGAACGCAGGTTGAAGCCGTTATTGATGAGCTGG
>JBJERM010000193.1:0-4277 GCA_051882315.1 Ruminiclostridium sp.
AACCATTCCGAATTGTCTTTAGGAAATATACCTCTGATTGAAGACACCTCAATTCCGTTCTTTGCTTGATTGAAATGAACGCCCACCAAGAAGTTTTTGCCGTCTTTCTGAATCTCTACTATAACATTCTGTGATTTTGACTTGTTACCGTATGCAAATACAGCTATCGGGTTTTGAAGTTCTTTTACAAGACCCTTTATATCGACAATATCAAATCTATGACGTTCTTTCTTTGAATGATCTAAAAGATTTGTCGATGATAATTCTATCGGCATATCAGGGAATCCACAAGCCTTGAGTAATTCCCCGGGCTTTCCAAGCTGATAAATATGTCCCTTCGGCAATATGCCATCTATTTGTTGCTGTAGTTCCTCATTAAAACGCTCATTAATCGCCTCTATATCCTCTCCGTCACGCAACTGCTCATTTTTAACTCCATCAATGCTTGGATTCTCAAATTCTTTTACTACCTTTGTAGCGTCATCAAGCTCTGCACTTGTTATTGTGGTTCCCGGATGGGTCGGGAGTGCCTCGATAAAGCGCAGGGCTTTTTCTTTGTCTATTCTTGTCGCTTTTCCATTATTAATCCAACCTTTCTCATACGGCATTCCGTTCTCCATCACGCCCGAATCTACCGCGCTCAAGCCATTGGCTACATTGATGCCATCAAGCAAAGTAACGCTCCTGTTGGATAATCTCGAAACCTCCGACTTGACTTTATCGACACCATCAAGCCCTATATTGCCGTAAGTCACTACACTATCAGCTCCATAATGCAATGCATATTTCACAATTTCATCGGCAATATCTTTAGCTTTGTTATAGCTTCCGTAATTGCTGAATATATTGCCTACTACTTGATGCGCTCTATTAAGCAGAAGGAATCCAAGTTTGTTGCGCTTGCCAAGTCTTAGCGTAGAAAGAACTTCCGCAACGTCTGACGAGCTACGAATAACCTTTTGCGGTACTTCGACATCGTTGAATACTTGTTTGCTGAATGAATGTACAGGGTACTCAACTGCTCCATCAACATTCTTCGGCATATTGCCTTCAACTGTTGTATCACTGCTAAACTGCACATACTTGCCCGAAGTAGTGTCGATGATTATTGCATCAACACTTACCTTCTTACCCTTGAACATATTTTGCAGCTCGTTAAACAAATTCTGGTCTTGGAAGCTGGGTTTCAATGCTCCGCTCGGGTGATTATGTATGAAGTATATTGAATCTGCTCCAAACTTATCTACAGCCGCACGTAACGCACCTGTATTGACTTGTGTTGCGCTGAATGTTCCCATTCCAAGATGTACAATGGTAGGTTTACCATCTTTAACAAGCATTGCAAAGGCGTGCTCAACGCAATAGCTCTCAAGCTGCCGGAAGATGTAAGCAACATCATCAACCGACTCTATCTTTGCTTTTCCGTCAAACGTAAAGTTTTTGTCGATGGCAAATTGTCTCTCAACCACCGCAAACTCACCTCGCTTGAGTTTTGGCAAACCGCCACTACTCTCAACCGAAATAACTTCTCCGCCTGCTGTCTCGCAGGTGTTTTTCTGCTTTTTCTGCTGCTCGGTTTTCTGTTGTTCCTCCTTAGCTATTTTTTCTTGCTCAAACTTCTGGATTCCTCTTGTCTTTGCATTTTCCAAGAAAATGCGGCTGACTTCCACCTCCGAACGTACTTGTGCAAGCATATCATTAGCCATTCGCGCTGCATCTTCTTCACTGTTGCCACTCTGCTTGTAGAAATCGGTCAGTGCTGCCTTTAAGTCATTCTGCGCCTGAATAAGCTCTACCTCTACTGAGTTGTTCGTATTTTCCGAATCACCGGTTATAATATCATCTTCCTCGTCAGCATATCTACTATAAACATCAGCAAACGCTTCTATCGCATCGTTAGCTTTCTGCTCTGCCTCCGAAGTCTGCCCACCATCGTCTTCGCGTGTGTCAAACATGCTCAATTGCACCGGGTTCTGCTTCGCATCTCCAAACAGCCATTTCTGCTTCGCTGAGTATTTTTCTGTCTTTTCTTCAACAGTATTACCTTCCGTATCTTCAAGTTTCGACTCTTCGAGCACAGTCAGGTTAAACGGCTCCCGACTCAGCAAATCTACAACTCTCGCGATATTCTCCGGCGAAACATACGCCACCATACCGCCGCCCTTAGTGACGAAATTATTCTTCCATACAAGCGACAGTAATTCATCGTTCATCGTATATTTTCCGCCGCGCTGCTTCGATTTCGGCACACGAAGCTCATAGTCGCCTTTATGCTCCCACCCAAGCAGTATCTTGCTTATCTTCACATCACCGTCCTCGCTTACAACCGCCTTTCCATCCTTTATCTGGGCAAGACGGCTGCTCAGTGTCGCACTGCTGCGCAAATCGCTCGGCTTGAAGTTTTCTCCCATCAGTATTCCTTGTCGCGTTTCTCCGTCTATCGTCGAATAGCTGATTAGATTGCCTCTCGTTCCGTTGCCTTTCTCCGTATCTACAAGTGCCTGAAGCAGATTGCCTGTGATGATATATCGCTTCTGTCTTGTCTGTGTCGGGACTTTGCTGTCCCAATTGTCAAGACTTATTGCTCCTATATCCTTTGGCGAATAGCGTCGCGCTATATCCGTTGACTGTATTATCGTGTCTATTGCCCTGTCATTCAGAGCAAGCTCTACCTTTCGCCTGCCGTCGAGTGTCGCAAATACTGCCGTCGACGAGCCGAGTGTATAGTTCTTGTTAAACTTAAATCCCACAAACGTACCGTATGTCTGCGTAAACATATCAGCAGTACTGTTCTTCAAGTCCTGCGGAACTACATAGATAGACCCCGCGACAAGTCGCTGCATCAATGCACCTATACGCTGTCTTACAGCCCATATCTCCTCTCTGCGACGTTGCTGCTTCTGCTCCTCATTCGCCCTCGCTTCTGCTGCCATAGTGTCGGCAAGCGTCTGTATCTGCTCGTCTGTGAAGTTATTCTCGCCTCGTCCGCGCGCTTTCTCGCCATCTTTCACAGCCTTTTCTCTCGCTTTCGCGATACGCGCTTCACCCTGCTCTGCCAATTTGGCAATTGCATCATCTGCTTTGGCCGTGAAATATTGCGCCACTTCGTCGTTCTTACGTCTGATATAGCTGTTCCAGTCCATACCGCCGTTCTTTTCAGCGTATAGCTCGCCCATCAGCTTGCGCATCGTTGCATCTATCTCGCTGCGCTTCATCGGCTTCTTCAGCACATCACACTCTACCTCCTCAACGTATGTGTTGTCGGCAAATGCGTTTCCGCTGTTCGGCGCAGTACCCTTATGCCAGAGCTTCACATTTTTCGTTTCAGCCCTCAATGGCATAGTGGTTATCTCAAGGTCGTTCTCTCCTGCATCGTCGAGCAACTGCATTTTCACCTTGTATGCCTCTGTTATCTCGCGGAATATCTCGTCCTGCTCCTCTACCGACAAGAAGGCAAGGTAACGCGATATTTTAGCTGCACAATCTTCTTTCTTCGATTTGTCCTCTTTCTTTGAACGTTTGCCTTTTTCCTCATTGTCGCCTTTCAGCATCTCCAAGGGGTCGCCCAGCCGCTCCTCAAGCTCCGGGTGCTCTTTCATGTACTCCCACACTACTTCATCGCCATACTTGTTGAGATAGTCAACTATCTCCATTTCATTGAACTTCGATTTCTGCGACGATGTGGTGTTTGCATCAAGGCTCTTTAGTTTTGCCTTGAACATCATCTGCAACCGCTGCTCCGCCGGAATGGTCGACATGATATACTCATATCTTCCACGTGCCACCTGTCCGCTGCGGTCAATTCGACCTCGCATCTGCACTTCGTCATTGATATCACTCTGGAACTGAGCGAACACCATGACTCTCTGCCGCTGGTCTTCAAACTTGCTCGAAGCATGTAGCGATATGCCTGTCGAACCCGACTTGTTTATCATCAGCACATCAAGCCTGCCCGAATTGAAGTCGCGCATCGACTTGTTTGCATCTTTGTCCTTTCGGTCCTCTACTATGTATTTGCCATTAGCAGTCTTGTTGAGCTGCAACTTTCTTCCGGTAATTTCGGCGATAGTATATCCGGCATCTTCTATTTTCGCCCTTATCGCGTCCATAGGTGAAATGGGTAAGTCAGCAGATAGTGCTTCTATCTTTGCTTTTATTTCATTATATGCTCTCTGACCATCGGCTCCGATGTAGCTTAGCGGAATAATTCCGCCCTCGCTGTTCTTGTCAGCATCATTTTCAGTATATCGCATCACCCCATTAAGAGCACGCATAAG
>JBJERM010000194.1:0-14935 GCA_051882315.1 Ruminiclostridium sp.
CAACAAATCAGAAACGTGAGCGCAAAAACATATCGTTACAGCTTGAAAATCAAATCGGCTCAACAAAATTGATGTTTCTGAATAAGAGGGGATTTTTATCCAAAAATCCCAGCGAAAGGAGCTACTACACTATGAATAATAAAAATATCGCTAAAGCAAATGCAGAAAATCTTACCACCGCAAATATCGGTAAAATCTCCAACAAGGAACAGAATCCGTCAGCTTCTGTACCTGCCCCTAAATCCAATATTTTCACCTCCGAGGGTCTTACCCTCCGCCCTCATTTCATCGGGAATCGCCCCTTTTCAGAGGTAATTGCAGATGCGCTCATTCAGCGCAATTCTGCCTGAAATTACCGCTTGAAAACTTTTACGCCTCAATGTTATACTAAAGGAGAGGTGGTAAAATGATAGCGAAAAATACTATCTGGAAAGCGGGTTTATACGCCCGCCTTTCCAAGGAGGACGAGTTAGCCGGATACAGCAGTTCCGTAAAATCACAGATTGAAATTCTCAAAGAATACGTCAGTCAAGCCGAGGACATAGAGGTTTTCGATGTCTATACCGACGACGGTTTTACGGGCACGGATTTCGACCGCCCCGACTTTGAGCGTATGCTTACCGACATTCACGGGGGCAGAATAAACTGCGTAATCGTAAAGGATTTGAGCCGTTTCGCCCGTAACAGTTCAAAAAGCGGCGAGCTTATTTCCGACGAGTTCGCAAGGCTGGGCGTTCGCTTTATTTCCCTGAACGAGGGCTACGATTCCAACTCGGAAAACGCAAGCCCCCTGACCCAGTTTCTGACACTCGGAATTACGAATATCATCAACGAAATCTACGTTGCCTCAACCTCAGCAAACATCAGAGGAACCCTCAACATCAACCGCCGTCAGGGCAAGTTCATCGGCTCTTTTACAAGCTACGGCTATAAAAAAGACCCGGACGACCACCACAAGCTGATTATCGACGAGGACGCTGCGCCCGTCGTAAGAGCTATTTTTGAAAAATTTATTGGGGGCAGGAGCATTATTGGGATAACTAAGGATTTGAACGAGTCGGGAATCCCCAGTCCCTCGGAATACAAGCGGCTCTGCGGCTACAATTATCGCCATGCGGCACTCCCCGATTCCGATAGCTTATGGTGCGAAAGCACCGTCCGTCGGATTTTGCAGAATGAAATTTATATCGGAAATATGGTGCAGGGCAAAAACAAAAAAATCAGCTACAAAATAAAGAAAGTTGAGCATGTAAAAAAGGAAAATTGGATTATAGTTGAAAATACCCATGCGCCAATTATTGAAAAGGATATTTTTGAGCAGGCGCAGAAACGCTTTAATACGGGCGCTCACTGCTCCTCAAAAACAAAAAGCGTTGACTTGTTTTCGGGTATGGTTCGCTGCAGCGAATGCGGCAGGATAATGAACAAAAAGACCAACACCCACGACTACGGCACATACAATTACTACCGCTGCGTTACCCATGCAAAGATGAAAAGCTCAGCCTGCAAGAACCACACAATCCGCATTGATAAGCTTGAAGCGGCGGTGCTGTCCTATCTTCGGAAGCTGTTCAGAATAGGCGTGGACATCAAGAAAATTGTTGACTCAATCAAGAATCAGCCCCAGCGGAAAAAGGAAGCGCTGAACCTGGAGAAAACGCTTACTGCCTACAAAAAAGAACAGGAAAAATACGAGAAAGCTGCACTTGACCTTTATCCCGACTGGAAGGCGGGGATTATCACGAAAGAGGAATATCTCAAGCTTAAACAGACCTTATCGGAAAAATCGGAGGCTCTGAACGACAAGATTTCTGCGCTTCAGACTACTATCAACCGCCAGAAAAACGGAATCGAGTACGACAATAAATACCTCAACGATTTTCTGAAAATGGGCAATATTCCCTACCTCACAAGGGATATTGTTACTGGGCTTATCGACTCGATTTTAGTCAACGACGACGGAAGCGTGGATTTGAACCTTAAGTTTTCGGAGGATTATATCCGGACGTTGGATTTTATTGAGGAGAATAAGGGAGCGTGACAGGCTGATTGCCGCTGCTCGGCTCACCCGGAAATCGCTGGAAACAGCAAAAAACTGACTTCGGTTGCCCGGAGTCAGTTTTTGTTTTTCTGATACTGTATTTTGCTATATAAACTTTTTCATAACCCTGAAATAGTCACGCTTGGCGTTAAAAATTGCTGTTATATATGCTGTGTTTTCCTTTTCGCTGTAATAATAAAAAATAAGATAGTTGTTATGGACAAGAAAACGATAGCCGTTACTTACAAGAACTCTGTCCTTTGGAAGCGCTCCGCATTCGGGCGCGGTTTCAAGTATTCTGCACTTATCTCTCAGCCTGTTCACGAAATCTACTGCAAGCTTCTTGTCTTTCGATTGTTCCGCTATATAAAATGCAATTTCTCTCAGGTCAGCCTTGGCTGTATCGGTAAATACTACTTTGCAGTTCATAAATCAAGGCTCTCCAATTCGCTTATTACATCATCAAAAACGTCATCAGCATTCTGAACCCGTCCCAGCTTAATATCGTCCATACTTTGTGCAAGGTGGGTATATATGGCGAGTTTTTCTTCAAGCTCCGAAATATAATGCATTGTCTGCTGATAGTCCTCGTGGCTTAAAAGAACGGTATCTTCCTTGCCGTTCACGGTGATTGCAACAGGATTATCCCTCGTCAATGCGGATATCTGAGCATAGTTTGTGCGGATATCCTTTGACGGTCTTATCGAAATTGAATTATGCATAATAACACCTCCGTTTCGGTAGTCATATTATAACATAATTATGCTACCTTGTCAACTGATTCACTGAACAAAGTGAATATTGTGACAATTTCCCGCATAACTTCCGCACAAAAATAACTCCCCGCCTGCCGAAAATCTCAGCAGACGGGGAGTTTTTTCTATATATCCAAGTTGTTACACTATTACAATAGCACATTTCACAAAGAAAATGTGTCGAAATTTGTCGAAAAATCTGCACAAAAATATTTGTGCAATTTGGCTATTTAGTTACACTTTCGGTATCATTTACGGAAATCCAGCTATAAATCTCCTTTAAAAGCAGCCTGTCGCCGCTGACTTTCTGAACGGTAAAGACTCTGCCCTTGCAGAAATCGGGAATTTTAATCTTACTGCCCGAATAAAAAAGGGCGGTAGATTTTATTTTTACCTTGTCGCCTTTTTTTGGGATAGTCCCTTCTTCTTTTGGTGCAGCAGTTTCTTCCTCCTCGTATTCGATATAGGGACAGCAGAACCAGTGGGTCCAGCCCGACCAGTCCGCAACACGGGTTTTCACTACCCCGTCGCCACGCTTTCCGAGTGTGCTTTCGATAACCATTCCGCCGCCCGCATAAACGCCGACGTGGGGATTGGTTTTGCTGTAAAGTATAACACCTGGGGTTTCGGGGAAAGTGTCGATTGTTCCCTTTTTACGAGCCGCCGCAAACATCATATTTGCGTTGACGTCGGGGAAACCAGCCTTGCCGTAATTCTTTGAGCCTCTGCCGCCGTTTTCGTCGCCGCTCCAGTAGTAAGACTTTATTAAACCCACGCAATCTATTCCGTAATAGCCATTGTCTATGCACTTTCTAAGCTCAGCAACACGGCTTTCGGGGTACTGCCGACTGCCATAAATCGAGCGTAACTGCTGTATGTAGTTTTCGGTTATGGGGCGGTAAATTCCGCCCCACATATATTTTGTTTTGTCGTTCAGCGCCTTTTCGGCGTGACGGACAAGTCCTTTGTTGTTATACATCGCTGTTCTCCTTAAGGCAATACCGCATAATTATTGTCGTACGATTACGCAGTCAGATTTTTCGTCAGATTGTGCAGAAATTTTGCAGGCATACTAACGTATGTCAAGAAATTTCTGTGCAAGATGACGGGAAATATGCAAGTAAGCGTGCGGCAAAGGCGGCAGCCGTTAATTGTGAGGTGTTGCCTCAAATTTTTGCACAAGCTCCTTAAGCTTATCAAAGCCGAATTGTGCGCCGTAGGAAACAAAAAATCCCGCCATTATTGCTCCTGCCACCATATACCATTCAACGGCAATTCCGCTTACACAGGCGTAGGCGAAGAACGCCGCAACCGTCAGCAACATAGCAACAATAAAGGCGGTTATTTCCGCAGGAAAGCCCTTAATCGACTTTTTCAGCACCTCCGTCACCACGTTAGTACACAGGGTCAGAGCGCCGATTATTGCAATAAAAAGGCTTATTTCATTTTCTCCGAACATCTCAACCTCCTATAATTTTCTCAATCAGAAAGCCTGCGAAGCCTCCGCCAAGAGCCGAGAGAACAGCGGTTATAATCGTTCCCCAGAGCTTTGCGGGGCGCTTTTCGATTTCGTCAAGCTTCTCCGAATTTTTGTTTATGTCAGCCCGCATGTGCTGCAATTCTACCGTCATTTTCTGAACGCTTTCGACTAATTCCTCGATATGGTCAACCCGCTTGTGGAGGGACTTAACCGAGCTTTCGAGGGCTGTCAGCCGTTCACGAATCTGAATTTCGTTTTCGTCCATTTTCGCTCCTTTCTGCATTTCTGCATTATCATAGTAGCATAGAAATGGCAGGACAAACAAGGACATTTTGGTACTTTCACAAGACATTTGGGGACATTTTTTTGTCGGATTTTTTTCATTATAACAACAAAACCCGCCCGCACTTTTCAGCACGAGCGGATTTATCATTAAGCCCTGAAATTATTTCGCCTTAACCGTCACAATATCCGACATCTTCATCTCAGTCCACTTACCGTCAACGTAAGCACGGACAATATAACTATACTCTTTGCCCGATTTGAGCTTGCGGATAGTAACAGCGGTTTTTTCGGTTTCGGCAAGCTTCACTGCCTTGCCGTTCACATATTTATAAACCGCATATTTTTCTGCTCCGGGAACAGCTTTCCAGCTGAGTCTTGCGCTGTTTTCGCCTGCGGTTGCCTTGACAGCGGGCTTGTAATAAACCTTTACCGTAAGCTTATCCGCATACTCCACGGAAGAAACCTTGCCTCCAACGGAATACTTCACCATATACTCGTAAGTCGTTCCGTTTTTAAGCTTGCTGAAGGTCACGGACAAATCGGTGGTTTCCTTAACCTTGACGTATTTTCCGTCCTTATAGCGATAGACAATGTATTTGTCTGCGTTATCTATCTTATCCCAACTGAGGGTTACTGTATTGCCCTCTGTTTTCGCTTCTGCTGTAATCTTTTTGCTGAAAGTGTTTTGCGATGTGGTTGCAGTAGTATTACTTGACGGGTTTGTGTTGGTTGTGGGGTAATTCGGGCGGGAGGGAATCTGCGGATTTCCCGTCTGCGGAATTACTTCCATTTTTATAACATATCCGCATACCGTACAGCTGTATGTTCTTAATCCGCTTGTTGTCGATGTAGGTGCAGTAGTTACAACTCCGCCGTCTGAGATATGAGCGCCGAAATCAAGCTTTTCACCGCAAGCCGTGCAATTCTTCCAATGCCCTGTTTCGTCCTTGGAATACAGTTCCTCGGGAGTGTGAGCGCAGTCAAGCTGATATACCGCTAAAGTTCCCGAAACCTCGCAGGCTGCAAGAAGAAGAGCTTTACCGCTCTTACTGTCGGAGGCTGCCACAAAGCAAAGTCCCTCGGGAGAAACGTCGCCCTTGATAGCGTCATCAAATTCACGGGAGTTTATGTAGTTCACAAGCTTAGCGTTTTCGGGTTCGGTAATGTCATAAACCATAATGCCGCCAATACGCTCTAATGCAATAAAAGCAAGAGTTTTTTCACCGAAAATTCCCGTAACCACGCTCTCAGGCTCGGGACCTTTCTTGCCGGAGCGGTTGTCAATGCTTATCTTGTCGTTTGAAGCGTTGAAATAAGCGGGGAGCTTGTCCGCAGTTATTTCTTCAAAATCGCTGCCGCTGTCGTACACAAGGGTAAGACCGTTTGCGGTTGCCTCGTAGATTGAAAAGGAACGTCCGCCGAAAACGTAAGCCTTGCTTTCGTCAAGACCGTCCCACATATTTGCGTTGAACCATACGACCTTCTTATCCAGCGTAACATTACCCGTTGGCGAGGTCTTGTCCTCGTATTCGTTATCCAAGCCTGCCCAGTCTGCACGGCTGTCGCCCTCGTTTGCGGTAAGCAGATAGGTCTTTCCGCCGATATTTGCAACAGATATTCCGTCGGGCATTCTGATGCCAAAAACGTTATCATAATTTTTCAGTTCAATAGTATCATTTTTTTGCAGGTCTGCCTTAGTCACCCCGTAATCGCAGAAGCCGAGGGGATAAACGCCTGTAAATGCCCCCGCGGCAATATCAAGAACCGCTATTGCGTTTGCTTCCTGTAAGGAAACAAAGGCGGTATTTCCGGAAACTGCAATATATTCGGGTTCAAAATCTTCCGAGGGATTTTTGCCTTTCTGAACAAGCACGCCTGCGGCTGTAAGCTCGCTGCGCTTTTCGTCAAAGCTATCAAAATATACGGAATTTGCGCTGAGAGAATTGTCTGCGCCGATAGTTACGATTGTTACCGAGCCTTTGGGGTCGGCAGCATTCGCACCATCTCTCGGCTCGCCCTCGTCTGCTGTAAGGATTGTGTTGTTATCAGCAAAGGTGAGCATATCGGGCTGTACGCCTACGATAACAGTTGAAAGAAGCGTAAGAGAGCCGTCGTTTCCGCAGGAGAAAAGTGCAACCGCACCGTTATCGGCGTAGTTTTCCGCCTGAATTGCAACTGCAATTTTGCTTCCGTCGGGGGATACTGCAACTGATGTCATATCACCGTAAGCAAAGCCGCTTATAAGCTTCTTTACGTCATACTCTGTACCAGCAAGCTCCGCCGCCGTTTCGCCCTCGGGACTTACGTTTATGTCAACTGCGATAAGCTTTCCCTTAACGCCGCTTACTGCGTAGGCATAGCCGTTAATCGGGTTGTAGGCAACGATTTCAAGGCTTCCGCCGTCAGCGTTCATAGCCCCCGAATTATATCTGCCTGCAAGCTCAATGTCAATAGCGCCCGTGCCGTTGAAATAGCCCTGTACACGGGAGTCGCCTGTTACAACGGGAGTGTATGTAGGTTCAACCTCAGCACCGTGAACCCTGCCAAACTCTCCCACGCTGTTGCGGGGAGCGTTTGCGGAAACATAGGCTTCATCAACTACAACCGATTCCTTTTCCCATACAACAAGGCTGAAGCTTCCGTCGCTGTTTCTCTTTAATGACTTCTGCTTGGAAATTTTTGTTGCAGCGCTGTCGCCTGCTGTTACTGAGTCGATTTCTGCCTCGCCCTTCATCAGCTTAATGGTATAGCTTTTGTTGCTTATCGCCCAGTCGCAGATAAGGTCTGCTTCGGGCAGGTCGTAGGTAAGAAAATCGTCTGTTGTTACTTCCTCTGCACCCACAATAAGATATGAGCCGCTTGCCGGAATAGTGCCGCTGAGAGCCAGCGTTTTGTCGCCATATACCAAAGAATATGCGGAAAGGTCAATATCAGTATCGGCGGGATTGTAAAGCTCAATAAAACTGTTTAAAATAGGGGTTTCGCTCTTTCCTCCGCCGCCGTAAATCTGATTGATAAACGGTTCGGCAGTCTGTTCGGGTTCTTCTGCATAAGCGGTACAAGACATTGATACAAGAAGAACCAGCGCCAGTAATAAGCTTATAATTCGTTTCATAGTTGCTCCTGTTCTTTTATTGAATTTGACTTAAAATAACGGAGAAAAACAGTTTTCTGCATTTCATCTTGCCGTTAATTCAGACAGATAGAATATACCAAATCAATATAAAAAGAGCTACCGTGGTTGTGTAAAGGGGAGGTAAAAGATATGGGCGGCGAAGCTTATTTTTGTGGCAGTAGAAAAGCACCTGCCGAATACAGGTACTTTCAAGTAACATAAATCCGCCTGCCCCAAAAGGAGCAAGCGGATTTATCATTATAGTCAACGGGATAGCTTTTCCTTAGAACACCGCCTTGAATATCTCGATAATATCTTCCTTCGTAAGCGGAACAAAAGAACCCTTCGACCCATCGCAAGCCTTCTGCGCCATTACCTCGAAATTCTTATCATCGGTAATTCCCACAGCCCTGAGATTTGCAGGCATACCCATTGTTTCAAAGAAGAACTTTTTCAGAGCGTCAATACCCGCATGTGCAAGCGCCCAGTCGTCATCGCCTGTAAGTCCCCATACGTTCTTGGCAAAATCAACAAAATTGCTGAGAGTATCCTCGCTGAGAATATGCTCCATCCATGCGGGAGTAAGGATTGCAAGACCCTCGCCGTGGGTGATGTCGTAGAAGGCGCTTAGCTCGTGCTCCATGGGGTGAACGCACCATGCGGGCTGGCTTCCCTCGCCAACATTACCGTTGATAGCGTGGGTTCCTGCCCACATAAGATTAGCACGAGCGTCGTAGTTCGTAGGGTCGTTAAGGGCAATCGGACCGTTCTTAATCATTGTACGGAGAAGCCCCTCAGCCATAAATTTCTGGCAGTCCGCATTCTCCTTTGTAAAGTAGCTTTCCATTGTGTGGCTCATCATATCCGCAGTTCCTGCGGCGGTCTGCTTCTTTGAAACGGAGTAGGTGTATTCGGGGTCGAGAACGGACATTGTGGGCACCATATAGGGCGAGCCTGTTCCCCATTTTTCGTTTTTGGACAGGTCGGAAATTACAGCAAATGGGTCCATTTCCGTTCCCGTTGCGGACAGGGTCAGAACGTCGAAAATCGGAAGTGCCGCTGAAATTTTCGAGCCGTCAAGAACCAAATCCCATGGGTCGCCCTCGTACTTTGCGCCTGCGGCGATTACCTTTGCGCAGTCGATAGTGCTGCCGCCGCCGATAGCAAGTATCATATCAATGCCTTCGGATTTGCAGATTTCCACACCCTTGCGGACTGTTTCAATCCTCGGGTTAGGCTCAACGCCGCTAAGCTCGGCTACTGCAACACCTGCGTTTTTAAGTATTTTTAGTGCAGTATCATAAATGCCGTTTTTCTTGATTGAGCCGCCGCCATACACCAAAAGCGCCTTGCTGCCGTAGTTTTTCAGCTCCTCAAGGTAGGAGATTGCGCCCTTGCCGAAGTGGATTGTGGTGGGGATTTGGAGAGTGAAATTATACATTGTGAGTGTCCTCCTGTATTTGATTTTGTTGGTTATATTATAGCATAATTACGGAGATAATACAAGCCTTGCTGGCATTAATTGCCGCAAGGCTTTATGCTGTCAGAAAGTGAAATGAAAAATCAAACGAAATCCTTGACAAAACCGAACAATTGACGCATAATATATATGAAGAAAAGCATACGATTTGAGAGCAGGAGGTGAATTTTATGTTAATTACAGCCACAGAGCTTAAAAGGCACTTAGGTAAGTATCTTTCTCTTGTCGAAACAGAAGACGTGATTATTACCAAAAATGGAAAGGTGGTTGCTAAGCTTACCAATCCTAATGCCGACCGGGTCGAAATGGCAAAGTCCTTATTTGGAATAATTCCTGCCGATATTCCTGTACATTCTCACGCTGATACTATAGAAAAATTAACCGATACCGAATAATACGCCGATTTACGAAAGTAAGTCGGCTCATTCTTTTATAAGAAACTTCATATTAATCATAACGCCAACAAAATTCCCCCGATAAACCCCGCCTTTCAATCAAAATTTCTTGATTTTTCCACTGAAATGTGCTAAAATAATGAAAAAGTTTATACCTCCCTTAAAGAAAGGTTAATGCAGTAATATGCAGGTGAAAAAATGAGCAAAAATAACACAAAAATCGAATACACCCAGGTAGTCTGGGAGATTACTTCGCTGCTGCAAAAAGCGGAATCCCTGGAAGAAGCCTTGCGTGCCAGCCTTGGCGAGGTTGTAAAGGCAGTAGGCGCCGAGGCGGGTACTATCTGGTTTTACAACGTAACAGGCGACAAAAGGATATACCCCTCCTTCACAATCGGTGGCGCAGACCTTACAGGTATGAGCCTGGAGCTTGGAGAAGGAATTGCGGGTACGGTTGTTAAAGAGGGAAAGCCTACCGTTGTAAAGGACTGCCGTAACGATGAGCGCTGGGCAGGAAGATTTGACGAAGCAACAGGCTTTGTTACCAAAAGTATGATTTGCGTGCCTCTCGTAAACAGGTACGAGGTTATCGGCTGTATTCAGATTATAAATAAAAAGGACGGTTCGCTGTTCGACGACGAGGATATAAGCCTTTGCGAAAACCTTGCTATGCTTACTGCTATTGCAGTTGACGGAAACGGGCTTAATCTCGGTTTTTCGGAGGAAAAGAAGTCTATAATCTCCCTGAAAAATGTTACAAAAACCTTTGGCTCGGGAGAAACGGAGCTGCAGGTTCTTAAGGGAGTAAACCTTGATATAAGAGAGGGCGAGTTTCTTGTAATTCTTGGCGAATCTGGCTGCGGCAAATCCACTATGCTGAACATAATCGGCGGTATGGACCAGCTTACTACAGGAACATTCCTTTTCGAGGGCAAGGACTACTCAAAGGCAGACGAAAAGACCCTGACGGAATACCGCAGACATTCGGTAGGCTTTATTTTTCAGGCATATAATCTTATGCCCACTCTTACCGCAGAGGAAAATCTTGATTTTATCGGTGAACTTTGCGACAACTCAATGGACGCTGCGGAAGCTCTTGAACGGGTAGGTCTGGCGCAGCGAAAGAATAACTATCCCGCCCAGATGTCAGGCGGTCAGCAGCAACGTGTTTCAATTGCAAGAGCGCTGGTAAAAAAGCCGAAAATTATTCTTGCAGACGAGCCTACCGCCGCCCTTGACTATGAAACAAGCATAGAGGTGCTTACTGTTCTTGAAGAAGTTATTAAATCCGGCACAACCCTTTTAATGGTTACACATAACGAGGAAATAGCGAAAATGGCAAACCGAGTTATACGAATGAAGGGCGGAGTGGTTGCAGAGGTTATCGTGAACAGACATCCTGCAAGCGCAAAGGAGTTAGTATGGTAAAGAGGAAAGCAAGAAGGAAGCACCTTTTAAGGACTATAAAGAAAAACGGCGTTCCTTTTTTTGCAGTAGCTTTTATTGCAGCCACAAGTATTGCAATTTTCCTCGGGCTTCAGTCCTCGGCTACTGCAATATTAAAGGAAACAGACCGCTATTTTAAGACAAACCGCCTTGAATCCCTTGAAGCTACCTGCGCTAACGGTATTACCGGGGAGGATATAGAGGCTATTTTGGGCTGGGAAAATGTGGACGCAGCCGAGGGCGGATATACCGCTATGGTGCTGATGAACAGCGGGGACGAAAAGATAACGATACAGGCACGTTCTCTCTGCAAGGATATGAACGACCCTGTTGTAATCGAGGGCGTTCTCCCCGCTGCGCCGAATGAAGCGGCAATCGAAGAAAAGTTTGCTAATGAACAGGGAATAAAAATCGGCGACAAAATCACATTGGAGCATGACGGTATGCTGTTTTCCGACTCCTTCAACGTAACAGCAATCGTAAACGAGCCATTTTTCTGCTGCGCTACGGTTAGGGACGCAAGAGGAAAAAGCAGCGAGGGACTTGGCTCTGCTTCCTATTACATAATGCTTGATAAGGGAGCCTTCGATTCCTCCTATTACAGCGACTGCTATACTACTGCATTTATAAAAAATAACGAGCTTGACAGCTATTTCTATTTTTCCGACGAATATAAGGAGCAAGAGGAAGCCTTTAAGAATAAGCTTGAAGCCCTCGGGGAAGAAAGAGCCCGCCTGCGCTATGAATCCCTGACAGGAGAGGCACAGGAGAAAATAGACGAGGCAAACCTGAAAATTTCCGACAGCGAAAAGGAGCTTTCCGATGCTGAAAACAGTATCGCCGAAAACAAGGATAAGCTTGAAGCCGCAAGAGAAGAAATAGAAGCAAATCTCACTATGCTTGGACTTGAAGCCGACCTTGAGGCTGCCCTGCCACAGCTTGATATGCTTGGCGAAGCAGCCCTGCCCTTAAAAAATTCAATCCTCGACTATAACGAGGGTATTGCAAAGGTTGAGGAAGCGAAGGCTGAGCTTGATGACTACCGTAAGGAGCTTGAAAGCGCAAGATCGGAGCTTGCCGACGCAGCGGAAAAGGCTGCCGACATTCAGCAGAAGGACTGGATAATTTCCGTAAGAAACGACATCGGCGATATACGGGGCGTAAAGACTATTGTTGACGGAATTTATGGTCTTAGCTACTCAATGTCCATAATCTTCCTGCTGGTTGCGATTGTTGTATGCCATGCGGCAATTTCAAGAATGATTGACGAGCAGAGAACCCTTATCGGCGCACAGAAGGCTTTAGGCTTCACTGCCCATGAAATCCTTAACCACTACCTGCTTTATAACCTGCTTTGCGCAGTTCTCGGTATTGTTATCGGCTGGGTCGCAAGCGTTGGTATTGTTGAAATTCTTGTAATTCATATATTCCAGCGGCACTTCCTGCTGGCAGGTATTTCTCTTACCTTTGCATTAAAGGAAGCAATAATAGCAGCGGTTCTTTGCCTTGCAATCTTCCTTTTATCCACTTACGCAGCCTGCGCTAAGCTTGTCCGTATGCCTGCGACAGAGCTGCTCAGAGGAGAAGTTCCAGTAAGAGGAAAGGGCTTCTTCTTTGAGAAATGGAAGGGATATAAAAAGCTTAGTCTGTATTCACGCACAATGATTAAAAACGTGCTCAGCGATAAGGGAAGAATGATGACCACTATTATGGGAGTTGTGGGCTGTATTGCACTTCTTGTTATCTGCTTCTCACTTAAGCTTGCAATCGAGGACGCTCCCGTAATCCAGTTCAAGGATTATTTCCTGTACGAAAACCGTCTTGTAATTGACAGCAGCGCAGGAACTACGGAAAAATTTGAAACTGCACTCAAAGAAGAAAATATAAGCTATACGGTTATTCAGGATAAGCTGAAAAATTTCAGAGTAAACGGCGGAAGCTGGGAAACTGCTCATGTTGTTGCAGCCTCGGACTTTGATAAGCTTGGAGAATTTATGGTGGTGCAGGACATCAGCACCAAAGCCACAGCCGAAATTCCCGAAAACGGCGTACTTGTTTCCCGTAAGTGTGCCGAGCTTAATAATTTATCTGCGGGCAGCAAGGTTGAATTTATGGATTCCGAGGGCAATCCGAAGGAAGCAACTGTTGCGGGAATAATCGAGCATTATCTCCCCTACCACCTTTTTGTTACCACCGACAGCTACTACGAATCTGCCATGGGGGAGGAAACGGACGAAAGCGTATTCCTGCTAAAGGGCGATATAAGCGGACTGCACGAAAAGGTACAGGATATAGAGGGCTTCCTCTCCCTTAAGGACAACAGCGAATATGAAGAAAGCGCAAGCGGCGTAAATCTTGTAATACTGATATGCCTTGCTTTGTCGGCTGTTATGGCTTTACTGGTGCTTTTGAATCAGATTTCAATGCATATCAGCAGAAAGGCAAGGGAGCTGGCGGTTATGCGTATCAATGGCTACACCCTGAAGGAAACAAAAGCCTACGTTTACAAGGATAACATTGTGCTTACCCTGATGGGACTTATTTTAGGCAGCGGCTTCGGAATTGTGCTTTCCTATATAGTAATCTGCATAATTGAAACCGGCGCTAACCGCTATGTGCGCACCCCGAATATTCCCGCCTGCCTTTATGCCTGTGCAGTAGGCGCTTTGTTCGCTCTGATTGTGAATCTGATTGCACTTAGGAAGATTAAGCGGCTTAATCTTACGAATGTAAGCGGGAATTGATGAAAGGACAGAAATATATAAGACTAAGGAGAAGCGGCTGCTTCTCCTTAGTCTTTCACAAGCCCCATATTCCATAAGGATGTAAGCCGATTTACGAAAGTGAGTCGGCTTATTCTTTTATGTGCAGCTCTTTTTCCGAATATCATGCCACGTTCTGTATAAACTAAAATTGTAGAAATACGCAAAATTATTCGATAGGAGTACAAGCTACTGAAATATAATCTTCCACTAATATATAAGATATAAAAAGTTTTCGACTTACAAGTCCAAAACTTTCGTTTCTCAAGAGTTTCAAACCTGCAAGTCCAAAACCTCCCATACCGCACCATAACCACCACAAAAATCCGCCTGTCCCCAAAATGAATGAATCTGCATAGAGTACCGTCAAATCCTCTCTTTCCCCTCAATATATTCAGCAATCGCCTGCATAAAATCCTCTCCGTAGCTTGCTGCTTTCTTCTCGCCAACTCCGGAAATTTGCAAAAATTCCGCCATAGTAACAGGCTTCTTTGCGCTCATTTCACGCAGAGTTGCGTCGGGAAAAACAATGTAGGCGGGAACCTTTTGCTCTGTTGAAATTTCTTTCCGCAGCTGCTTTAAAATATTAAATAATTCGGCGTTTTCAGCCGACATTTCCGGCTGTTTTATGCCGGTTTCAGCCTGTTTTCCGGTGCGCTTTTCCTGCTGTTTTTCAGTACGATTTTCTGCGGTTGCTCCCGTATTTTTGCTCTCTGCCGGCTGCACCTTTTTCGGCTGTTTCATCAGGAGCGTGCGCTTTGCCTTTATAAATTCATCTGCAAACTCAGTCAGAAAAAGGGCGTTTTCTCTTACTGCAATAAAACCGTTTTCGCAAAGATAATCGGTTATTTCCGCTATCTCCGAAGCGGGGCTGTCACTCATAATTCCAAAGGTGGAAAGAGCCTTGTACTCCTCGCTGTCGGTGCTGCCCCTGAGAATTTCACATATAAGGAGTTTTTCGGCGGTTATGTTTTTCTGCCGCATACGGAAAATGCAGGACAGGATTTTCTGTGCTTTTATCGTAATGTCGAGGGTGTTGTGATTTTAAAAGGGCTGATAAGCTCAAGTATTTTTTCAATATCCCGCTTTACAACATTGGTTGCGGTTGCCGTAAATGCGGCGATTACCGGGCGCTTCGGGAGGCTGTCCACAAACTCGGTAATTTTCAGATAGCTG
>JBJERM010000195.1:0-1619 GCA_051882315.1 Ruminiclostridium sp.
CCTGTGCGTACATGTCGGTGTGGTCGCCGATAATCTTGATGGAGTTCTTGTTTGCACCAACTGTACCGTCGGAGCCGAGTCCCCAGAACTTGCAGCAGGTTGTGCCTTCGGGAGTTGTGTTGGGGTTCTCGCCGATAGGAAGAGAGAGACCTGTAACGTCGTCCTCGATACCGATTGTAAATCTGGGCTTTTCGGTGTTGTTATAAACTGCAATAATCTGAGCGGGGTTGCAGTCCTTGGAGCCGAGACCGTAACGGCCGGAGTAAACGGGAACATCCTGGAACTTGTTTTCCTGCTTTAATGCAGCTACAACGTCAAGGTATAAGGGTTCGCCGATAGAGCCGGGTTCCTTTGTTCTGTCAAGAACTGTAATCTTCTTAACTGTTGCAGGGATAGCAGCAGCAAATGCAGAAGAAACGAAAGGTCTGTAAAGTCTTACCTTAACAAGACCTACCTTCTTGCCCTGAGCAAGCATGTAGTCGATTGTTTCTTCGATAGTGTCGTTTACGGAGCCCATAGCTACGATAACCTGTTCAGCGTCGGGTGCGCCGTAGTAGTTGAACAGCTTGTAATCTGTACCGATTTCTGCGTTAACCTTGTCCATGTACTCGGTAACGATTTCGGGGATTGCATCGTAGTACTTGTTGGAAGCTTCTCTTGCCTGGAAGAAGATGTCGGGGTTCTGAGCTGTACCGTGGAGAACAGGCTGCTCAGGGTTGAGCGCTCTGTCACGGAATGCAGCAACAGCGTCCATATCAACCATCTTAGCGAGAGTATCATAATCCCATACTTCAATCTTCTGAATCTCGTGGGAGGTTCTGAAGCCGTCGAAGAAGTGAAGGAAAGGAACTCTGCCCTTGATTGTAGCAAGGTGTGCAACTGCGCCAAGGTCCATAACCTCCTGAGGGTTGGTGGAGCAAAGCATAGCGTAGCCTGTCTGGCGGCAAGCGTAGATATCGCTGTGGTCGCCGAAGATTGAAAGAGCGTGGGAAGCAAGCGCACGAGCGGAAACGTGAATTACGTTGGGGAGCAGCTCACCTGCGATTTTATACATATTGGGTATCATTAAAAGAAGACCCTGTGAAGCTGTATAGGTCGTGGTGAGAGCACCTGCGGAAAGAGAACCGTGAACAGCACCTGCTGCGCCGCCCTCGGACTGCATTTCTACAACCTTTACTTCCTGACCGAAAATATTCTTTCTTCCGGCCGCCGACCAAGCGTCTGTTACTTCAGCCATAACGGACGAAGGTGTAATGGGGTAAATAGCCGCTAATTCGGTGAACGCATAGGAAACGTGACCCGCAGCGTTATTACCGTCCATTGTAAGTTTTTGTCTTGCCATTGGAAACATCCTCCTTTTGTTTTTGCATATACTCTTACCGTATGAACTGCAAATCACACGATATACTATGCAACTGATATAATGATACCACATTTTGTGTCTTTTGTAAACAGTTTAGGCAAAAAAAATTGACGGAAGAAGGAATTTTTTGAGAAATTATTGACAAGCGCGGAGATATAGTATATAATATAAAGGTATTTCGGGGCTTTTTCCCCGAAGCGCCGCCGGCGGCGGATGAAGCGAGGGAAAAAAGGCGTAGCGGTCGAAATTTTGCGAC
>JBJERM010000195.1:1719-4265 GCA_051882315.1 Ruminiclostridium sp.
GTATGGAGCAAAAATTTCGGGCACCGCAAGAGAGGACTGTTTTCTAAGCGCCGCCGGCGGCGGATGAAGCGAGGGAAAAAAGGCGCAGCGGTCGAAATTTTGCGACGTATGGAGCAAAAATTTCGGGCACCGCAAGAGAGGACTGTTTTCTAAGCGCCGCCTGTGGCGGATGAAGCGAGGGAAAAAAGGCGCAGCGGTCTAAAAAACCGAGCGTAAGCGAAAGTTTTTTCGGGCACCGCAAGAGGGCGGACAAAGCAAGCCCTTGCAAAACCCTTTGAAAATACGATTTGACTGAATTTAATATATATCGGGGTGTAGCGCAGTTGGTAGCGCGCTTGCTTTGGGAGCAAGATGCCGTGGGTTCGAGTCCCGTCACTCCGACCATCGAAATAATGCGGTAACAAAGCCTAATCCCCTTTGTTATCGCATTTTTCCGCATTTTAAGCGGGAAAAACATTTCCCGAAAAATTACAGCAAATACCTCAAAATAACACGGTTTTTCAAAACCATGCAACACGCATGCAACACAAAATGGCGAGTACTATAATAAACACTATTATAAATATGTATAAGGCGGAGCCAAAGCCCCGCCTTTTCTTATACCTCGATATCCTTGCTGTCCACCCAGCTGTAAATCTCCTTAAGCAGCACCTTTTCCCCGCTGACCTTCTGGACGGTGAATACCTTGCCCTTGCAGTAATCGGGTATTTTAATCTTACTTCCTGAATAATAGGCAGCGGTCTGCTTAATTTTTACCTTATCGCCCACTTTTACGGCAGAATCGACAGGCTCAGTCTCCTTTTCCTCCTCGTATTCAATATACGGACAGCGGAACCAGTGAGTCCAGCCCGACCAGTCGGTTACTTTCGCCTTTGTCACCCCGTCGCCACGAGCCGACAGGGTGCTCTCGATTACATATCCGCCGCCAACATAAACCCCAACATGAGGGTAAGTCTTGCTGTAAAGGACAAGCCCGGGGATTTCGGGGAGCTTGTCAATGGTGCCCTTGACTTTTGCCGCATTGAACATAGCCGTAGCATTTACATCGGGATATCCTGCCTTGCCGTAGTTCTTAGAACCTCCGCCGCCGTTCTCGTCACCGCTCCAGTAGTACGATTTGACTAATCCTACACAGTCAATCCCATAGTAGCCCTTGCCGATATACTTCCGGAGCTCCGCTATACGGCTGTCGGGGTACTGCTTTTTGCCATAGATTTTGTATAACTGCTGTATGTAGTTTTCGGTTATGGGGCGGTAAATTCCTCCCCACATATACCTTGTTTTGTCATTCAGCGCCTTTTCGGCGTGACGCACAAGCCCTTTATTTGTATACATTCTTGCCCTCCTTGAATTTCTCCACAACTTCCTTGAACTTATCGAAGCCGAACTGTGCTGCGTATGAAACAAAGAACCCTGCCGCAACTGAGCCTGCAACCATATACCATTCAATCTGAATGTTGGCTATATCGGCATAGGCGAAAAACACCGCAACCGTTATAGTCATAGCCACGATGAAGGCGATAAGCTGTGCAGGAAAACCGCTTATCAGCTTCTTTATGACCTCAGTAATAATGTTAGTGCTAAAGGTAAGCGCACCGATTATTACAAGGAAATAGCTTAAATCAACGCTATCAACTATCATTGTTATCCTCCTGTTCTTCTGCGCCAAGCTTTCTGAAGGCGAAAGCCCGGGCGCTGTTCTGTAATGCGTATCCTATAAAGGAAACGCCGCTTGCGCCCCATAAGGTTTCTACAATTGTGGCAGAAAGGCTTTCAAGGGGCTGTTTGTCAAAAGCAGCCAAGACATAGCTTGCAGCCGTGTATGCGATACTGGCTGTAATGCAGGCTATAAGCCATTTCTTGGAAAACTCGGTTTTTCTTTTAGGGTTTCGCATAAACTTAGCCGACATATAATCTCACCTACTTATGCGCCTGTTCGTTTATGTGGGTTTGGATTTCTTTGATTGCATTAGTAACAGGACCGTTGCACCCCTGCTCCTTCAAACCTTCCAAACAGGCAAGCACGCCTTTAACTATCACAGACTGCTCAGCCTTAAGAGCCTTGATGTCATCGTCCTGCTTGTTCTGCCGAAGATACCATTTGTAAACAGCGAAAATTAATCCGAAAATAGCAATAACAGCGGAAAGAAAGGCGGCAGCGGTTATAATTGTATCGGTGCTTATTGTAAATTCACTCATTCCCTACTCACCTCAATCAATGCCCTTAAGGTCAAAATCCACAAGCTCCGCAGGCAATTCATCGGGATAAAGGCGCTCCAGGTACTCCATTGCATCATTGTGCAGCCTTGTTGTATGTCGGCAGCTGTACCCCATCTTCTCCGCAATAGTCTCCCATGTTTCGTGCAGTATGTAGCGCCGCTCAAGCAGTACCGTATATACCTCGTTATCGGTCTGCGATACAACAGAGGCTATTGCCTCCTTAGCGCTTACGAGCCTGTCTATATAATCATTAATCTTGTTTTCAAGGTCAATGATTCTGGCAACCGTTTTGCCTACACGGTCGGTAACGCCGCCGCTCCCCCTAC
>JBJERM010000196.1:0-4265 GCA_051882315.1 Ruminiclostridium sp.
CAAGCGAAAAGCTTTCTATCAGCAACGACGGAGTTATTACTGTTCCAGACTCCCAATCCCTGTTTTTACTGGGATGTATTACAATGAGCGGAGCGGGAAGCGCCGACCCCGACAGCGGCGAATATCCCGGTACCTACAGCTACGGAAATAATCAGATGACCCGTCATGCGCTTTATAATGAAATAGGCACAGGCGAGCAGAACGGTGACTTTGCGGCGGTTTTAAACAATGACAGCTATGACACGAACGCAGTCCCCTACGTTATCTACGAGTACACCGAAAAATCACCTGATAATAAATACTCCGCAAAAAGCGTTACCAATAACAAATGTACATATAGTTTCAGCTTTGCTGAGAACGGTACATACCAGCTTTCTCCGGGCTTCCGGGGAATAGGCTCCTATTATTTCTCTGCCGACAATATGCAGGTGTATGTCAATAATATTTCGGGAAACGGCGCAGAGATAGAGCTTAATATTATATACTACACCTACCGCAAGGATTATCAGCAGTATTTTGACAATACCAACAATTCATACAGCACAGAAAACTGTATAAGAGGCTTCGGTCTGTTCAACTCCCTGATTCAGAGTAAGGGCGGTTCAATAGAAGACCTTACAATATCCGGAAACGTAAAACATCAGGTTTATTATTCGGACAACAGCACATCAAACGAATATTCCGGCAGCCAGTTCAGCTGCGTGGGCGGTCTTGCGGGAGTATGTAATGCAAGTAAAGCCTTGTGCGCTGGAAATCTGACGCTTAATCTTACGGCTGAATCCATGTATTATGCAGGAGGCATAGTCGGTTTTGTAAGAGGCACTGAGCTTAATATAAAGGGCGTAAGCGCAGACAGCCTGACGGTAGGAAAAGGCTACAGCAGCGGCGGACTTATCGGATATATATTTAATTGCAGCTCCGATGGTGACGGAAATACCGCCGCTGTCTTCGGCAGTGCGGATGCCGATAATAAAGGCACTATCACTATTAATTCTGTTACGACCAATGCCGGCGCAGCCTTTAATGATTTCTTCGGCTGTGGAGGTCTTATCGGCTGCGTAAGAGGCAATTCAAAAGTTACTGTTGAAAACTTTGAAATAGTAGGTGCAGATGGTATTGATACACACATCAATAATCCTACTAAGGAGGGCGCCTCCATCGGCGGAGTTATCGGCTCGGCAGGCAATAACGGCAATATAGTAATTAACTTTACGAATATCTCTGTAAGTAAGCTCAATATAGGCGATAGTTCCAAAAAAATATACAGCGGCGGCTTTATCGGCGTTTCCTACGGCGGAAAGGGCACTTATTTCGATAACTGCACCCTTATAGGCGACCCCGCCAATAAAAACTATATCAACGGTGGTTATGTTGCATGCGGCTTTGTGGGGGTTCTTGGTACAAATGCCACAATTAATAACTGTAGGGTTGAGAACTATAACTTTGTGGCTAATAGAGAAAGCAACAGCGTAGAGGGCGCAGGCGGCTTTATCGGTAAAATCGAGAATAACGGAAAGACTATTACAATTAAAAACAGCGTCTTATCCGACTGCAGTATATCAAGCGGTGAAGACAATGGCGACTCTAAAAACGAAGAAAAGCCTGTGGGCGGTATTGCGGGAGCAGTATTGAGTAACTCAAACATAATCGGCTATAACGTACTTATGAATAATGTAAAGGTAAGCCGTACCCGCTCAAATGGTATTAATAGAGCGGGAGATGTTATCGGCTATATTGATACGGGCTGTTCCTTTAAGCTTGTGGGCTTAAGTACGCCCAAAAGCGCAGACGGAACCTATATGAAAAAGGATGCCGGAACAAATAACGGCGAATTATATCTGATTTACGCCGACTACGATGGTGTCTGCCTTGAAGCCGACTGCAACAAAACCTCCTCGCCAATAAACAATACCTCCAACGTAACTGATATGGGCGTATTCCCATACGTTACCGTAAATCCAGCTGTGAGTATTGACGGCACAAATATCCTTACAGGCGACGGGGTAAGCAGTACCGCACTTACCAATATTTTAGCTGATATAGGTGATTCAAGCGCAGAAAGCGCTAAGGCGTACCATAATGTGGACAGCTACGCAGATTTGTTCAACAGCGGAAATCTCAGCGAAAAGTTTTCAACCTTCAACGATAAGACGGGACAGAGTATTGCCAACGATTTCCCTGTTCTTGTGCTGAACGACTCAAGTGCTAAGATTACCGACCTGTTGAACTACAGCATACACCTGCTCACAAATAACAGCGATATAGCAAGCTACACAAAAAGCGATGACAGGTTCAATATCGACATCGCCTGCTACAGCTATAACAAAGACAGCGATGTATTTGAGCGTGAGCCGGAGGAGGTTTACTCCCTTCAGATAAATAACGACTATTTTGTCATGAGCGAGGACTACGACAGCGCATATAACAACCGTTTCACCCTTATCGACGTTCAGTATTTTGCACCTGACAGCGATACCGAAATAGCATATCATCTGTATATTCCCGTGTATGTGGAGAAAATGCTGAAATTTGACTTTACAATAGGCGCTCTTTCGGGAACAAGATATAATTCCGACCTGTACCTGAGCGTTCTTGGCGAGCCTGTCCTTGAAAACTACGGAACTCCCGTTACCGCTTATGTAACCTATTCTTATCTGAGAACGGCGGCTGAGTGGCAGGACGCAATTAACGGAGGAGAAAAGCTGATAGGCAGCTACGGAAAATCCGTCTTGATAAGTAACGGAGATATTTTCCCCGATAGTACAAAAATAGCTCTTGTGGACAAAAATAATGGCGGTAAAGCCTATTATTCAGATATGGTAACAGCCTCCTCCGTTGTTGACGAGGGCACTAAGCTCAGCTTCGACCAATTTACTGATTTCAGCGGTACTAACGCATTTTCTCCTGTTTCATTCATCGAGCTGCTGGAAAAATCGGCGGATATAACGGTAGAACCTAATGAGAACGGAACGCTGGTGAGCTGTACTGAGGACGAAGCAACGGTAAAAATCGGCGGAAGCTATTACAGGAAGAAGACGGACACGGATTCGGGCGAATTCTATACAGCAGCCGTTACTCCGAAGGAGGGAAAGCTTTCTGAAAACGGTATACTTATTGTCGAGGAAAGCTATTATTTAAGCTTCTTTACCGAATACTCCGCTGTCAGCAGAATGGTAAATATCATGATAACCTGCTCCTCAAGACTGGACGACAGCGGAATGACGCCATCCCGTATGAATAATGCCGTCAATGATATGAGAAAAATGGTTCACGTTATCCTCGGCGACCTGTACGAGCAGAGCTTTACCTTTAAAACCACGGGCAGCGAGGTTATAAATGATGACAACAGGACGATATACGGAAATCTTACGGCGGTAATTTCCCTTAAGCAAGGCACAGGACTGATAAAGAACTACCTTGTTTCAGAGTCAATTCACATCTATCACGGCTTTATTATCGAGGCTACAAGAAAGGAAGATGGAACGGTCGAGAAGGGTGTAAGGGGAAGCCCCTGGGTTTCCGGAACCTATACCATAGGAGAAAACAGCTATCCCTTTGATTTCAGCAATCCCGACTCGGTTATAACCATTATCGGAAAGGGAGAAAACGGGGCTGCACTTGATATTAAAGACTATCTTAAGACCGATGATGGCAGCGTTACTATAACATGCAGCGACCTTAAGATAAGCTACGACGATGATACAAGCATTATCGACCAGTTCCCCGAGCGGAAAAACGGAAACAGCGAGAACGGCGTAATCTATTCCGCAGTTTCAAATCTTGCCTATGTTGAGGACAATATCGGACAGAGCACCATTTCCGAAAATGCAGGGGACACAAAAGTCTATTACCGTGACAATATTTCCACGGTTTCGCTTAACTATGATATTCCCGCAATAATGCCCAACGAGCTTACAAACTGCGGAGTCAACGGACTTGAAAAGAACGGCGAGATAACGGCGGTTGGATATTACAATGTGGTCAACGTTCCGGAAGCGGATTTAGAAAGGGCGAAAAAGGTTAAGCTTACTCTATCCTTGTATCAGAAGGATAATGATAAGCAGTACATTCAGGTCGATATCAGCAAGTACCTGACAGGTGTAAGTATTAACGGCACGTCTGCTGCCAAGGCTGAGGAAGCTGATACGTTTTACACTGTTGTAACGGATATAAGTGAACTGACTTTCGAGGCAGATTCCTACGAAATTCCCACCGCCTACTCGGTAATTACGGGAGACGAGTTTGAGAAAGAACTGAAGATGTAT
>JBJERM010000197.1:0-4231 GCA_051882315.1 Ruminiclostridium sp.
GATAAGGCTTGAAAGGTCTATTGAGAACATAATGGAGGACGCTCTTGAAAAGCACGAATTTCTTGTTTACTTACAGCCTAAGGTAAACCTTAATTCCCCCGAAACAGTTGCGGGAGCAGAGGCGCTGGTGCGCTGGAACCACGACGGAAGTATTGTTCCTCCCGGGGACTTTATCCCGATTTTCGAGAAGAACGGCTTTGTTATGAAGCTGGACTACTATATGTTTGAAGAAGTCTGCAAGCTTCAGAAGAAGTGGAAGAGCCTGGGCTACGAGCCTAAGATTATTTCAGTAAATATGTCCAGACTCCACCTTCGCAACAAGAACTTTGTTGAGGACCTTGAGGCGATGTGCGAGAAATACGAGATTGAAACAAGGTACTTCGAGCTTGAGATAACAGAAAGTGCGGCTTATGAGAATATTGATATTCTTGCGGCAGTATTTGCAAAGATAAAGCAGCACGGCTTCCACGTTTCAATTGACGACTTCGGCACGGGCTATTCCTCCCTCAATATGCTTAAGGACCTGCCTGTTGACGTTCTTAAAATCGACCGTTCCTTCCTTACAGAGGGCGCAGATGAGAACGAGAATGCAAGCCGCATAATCGGCTGCGTTGTTTCCCTTGCATCCTCCCTCCATATCTCTACAATCTGCGAGGGAATCGAGACAAAGGAACAGGCGGCTCTGCTTCAGAAGCTGGGCTGCAATATGGCGCAGGGCTTCTATTTTGCAAGACCTATGCCTGTTGAGGACTACGAAAAGCTTACATACGGAACCGTTGAAAGGTGATTTTATTGGCAAACGAGGATATATTACAGGAAATAGCGGAAATTATTGATAAAACCTCCGCCTCGCTGTTCAATGCGGTAAGGTATTGTTACCTTATTACCGAAAGCGAATTTTACAACATTAATGTAAAGGACATTTTCAAAATCGGGCTGAGCAACATAACAGACAGCGAATGCTTCAAGAATCTGGGGCTTAATCTTGACCCGAACAGAATCGGGGAAATGGCTTCCAAGGGTTACGAAGAGGTGCTTTCCATTATCCGCTACTGCTTTGCAATCCGCCTGCCCTTTATAAGAAAATATGCGGCGGAAAGCCTTATCAAGGACAATCAGCTTAAGCAGATTTACGACAATCTTGAGAATATCGGCTTTGCAAATCCCGACGGAATTGTGGAGGAAAGCTTTAAGTCAATGGCGTGGCTTGTAAAGACTAAAAAGCCGGAGCCTGCCTTTGATACCGAGTGGTTCCGCTGCTGGATTTATACCTACGGACACGAGCTTGCGGCGATAAACAACCGCAATATGTTCGTGCTTGGCTGTGCGGACGCTCTTTTTCCCCTATATTATGCTTCCCTGCAGGAAATTCTTGTTGAAAAGCTAAAGGAAATTCAGTAAGGCTTCAAGCCGCTTCTGACGGGTTCAGAGGCGGCTTTGATAATGCTCAATAAGGCGGTGCTATATGGATTGGTTCAATATTTACGGATTATGCTTTATGGCGGTTATTATGATACCGAATATTGTTTTTGCAGTAAGATGCAGGGACGGATTTGAGAATAAATGGAACAACAAGGTGGTTGAAGCCCTTGAACAGGTGGGGCGGTTCGGCTGTATGGCTTTTATGATAGTAAACATTCCTCCTCTTTGCTTCGGCTGGCTGTTTGAGGGAGCGCTTGCTGTTTATCTTGGGGTTGATATTGCGCTGCTGATTTCCTACTGCTTGATATGGATAATCTGCTTTAAGAAAAACAGCCTTTTTCGGGCGCTGGCGCTTTCGATAATACCCTCGGCGCTGTTTTTGTTCAGCGGGATAATGCTTTTATCTGTTCCGCTCATAGTGACAGCGGTGATTTTTGCGCCTTGCCATATAGCGATTTCATATAAAAATGCAGTAACGGATATATAACAATTGCCAAAATTTTCCTTCGGGCGTAACCTTTCCGCATTTTGCAGGGTGTTATTGATAAAGGAGGTTACAGCGGGTATGGCGTTTCGTGAAATGACGGAATGAAAATGGATATAAAGAAAATTGTTGCCGCTTTTCTTGCGGCAGTATTGGTAATTTCGGGCTGCGGCGTAAGCGACAAGGAGGCTTTTACCTCTGCTGAGGAGAAGCCCGTTCAGGAAGATTACCGTGGCTTTACCGTAAGCGGGAATATGCTGCTTGACGCCAACGGGAACGAGTTCGTAATGCGGGGCATTAATCACGCTCACACCTGGTTTAAAAATGACACAAAAACCGCAGTTCCCGCTATTGCAGAAACAGGGGCAAACACCGTAAGAATTGTGCTTTCAAACGGCTATCAGTGGCAGAAGGACACCGTCCACGAGGTTGTGGACGTGGTGGAGCTTTGCAAGGAGAATAAGCTTGTAACTATCCTTGAGGTGCACGACGGCACGGGCAAGGACGACCCGGCGGTGCTTGATGAGATTGCGGATTACTGGATTGAAATAAAGGAAGCCCTTATCGGAAACGAGGACAGCGTTATTCTCAATATCGCCAACGAGTGGTACGGACAGTGGGGCGGAAAGGAATGGGCGCAGGCGTATGTCTCGGTTATCCCGAAAATCCGTGAGGCAGGAATCAAGAACACTATCCTTGTGGACAGCGCAGGCTGGGGGCAGTACGGGCAGAGCGTTGCCGACTACGGAAAGCAGATTTTTGAGGCAGACGAGCTGAGAAATACTATGTTTTCAATACACATGTACGGCTCCGCAGGCGGATCAAAGGCGAAAATCAAGAAAAACATCGACGGAGCGCTGGACAAGGGGCTTTGCCTTATTATCGGCGAGTTCGGCTACAACCACAGCGACGGGGACGTTGACGAGCAGTATATTATGGACTACTGCACCGAAAAGAAGGTAGGGTATTTAGGCTGGTCCTGGAAAGGAAACAGCGGGGGAGTAGAGTATCTTGATATTGCGAAGGACTGGGAAGGGTCGGTTCTTTCGGCGGATTGGGGCGAGATTCTTATAAACGGTAAGAACGGAATTAAAGAAACCTCGGAAATTTGCAGTATTTTCAAAGAATAAAGGGGTTATATTGTGAAACCTACAAATAGAACTATCAGAGAAGTCTGCGAACAGGCTCAGGAGGAATTTTTCCGGGCAAACGGTTATTATCCTACTGAGGAGGACGCAGTCAGATTAACCGAAGAAGCCCGTGCTGAAATTCGGAAAGAAAGAGAACAGCAGGCAAAAGATTTTCGGCTCAAAGAATAAAGGAGATTATATAAAAGGCAGTATCGCAGGGAAGCAATATTTCTCTGCGGTACTGCCGTTTTTAAAGGACATCGGAGGCGGGAGGTGGCAGGACTGTAAAAAACACGAAAAAATTTATAAAAAAACAAAAAAATTCTTTAAAAATACTGGAAATCTGCGGGGAAATCTGCTATAATATAGATGTTATGCAGAGTGGACAGCATTTTGTATACCGGTTGTTAATTGTGCCACGGTATATACAGAGTGTATGGACAAGTCTGCCAAACCAAAATTATATCAGGAGGAATAATCCAATGGCTAAAAAATGGGTCTATACCTTTAAAGAAGGTAACATGACTATGCGTAACTTACTCGGTGGTAAGGGCGCAAACCTTGCTGAAATGACAGAGATCGGTCTCCCCGTTCCTCAGGGTTTCACAATCACAACAGAAGCATGCACACAGTATTATGAAGATGGTCGTAAGATCAACGATGAAATTATGGCTCAGGCAATGGAAGGCGTTGCTTGGATGGAAAAGGAAAACGGAAAGAAGTTCGGCGACCTTAAGAACCCGCTTCTCGTTTCTGTTCGTTCCGGTGCAAGAGCTTCTATGCCGGGTATGATGGATACTATCCTGAACCTTGGTCTTAACGACGAAGTTGTTGCTGCTATGATCGCAGGCAACCCTGATCCTAAGTTCGAGAGATTCGTATATGACTCCTACAGAAGATTCATCCAGATGTTCTCCGATGTAGTTATGGAAGTTGGTAAGAAGTATTTTGAACAGCTTATCGACAAGATGAAGGAAGAAAAGGGCGTTAAGTTCGACGTTGAGCTTACTGCTGCTGACCTTAAGGAGCTTGCTGAACAGTTCAAGGCTGAATACAAGAAGCAGCTCGGCGAAGACTTCCCCTCTGACCCTGTTACACAGTTAAAGCTTGCTATCGAAGCAGTTTTCCGTTCTTGGGACAACCCCAGAGCTAACGTTTACCGCCGTGACAACGATATTCCTTATTCATGGGGTAC
>JBJERM010000198.1:0-4213 GCA_051882315.1 Ruminiclostridium sp.
TTAATCAAATTTTTAAAAAAGTATTTTCAAATCAGTTTCTTTATGTTATAATGTTCTCAGCCACAAAATCCGACAATGTCGTATTTTGAAACTGCTTACGCAGTTTTTTTGCTACGCAAAAGGCTGAGAACATTTTAACATTAAATCCCTTTTGCCTGCGGCAAAAGACGGCTGCGCCGTGTCGCCTTACGGCGACTTGATTTATGTTATAATGTCAGTTGAAATATATCTTTTGCAGTTCCTGCAAAAAAACAATCGAAAGGAAACGAAAGAAATGGCAAAAATGAATGCAAGCTTTCTTGAGCTTAAGAAAAGCTATCTTTTTATTGAAATCGGTAAGAGAGTGCGTGAATATACCGCGGCTCACCCCGATAACAAGATTATAAGAATGGGTATCGGCGACGTTACTCAGCCCTTAGTTCCCGTTGTTGTTGAGGCTATGAAAAAGGCGGCGGACGAGATGGGCGTTAAGGAAACCTTCCGCGGCTACGAGGACAGCGGTCTTGGCTACGACTTCCTTCGTGAGGCAGTAAGCGGATATTTCAAGGACTTCGGCGTTGAAATCTCTCCCGACGAGGTGCTTATAAGTGACGGCGCAAAGTCGGACTGCGGCAATATCGGGGATATTTTCGACAGTAGCAACGTTGTGCTTGTAACCGACCCGGCTTACCCCGTTTATGTTGACTCAAGCGTTATGGGCGGAAGAAAGGTTATCTACGCTAACTCCGACGAAAGCAACGGCTTTGCGGCTATGCCCGACAAGTCGGTACACGCTGATATAATTTACCTCTGCTCACCCAACAACCCCACCGGCTCAGCCTACACAAAGGAACAGCTTGCTGAGTGGGTTGCTTATGCTAAGGAAAACGACGCAGTAATTATCTACGACTCCGCTTATGAGGCATTCATCAGCGACCCCGCAATTCCCCGTTCTATTTTTGCGGTTGAGGGCGCAAGAGAATGTGCAATCGAAATCTGCTCACTTTCCAAGACAGCAGGCTTTACAGGAACACGCTGCGGCTACACAATCGTTCCCAAGGAGCTTACCTTAAAAGCCCCCGACGGAAGCAGAGTAAGCTTTATGCAGCTTTGGACAAGACGTCAGGGCAGCAAGTTCAACGGCGTTTCCTATCCTGTTCAAAGAGCGGCTGAGGCTGTTTTCACTCCCGAGGGACAAGCGCAGACAAAGGCTGTTATCGCTAAGTATATGGAAAACGCAAAGGTTATGGCTGAAACCTTCGACAGCCTCGGTATCAAGTACACAGGCGGAAAGAACTCCCCCTATATCTGGTTCAAGTGCCCCTTCGGTATGGGCAGCTGGGAATTTTTCGACAAGCTTCTTAACGAAGCGGAGGTCGTAGGAACTCCCGGAGAGGGCTTTGGTAAGAACGGCGACGGCTGGTTCAGACTTACCGCCTTCAACACTCTGGAAAACACAATTGAAGCTATGGAGCGGTTCAAGAAGCTCTGTAAAGGAGAATAATACTTGTGCGTGGGGGCGCGCCGAAATGAGTGCAAAGCTTAAGCTTTGCACTCCACCTGCGGCAGCTTAGCTGCCGCAGGTGCACGGCTTTTTTAAAAGCCGTGATTTCGGCGCGCCCCTCAGCATAATGTTTGATTATATGAAAAAGCTTTTATCTGCCGTAAAAATAATGACCCTCGTGGTTTGCAGTCTACTCGCCCTCTCCTTTGGCGCAACTATGATAGCGGGAATTGTAAATCAGGGGAACGTTATCGGCATTATAATTTGTCTTGCTGTAATAATAGGCATAATATTTTACCCAAAGTATAAGAAAATTGCTGTTTTAAGGCGCATTTCCTACGGTTTAGCAGGTCTTTTCTGCGTGGCGGCAGTCTATACTGTCATTATATCCTCGTTCATGTTTTCGGGCATGATGAACACACCGGAATATGCCCTTGAAGCAGGAACAGAGGGGGCGGAAACGCCCCACACGGTTATTGTACTGGGCTGTAAGACCATAAACGGCGTACCCTCGGTAATGCTTGCGGCAAGGCTTGACAAGGCGGCAGAATATCTTAAGGAAAACGAAAATGCAGTCTGCATAGTAACAGGCGGACAGGGCGGGGACGAAATCGAGCCGGAAGCCGAAACTATGGAGCGATATTTAATTACAAAAGGTATAGATAAAGAAAGAATATACAAAGAGAATAAATCAGAAAACACAAAAGAAAACATTCTGTTCGCAAAGGATATAATTTATGAACAAAATCTCCCCGAACAGGTGGTAATTATAAGCGAATGTTACCACGTTTACAGAGGGGTAAGGCAGGCGAAGCTTGCCGGGCTTGAGGCTTCTGCTATTGCAGCGGACGTAAACCCGTTTACTGCTTATACTCTGCCCTCATACTGGCTGAGAGAGATTTTTGCAATATCAAGGGATTTGCTGATAGGATAATGCTCAGGCTGACGATAACCCGCCATCTGCGTCGTCACCAGCATACCGGCAGGCACAAAGCCTAGCCGTTATGCTGCTTCCTAGCATCTGACGGTTTCTCATCAGCCTGAATAAAATAACAGAAACAAAAGACATAGACAAAAGATAAAAACAGGAGATATTTATGAAAGACTTGACAGTAGGAAAACCTATGCGGGTTATAATGGGCTTTGCCCTGCCGCTTTTTATAGGACACCTTTTCCAGCTTTTCTACGGACTTACCGACACAAGGATTGTGGGAAGCTTTCTCCACGACGAAGCCCTTGCGGCAGTAAGTGCTACCACAACCCTTAACGACCTGATAGTCGGATTTCTTGTGGGACTTATGAACGGCTACTCGGTTATAACCGCCCGCAGCTTCGGAGAAGGGAATATGGAGAAGGTTCGCCGCTCCTTCGGCGCTTCAATCCGCTTAGGGCTTATAGTTTCGGTAATTCTTACCGCTTTCAGCCTTATTTTCCTTGACGGTATTCTGGCGCTTCTGAACACGCCCGCAGAACACATGCAGGCGGGCAAGGAATACATAGGAATAATCCTCGGCGGTATGACCTTTGCGATGCTGTACAACGCCTACGCAAGCACACTCCGCTCGGTAGGCGACACGATTGCGCCCCTTATTTTTCTGATAATTTCGGCGTTTATAAATATCGGGCTTGACCTTTTATTTATTTGTGTGTGCAGTATGGGCGTTTCGGGAGCTTCGCTGGCTACGGTAATATCTCAGGCGGTTTCCTTTGTAGCCTGCATTATATACGTTTATTTCAGATACCCTCAGCTGCGGCTTAAGCCCTCGGATTTTCTCCCCGACCGCTGTCTTGACCGTCAGCTTATGGGCTCGGGAATTTCTATGGGGCTTATGAACAGCCTTGTTTCCCTCGGCACAGTAGTTTTACAGGGCGCAATAAACACCCTTGGTACAACGATAATTGTAGCTCACGGTGCTGCCCGCAAAATTTCAAGCATATTCATGCTGCCCTTCGGCATTTTCGGCATGACTATGGCTACCTATTCGGGGCAGAACTACGGCGGCGGGAAGTATGCCCGTATCCGCTCCGGCCTTAAGTGCGCCATGCTTATCTGCGGCGGCTGGACTTTGCTTGTAATTCTGGCAAGCTACACTATTTCGCCCTTTCTTGTGACTGCGATAACAGACACACAGAACCCTGAGGTTATTGAAAACGCCTCTCTTTATCTCAAAATCGACACGCTGCTGTATATGGTATGCGCTATGATTGCCACTTTCAGAAACCTACTTCAGGGTATCGGCGACCACCGTACCCCTCTCGTTTCAAGCTCAATCGAGCTGGTCGGCAAAATCCTCGCCGCCAACATCCTTGCCCCACTCCTCGGCTATATGGGCATTATCCTCACCGAACCCATAGTCTGGATTCTCATGGTTATCCCCCTCGTTTTTCAGGTACTCAGATTTTTTAAGAGTATTCCGAGAGAGCAGGAGAGTGTTTGAGAATTGTTGAGAGAAAAGAGATATAAGAGAAAAAAGATTTTCAGCCTTTTTGTAAAGAAGGCACGCAGCAAGCTGCGCGAAAAACTTTCAGCCGCTTCGCGTAAAGCGGGCGGGTGTTCAGAACAGTTTAAAAGAACAGCAATAATCCTGACTTACCCCATTTTGCAAACTCCCCAAATTAAATCAGCCCGCAAAGACTGCGAATGTGCACCCAAAGTCACCCCATAAACCAATGCAGTAATCAAGCTTCAAACGGGTCAAGCGCCGTCGCGCTTGCCGGGAGTCAAGGGGG
>JBJERM010000199.1:0-14597 GCA_051882315.1 Ruminiclostridium sp.
GTTAAGACCGTCGGGATAGCCTCTGCCGTTCCATTTTTCGTGGTGGTAGCGGGCAACCTCAAATGCCATTTTGCGGTACTCCTCGTCACGAAGATTTCGGAAGGTTTCTCTTATTATATTTCCGCCGTTTTCTGCGTGGAGCTTCATTATCTTAAACTCCTCGTCGGTGAGCTTGCCCGGCTTCTGAAGAATTGCGTCCGGCACGGAAATTTTTCCTATATCGTGCATAGGCGCAGCTTTAAGCAGGTTGGTTATGTAGTCCTTTGTAAGGATTTCGGTGTAGTAGTTTCGTGCAAGAAGCTCCTCGGCGATAAGTCCAACATACCGGCTTGTGCGCTTGATGTGTCCGCCGGTGCTGTTGTCCCTGTTTTCAATAAGGTTCGCAAAGCTCATTACAGTTTCATTGTGGAAACGGGACAGCTCCTTAATTGCCGGGTCCTCAAGATTCATATAAACGCCCACAATAAAGATTGTTACGGCGATACTTGATATAAGGGTTTCGGGGAAAATCATCTGCACAGTTGTTACCACAATAAGCATTAAAAGATAGGTGAAAATGCTTGTCCTTTTATGCCGTTCGATGTAGTTCCAGCGCCGAAAGAACACAACAATTGCAAGTATCATATAAACCGCCGCCATTATGTAGCAGGTGTAAACCGATAAGCCCATTGAGTAGTTGGTGGTTTTGCCCATAACATAGTAAAGTGAGTCAGCACCGATTATAACCACGGCAATATTTATTACAAAGGGCAGTATTATTGCAGCTCTGCTTTTAAGGCTTCTGGGAAATGCACCCGTAATATGCAGCATATAAAGAAACAGGGCAAATATGATAAGGTCAAGACTGCCCAGGAATAAAACGTGCAGTATTTTGTTCAGCAGCGGCGGTACGGTATCAAGGTGGTTTACCGTATAAGCAGTTGCGCCGTCAAAGATTATGCTTACAATGCCTATTATCAGAAGCTCGTCAAAAAGCGTTTCGTTAAGCTTTCGGTGAAATCTGCGACATTCCTTTATGTAGATAAATCCCACATAAAGCAGAACAACAAGACAACCGAGCTGAAGCCTTATGTATTCCATTATTTTTCCGTCCTTTTAAATTCCAAGTAATTCTTTTATCTTATTAGCAACCTTTTCTGCGGTTTTTTCGTGTGTTTTCTCGCTGGGGTGCCAGTCCGCAGCAATTTCGTCGCTTTCGTTCTGCTGGGACAGGGGCATAGCGGTTACCTTATCGTCCCCTGTTTCTGCGGTATAGTTTTCAACTGCGGTTCTTATAGATTTCATAAGCCCGTTACCCATAACTCCAAGAACGCATAAAATCTGTGAGTCAGGATTCTTTTCTCTTACCTGCTTGATGAACTTTTCGTAAGCCTCGGTAAATTCAGCCTGCTTGTCCGGGTCGCCATTGCAGTAGCTGTCGTCGTTTGTGCCGAGGTTTATAACAATAATGTCGGGGCTTCTTCTGAAATCCCATTCAGTATCCGAAACATCGCTTGTGTAGCAAAAGCCTATCTTGTCGTAATATTTGGGCATAACCTGAGAAGCGGATTTCTTGTCGGGATTTGAGGTATAGCCCGAAATAATTCCGTAGCCGCTAATGCTGACAAGGCTGTAATCTGCGTCAAGGAGCTGAGCCGTTTTGTATGCATACGCCTTTGTGCAGTCCTCTGTGGAGGTGGAGAAATGGTGGTTTCTGTCCTCGTCGTCAACGCCGTAACCGCAGGTTATCGAGTCCCCGATAAATTCTATGTAAAGCGGCTTTTCCTCGGTGGGTTTTATATCTCCCTCGGCTTCTATTTTCGTGATTGAAAAGGTTGAGTTTGCTGTTTCGCTGAGCTTTACGAGGGAAACAACAGCGGTTCTTTCCGCTTCTCCCTCAAAGGCTGTAACCGTCTTTTCCTTTTCGTCCAGCATAATATCCGTTACTCTTTCGCCGTCAACGTAAACCGCAAGTCTTGCGGCATTGTCGTTATTACCCGACCTTGCGGCGTCGTCCCCCTTTATCGTGAACTTTACGCTTTTGCCTGTTGCAGTAAACTCGCAGCCTGTTCCCGAAAAGGCGCAGATAAGCTCTCCCTCGGAGTACCAGGCTCTGCCCAGAGGCTTTACGTTTTCGTAGGAGGGCTGATATTCCTTTACGCCGGTTTCTTCCGTCTGCGTAACAGCAGTTGTCTGTGAAATCTCAGCCGCCGCTTCTCCCGAACAGCCTGCCGACGAAAGGGTCATAACTGCTGCACAAAAAAGAGCAATTATTTTTTCAAGGTTCATAATTTTAACCGTCCTTTAATATGATAATTCAATTATATCATAGCATTTATTTTCTGTAAAGAGTTTTATTGTGTAACAGCACAAATATTCCGCATTTTTCAATGCTTTTGTCCATATCAGCCCTCCGCAGCCTTAGCCTGTGAAATAAGGCTTTCAACCGCTCTGAACATCTGGGCAAGATTAGAAACGCCGATAACACGTATTCCGGCGCAGTCCCGCTTGTCCAGGCTTTCCAGTACGCTTTTCGGCACGATAACGGTTTTAAAGCCGAGCCTTGCACATTCCTTTATTCTCTCGGGTGCATTTGTAACCGCTCTTATTTCGCCGCCAAGACCAATTTCTCCGAAAGCCGCCACATCCTCGGGAATTATCCTGTCGCAGAGTCCCGAAAACAGGGAAAGGGCAACCGCAGCGTCCGCCGCAGGCTCGGTAAGCCGCATACCGCCGGTAACGTTCACATAAACGTCGAACTGCCCGAAAAGGTAGCCGGTACGCTTTTCCAGCACGGCGATTATAAGGCAGAGACGGTTGTAGTCGAAGCCGTTTGCAGCACGGCGGGGAGTTCCGAAGCCTGTTTTTGTAACAAGGGACTGAACCTCGGAGAGCAGGGGTCTGCTGCCTTCCATTGTGCAGAGAACGCTTGTTCCGCTGACGTTTTTCGGTCTGCCGGAAAGTAGCATAGCAGAAGGGTTGGAAACCTCCTCAAGTCCCTTGCTGCCCATTCTGAAAACCCCGATTTCGTTTGTAGAGCCGAAGCGGTTTTTAACCGCCCGAAGAATACGGCAGGAAAGCTGCTTGTCGCCCTCAAAGCAAAGCACCGTGTCAACGATATGCTCCAGCACCTTAGGTCCTGCAATCCCGCCGTCCTTGTTGACGTGACCGACTATAAAAAAGGGTATTCCGTATTTTTTTGCAGTCTGCATAAACACCGAGGTACATTCTCTTACCTGGGTAATGCTGCCCTGAGCGGAGGAAATCTCCGTAAGCTGCATGGTCTGGATTGAGTCGATAATAACAACGTCGGGTTTTTCCTCGATAACAGCTTCGTTAATCGCCCCGCAGTCGGTGTCTGACAGCAGGTAGAGGTTTTCACCGCCTACTCCGAGCCTGTCGGCTCTCAGCTTTATCTGCCGCTCGCTTTCCTCGCCCGAAACGTAAAGCACCTTGCAGCTTTCGTCAAGATAGTTGCAAATCTGCAAGAGCAGGGTGGACTTGCCTATTCCCGGGTCGCCGCTTATGAGCACAAGAGAGCCTGCCACAAGACCGCCCCCAAGCACTCTGTCCAGCTCCGTGGAGCCTGTCTTATAGCGGAAATCCTCGTCACAGCTTATCTCGGACAGGCTTCTGGGCTTCAGAACTCTGCCGCTTTTTACCGAAGCACGGGGCAGCTCCTCCTGCTCGATAATAGTATTCCATTCCCCGCACTGGGTGCAGCGCCCCATCCACTTAGGGTAGATATGCCCGCACTCACTGCATATATAGGAAACTTTCTGTTTCGCCAATAGGTTCACTCTCCTTAGTTTTTACTTCCTGTGAAAGATATTCGTTAATGCCCTTAAAAATAGTAAAGGCAACCTTTTTCTGATATTCCGCGCTGCATAAATTTGCGGCGTCGCCGGGGTTGGACAAAAATCCACATTCAATCAGCAGAGCGGGCTGAACCGTATTCTTGAAAAGATAGAGATTATTGTCGATAAGCTTTATCTCACGGTCGTTTCCCGGCTGAAGCTCTGCAAAAAGCCCCTGCATTATGGTTGCAAGGCGGAAATTTCCGCTGTTTTTGGTGGTGTAGAACATCTGCGCTCCGAAATACTCGCTCTCGGTAAACTGGTTCTGATGAATTGAGAGGAAAATGCTGTCGGGGTAGCGGTTTACAATTTCAAGCCTGTTTTCCATATCGGAAATCTTCTGCTTGCGTACTCCCTCTGTACCCTCGTCGTAGATTGAAATGTCCTCGTCCCTTGTGTAGATAACCTCATAGCCGCTGAAGCTCAGAAGCTGACCTAAGTTCTTGACGATGCTAAGGTTTATGTCCTTTTCGTAGGCGCCGTTTACGGCAATACAGCCGCTGTCCATTCCGCCGTGTCCTGCGTCTAAGACGATAATCTTCTTCGGACTTGCATTAACCGCAGCCTCCGCAGCATTTTTCTGCCCCACCTTTACGCTTGCGGAAAGCGCAGCCACCACAAAGCAGCAGAAAAGGGTGATAATAAGGGGTATTTTGTTCTTGATTATTTTTACAGCTTTCATATAAGGGCTTCCTTTCATAGTTTTTTGTAAATCCTATGATACAAGCCTTTATAATATGCAGAACAGGTTTTTAATTTTCATCAATTCATACAAGAAAAGTATATCATATCTCTCCTCATTGTTCAAGCTTTTTGGATTAATTTGTAATTTAATTGCAATTTCTGCCGATTTGTGATATAATTAATACGAAAGAGTGATGACAATGAACCTTAAGGAACGGGCAAAAAAACTGAAATCCGATATACCTGCTGTCTTTATTGCTTTAAAGGACAAGGAAACTCCTGCGGCGGCAAAAATTTTTGCGGCAATAACGGTAGCCTACGCTCTGTCGCCGATTGACCTTATACCGGATTTTATCCCCGTCCTTGGGTATCTTGACGATGTGCTTCTGCTTCCCGCACTTGTGGCGCTTACGATAAAATTCATTCCGAAGGATAAGCTTGAGGAATGTCGTAAAAAAGCGGAATATTTGTGGGAAAAGGGAAGACCGAAGAAGTGGTACTGCGGGGTTCCGATACTGCTTATCTGGGCGCTGGTGATATTTTTGATTGTAAGGATTTTTATTTAATAACGGAGAAAACAAATGAACAAACCGTCGGAAAAACAAACCTTCAGACAGCAGTTCAGAACCGAAATTCTGGACAAGCTATCTGTAAAACGCCTTCTGATTTACTGCCTCGGCTTATTTCTTATAGCTATGGGTATAAGCGTCTCCGCCAAGTCCTCCCTCGGCGTTTCCCCCGTAAATTCAATACCCTACACCGTATGCCTGCTGACCGGCATAGAGCAGGGCTTCTGCACAACAATTTTCTTTATTTTCCTTATTTTTGTGCAGTTCCTTATTTCCCCGAAAAACTTTTCTCCCTTCGCCTTTCTGCAAATTATCTGCTCATTTGTTTTCGGCTGGTTTGTAACCCTTGCAAACCTATGTTTATCATTTATTCCTGCTCCCGAGGATTACCTGCTGAAAATGATTTTTATAATAATTAGCCTGTTTTTTATTGCAGTCGGCGTGTTTATGTACGTCAATTCCGATTTTCTCCCGCTGCCCGGCGAGGGGGTAATGCTCGCCTTTTCAAAAATAACGGGAGTATCATTTCATATCTGCAAAATCGGTTTTGACTGCTCGGTGGTTGTAATTGCAGCGATTATTTCCCTTATTGCAAGGGGCGAGCTGCTTGGAGTTCGTGAGGGTACGATTATTGCCGCAGTTTTTGTGGGAGTAATTATAAAGCCCGTATCAAAACTGTTTTTAAGCCGACTTAAGAAGTTTATAGCATAGCAAAAGCCGCTGATTTGAAATTAATCAGCGGCTTTTCTGTCTATTTTTTCAGTATCTTTTCAAGGTCGGACTCAGGCTTATCCGTAGGCGTAAGGTTATAGTTGTCCACAAGAATTTTCAGCACATTCGGTGAAACAAAAGCCGGGATTGTAGGACCGAGGTACATATTCTTTATGCCGAGGTGCAGCAGGGTAAGCAGAATACATACCGCCTTCTGTTCGTACCAGGACAGCACAAGGGTAAGGGGCAGCTCGTTTACCCCGCAGTTAAAGGCTTCCGCAAGTGCAAGGGCTATTTTAATTGCGCTGTATGAGTCGTTGCACTGCCCGCAGTCAAGTATTCTTGGAATACCTTCGATTTCCCCTAAATCAAGGTCGTTTATGCGGTACTTTCCGCAGGCAAGGGTGAGAATTATTGTGTCGGGGGGAGTAAGCTTAGCAAAATCCGTATAGTAGCTTCTGCTTGTTGAAGCTCCGTCGCAGCCGCCTATAAGGAAGAAATGCTTTATTTTTCCCTTTTTCACAAGCTCCACTATTTTTTCCGCATGGGACAGTACCGCATTATGAGCAAAGCCTGTTGTAACGAAATGCCCGCCGTTCATACCTGTCATTTCCCTGTCCTCGTCGTAGCCGCCGCATTCAATCGCCTTTTTGATAACAGGAGTAAAGTCTTTGTCCTCGCCGATATGCACAAGCTCGGGGTAGGACACCACCGAGGTAGTGAAAACCCTGTCGGAATAGCTTTGCCTTACGGGCATAAGGCAGTTTGTGGTGAACAAAATCGGGGCGGGGATATTGTGAAATTCCGACTGCTGATTTTGCCAGCCTGTACCGAAATTGCCCTTTAAATGGTGGTACTTTTTAAGCTCGGGATAGCCGTGTGCAGGCAGCATTTCGCTGTGGGTGTAGATATTTATTCCCTTGTCTTTAGTCTGTTCAAGCAGCAGCTTAAGGTCGTGGAGGTCGTGACCGCTGACAACTATAAACGGCCCCTTTTCAATGGTAAGAGGCACCTTTGTTGGAACGGGATTTCCGTAGGCTTCGGTGTTTGCAGCGTCAAGCATAGCCATACATTTAAGGTTTACTTCTCCTGTTTTCAGTACCAAAGAAAGCAGCTCCTCGGGGGCTTTTCTTTCGCCGAGTGTAAACAGCGCCTCATAGAAAAATCCGTTTACCTCGCTGTCGGTTTTGCCGAGAATAAAGGCGTGGTAGGCGTAAGCCGCCATACCCTTAATTCCGAAAAGAATAAGTGATTTAAGGGAACGTATATCCTCGTGCTCGTTCCATATATTCTTCAAATCGAAGTCCTCGTATTTTTCGGAATTTATCCTGCCCTTTTCCTTTTCGATTTCGGTTTTAAGCTTCTTTATGGTTTCATTGTTGAAGCTGACGTTTGTTAAAGTTGTAAAAAGCCCTTTCATCACAAGCTCGTCGGTGCGGGCGGTTGGGTTTCCCGTCTTCGCAGCCCTCGCAAGCCCTATAAGCGCCCCAACAAGCTCGTCCTGAAAATTTGCGGTATCAGCCTTCTTTCCGCATACTCCCGCCTTGCCGTTGCAGACCTTGTTGTGGGCAGTCTGCTGGCATTGAAAGCAAAACATTTCTTCCATAAAAATCCTCCTGTAAAAATAAGGTTTACAGGCTTATTCTGTGATAAATTACAAACCTTATGCGCCCGTTGTATTCTCGCGGCAGAGGCGCAAGCCTCGCACTAACAGACCGCAATAAAAGTATGTCATCAGTTCTTGCATTTTTCTACATTTTATGGTATAATATACTATAATTTTTAATCGCCGGAATACTGATTTAAATTTGTTTTTGCGTGCATTATCCTTTTCCCGCAACTTAGCGAAGCTGAACAAGAAGGAGAACACTTGCTATGAATTCTGTAAAAGACTTGCCTGCGGCAGAAAATTCCCATCTGGATTTGCAGGAATTCTGCGATATGAACCAGCTGTACAGGCTTATTGACAACTGGTCGAAAAGCAGCGGTATGTCTGCTGTAATTGTGGATAACGATGGAAACTGCACCTCGGATTCCTTCGGTATGACGGAGTTCTGCAAAATGGTTCACTCAACCGAAAAGGGAAACGAAAGCTGTTCCGCTACCTGGAAGTGGGAAAACGAGGGCGTTTATATCTGTCCAATAGGCTTCTGCGACTTTTCTATTCCGATTGTTCTGCCGGACGGACGGGTTTTAGGCAAGGTTTTAGCGGGACAGGCTCTTTCCGTAAATCAGGACGAGGAAGAAATAATCAGGAAAACAACGGGGCTTGACATAGACGAGGCAACCGTAAGGGACGTTTTTTCCCGTGTAAACAGAAAAACCGAGCGGGAAATGCAGGGCGCCTATGAGCTGCTTAAGGAAATGCTTGGGTTCTTTATCGAAAAGAGCTATTCTATCTGGAAAACAAATAACGAGCTTCTTAAGGCTCCTGCCAAAAAAGACAGGGTTCTCTCCCAGATTACCCAGATTATGTACAGCTACAACCTTACCATAGACCTTGCAACGGGAAATTATACCCTTATTACAGGTACGGGAATGGAACGCACCGTTGAGGAATACAAGAAGCATAACAATCAGGCGGAGCTTGACGCATTTCAGAACAGCATAATTCACCCCAACTATCTTAAGCGTTTCAACGAGCTTGTAAACTTCGACTCCGCAAGAGAAAATCCTGCTGAAAACGGCTATCGGGGAACGCTGGAATATCCGGTAATTTACCCCGGTGACGATGAATTTGAGTGGCACGAAATAAATGTTTTTGTTGATACCGAGGAGGACGGAACGAGAATTGCAAACATTCTCGGACGAGATATTACCGAGGCTCATAATGCCCAGGAAAGAAACGAAAAGGAGCTTCGCGCCGCTGCCGCAAAAAACCAGATACTTTCCGAGCTTACCAAAAAGCTTTACAGCTATAACCTTACCTTAAATCTAAGAACTGGCAAGTACAGCATGATTATCGGTACGGGCATGACCCAGTTTATGGAGATTTTCAAGTCCACCGACGACTACGAAACTGCCTACAACAAGAAGCTGCCCTACCTTGACCCGAAAAACGTTCCCCAGTTTGAAGCTCTGGCAAGCCTTGACGCTCTTCGGGCAAGACAGAGCTCCAACGGTTTTATCGGAAATCTGGAATACGGCGCAATTACCGATTACGGCGAGGAATGGCACGAAATAAACGTGTTCATAAGCACCGATGAAGCAGGAGAGCCGATTGCAAATATTCTCGGAAAAGATATAACCGACGCCCACAAGCGCCACGAAAAGCGGGAAAATCAGCAGAAAGCTGCTATGGCAAGGGACCAGCTCCTTTCCGGGGTTACAAAAATGCTTTACAGCTATAACCTTACCGTAAACCTGGAAAACTGGAAGTATTCCCTTATTACCGGAACGGGTATGAACAGCGTTCTTGAAACAATGCAGCATAACGACGACTATGTTCTGCTTTACGCAAAGCTTTCAAAAAACGTTGCTCCAGAGGATAAGGAAAAGTGGGATAACCTTGTAAGCGTTCACGCCCTTAAGAACAAGAAGAATGCGTCAGGGCTTGTGGGAACTCTTTCCTACCGCTTTATTATGGACGATAATAACGAATGGCACGAGGTAAATCTCTTTATAGGAACTAACGAAGACGGTGTGGCAGTAGCCAATATTCTCGGTCGTGATATAACCGAGGCGCGCGAACAGCAGGCTGCAAAGGAGCGTGAGCTTAAGGCCTCCGCCGCTAAGGACCAGATTCTTTCGGATATTACCAAAACACTGTACAGCTACAATGCAACTGTAAATCTCAATACCGGAAAATACAGCCTTATAGTGGGTACGGGCATGGAGGATTTAATCAGGTATTTCTCCCAAACCGACGATTTTGAAAAGGCATGCGGCTATCTGCTGGAAAAGGTTCTGCCGGAATACAGGGAGGATATGAACGCAAAATTTTCTCTTGAAGCCCTTCGCAGGCAGAAGAACTTAAGCGGTCATATCGGGCAGAAGGAATACTGCGCAATAACCGAAAAGGGAAAGGGTTGGTTTGAGGTCAACGCTTTTATGGGAGTTGACGAGGAGGGCAACCCTACCGCAAATATTCTCGGCAGGGATATAACCGAGCTTCGGGAGGTGCAGGAGCGCCGTGAAAACGAGCTAAGGGCGGTTGCGGCAAAGGATCAGATTCTTTCGGATATTACAAAAACCCTGTACAGCTACAACCTTACGCTGAATCTTGTAAGCGGTAAATACAGCCTTATTGTGGGTACGGGAATGAAGGACTTCGTTAAGATATTCGAGTCCACCGATGATTACGAAACCGCTTACCGCAGAAAAATACAGTTTGTAACAGAGGATTATATCGGGGCATTCGATAATTTCAGCAGCCTTGCCTCTCTCAGAAGCAGGGCGGGAGAAACGGGATACATCGGCAATCTCGAATACGGAGCAAAAACCGAAAAGGGCATCGAATGGCACGAGATAAATATATTCCTCGGCACAGACGAAAACGGCGGAGCGATAGCCAATATTCTCGGAAGAGATATTACGGAAGCCCATGAGCAGCAGGAGAAAAAGGAGCGTGAGCTTCGTGCCTCCGCCGCAAGGGATCAGCTGCTTTCGGGCATTACTAAAATGCTGTACAGCTACAATATGACGGTAGATGTTGAAACAGGGAAATATACCCTTATTACAGGTACGGGACTTGACGATACCGTTGCAGAAATGGAAGTTACGGACGATTACGAGGATATTTACAACCGTTTTATAAACGCTGTGGATCCTGAATATCTTGAAAAGGGCAAATGGCTTATGTCCCTTGACCGATACCGCAGCAAGCAGGACAAGACGGGTCATCTCGGCACCGAGGAATTTCTCATGCACTACACCGAAAAGCCGGAGTGGCACGAAATCAATGTTTTCGCAGGCTACGATGAAAACGGCGGGGCTATTATAAATATACTGGGTCGTGACGTAACCGAAGCCCACGACAAGGCGGATACAAAGGCGCAGCTTGAAATCGCCAACGCCTCCAGCGCCGCAAAGTCAGCCTTCCTGTTCAATATGTCTCATGACATACGAACGCCTATGAATGCAATTATCGGATTTACCGAGCTTTTAGACAAGCACCTTGACGATAAGGAGCTTGCAAGGGAGTACATAAAGAAGATAAAGACCTCAAACGAGTTTCTGCTTTCACTTATCAACAACGTGCTTGAAATGGCGAGAATTGAAAGCGGAAAGACTACCCTTGACGAAACGGACTGGAACGCACATACCTTTAACGATACCCTTTATTCTCTCTTTGATTCACAGATGAAGGAAAAGGGAATTGAGTTTACAAGAACGATTGACGTGCAGCATGATGAGGTTATCTGCGACGCTACAAAGCTAAGGGAGATTTTCCTGAATATCCTCAGTAATGCCCTTAAATATACTCCGTCCGGCGGAAAGGTATCAATGCGGCTTACCGAAATTCCCTCCGACCGCCCCGGATATGCTATGTATCAGACGGAAATTGAGGACACGGGAATAGGAATGTCCGAGGAATTTCTGCCGAATATGTTCGACGAGTTTACACGAGAGCGTTCAAGCACCGAAAGCCGTGTAAACGGAACGGGTCTTGGAATGGCAATCGTAAAGAAGCTTGTGGAGCTTATGGACGGTACGATTAAGGTTGAAAGTAAAATCGGAAAGGGAACGAAATTTACCGTTACCCTCCCTCACCGCATCGTGGAAAACGGTATGCTTAACAGCCGCAAGGAGAAAATACGCCAATCGGATACAGGCAGCTTCAGGGGCAAGAGAATACTTCTTGCCGAAGACAACGACCTCAACGCTGAAATCGCTGTAACTATCCTTGAGGAGGCCGGTTTTGAGGTTGAGCACGCAGGGGACGGAATAATCTGCGTGGATATGCTTGAAAAAGCGGAGGCAGGCTATTACGACCTTGTTCTTATGGATATTCAGATGCCCAATATGGACGGCTACAAGGCGGCTCAGACAATAAGAAAATCCTCGGACAAGAGAAAAGCGGAAATACCGATTATTGCTATGACCGCAAATGCCTTTGACGAGGACAGGAGAAACGCTTACAAGGCGGGCATGAACGGGCATATTGCAAAGCCCATAAATGTGGGCGTGCTTATGGAAACTCTGGAGGAAATCTTCAGATAACAATAATGATAATAATTATCCCTTGGGTGAGCAGTACTGCCCCCAAGGGATATTTCTATTATTTTCTTCTGAGCCGTATAAGCTGGAAGGTAATCTGGGAAACGTGAGCTACGCAGCAGGGATGAAGGTCTTTGTAGTCTTCATTTTCGCCAAGCTCCTTGAATGTCTGCCAGACATGATAGGGACATTTGAAATCTTCGTTTATGTCCTTTATGTAGCTTGAATTTTTATCGTAAAGTCCCTCGTCAATGGCTGTGTGGAATACATAGGCTGCCGGGTCGGATTTTTCATCTGCTTTTACAAGACTGTCATCGCCTTCCCAGTTGTTCTTAAAGTCTTCGCTGTTTCCCGTAATCTCCGTAATATCGCTGCAAACCTCAAAGCCCTTACTCTTGAAAATCCCGACAAGACGCTTTGCTTTGTCAAGGTCGTTTTTACCCTGCAAAACCGCATAGCGGCTGTGTGAAATACATATATAGTACTCTGGCTCGGTAAAGCTGGCAGCAGACAGATAGCCGAGAAATCTGTTGAAATCCACAGCACTTATATGATTGAGAACCTTCGGGAATAAAATCACATTATGGTCAAAGGGCATACCTGCGGCAAAGTTTTCTTTTGCAAAATTTATAATGTCGTCAATTACAACGTTTACGTTACCGCCGAATTGTCTGTACAGCATTTTCTGAATATAATCGGCAGAGCTGTCGTCCACAGGCACATATTTATCCACCCAGTCAAGGCAGTCAACGCCGTCAAAGCTTAATTTTATCCTTTTGTAGCAGTCGTTGGTTTCGGCGAGTGAAGCTCTTGCGTAGGCAAGTGACCATGCCTCCAAAAGAGAGCCGCAGCCAAAGGAGTAAACCTTAAGATTGCTGCCGTTTCTATTATTGGCAGCAAAGGAACGGAGTATAGCGTCGAAAAGCATAGAATACTCAAAGGAGTATGCGGCGCCGTATCTGCAATGGTATATTGCTCTCGTGATTTCGTTGTCGTATCCTACGTTGTCGGGGTTTTTATAATCCATGAAATAATTTCTTAAGCTTTCGCCTTCACCGAGAGAATTCTTTTTCTCCGTAAATTTTCTGTACTGCCTGTATATAAAATCATTGCGGGCTGATACAAGAGTACTTTTGCTGCAAACCGCTGATAAGGTTATTTCTGCCGTAGTGTTCATATCAAGCTTCTTCTTAATCATTTCAATTTCATTGTCGGTTTTGCCGTTTGTAGGTATGCGCATAAAAATATCCTCTCCCACCAGATAATCCCTGACAATCGTGTCTTTCATTTCATCAAGCTGGGATTTATCGGGGGCGTATGAGCTGTAATTTCTGCTGCGGTGATAGCTGCCGTCCACTTCAATTATAAGCTTAACCGAATTTCCATTGCAGAGTACAAAGTCAAACCGTGCCTTTTCAATATAATCGGCAAGTCTTGAGTTGTCTATGTCTGCATTGTCGAGCTGTTCAACGCATTTCAGAGGCACTTCCGAATAAATAGTGTATTCATCTCCGAAGTTTTCCGTAAGGGCTTCGTACATACAGCGCTCGGGCGCGGATTTTTTGCCGGCGGCGCCTGTAAGCCTGTACAGGGGAACTTTATCGAATATGGAAGTTAAAGGGGATTTGTGAAGCCCATAGTCTTCCTGAGGTTCGGGGCATTTTTCCGCCACATATTCAAGAAGCTTGCAGAAGAAAAGATTGTTTTTTTCGTCCTCGGGCTTACTATTTACAGGCAGCACATAGCCTGTAAGCTCTTTCTGTGTTTCGGGCGGAAGCCATCTGCTTGAAGTGATGATACAGAACTCCTTTTTCGCTCTTGAAACCGCTACGTTTATCATTCGCATACGCTGAGCCCAGATGCCTGTTTTATCGTCGGAGTCGGCAACTGTCATCAGATATACAATATCGTAGCCCTTTCCCTGTGCCTTATGAATTGTAAGGCAGGGCAGCTTGTTTACAATCGGGTTCTCATCTTCAAGCTGTGCTTCTATTTGTAATCTGTTAAGCTCCTCCTTAAGGATATTAAGCTGAGCCCTGAAGGGAGAAATAATAGCTACGCTTAAATTCTTTGCTTCAAGCTCAGGGTGCAGCCTGTTCATTTCTCTCAGGTGCTGTTCATTGACAGCTAAGTACCGGGGAAGTTCTTCTTCAAGGAAAATTCTTATCTGTCTTATATTGCAGTTTCCGTAGCAATCGGCGCCATTATTATTTTCTCTGCCCTCTGCGCCGCCTGCGTCCATATTCGGATTATCCGTTCTTTCGTAATAGTCGCCCTCGTACCAGACCGCACGCATTCTGAAATCATTTCCGTTACTGCGTGCTGTACGTACAATAAGCCTGTCGTCGTAAACATAACGGTTGCAGAAGTCTATTATAGACGGGTGGCAGCGGTAATGCTCGTTTAAGAAAGAGGAGTGTATTCTGCCCCTGAATACCCGGTCGCAGGCTGACAGAAAATTCCATTCCTCCTTTTCCCTATACTGCTCTTCGACATAGCTTATATTTTCAAAATTGTCGGAAACGTTCTGCACTTTTTCTCCTATTATTGCAGAAAGCTGCTTGTTATCGCCGAGAAGTACAAAATGCTTTGCACAGCTCATAGCCATAAGACCCAGGTGAATTGAAGACTGGGAACA
>JBJERM010000200.1:0-4201 GCA_051882315.1 Ruminiclostridium sp.
CATTTTTCACATAATATCATACAATTGTGAAATATGTGTGATAATTCTTGAATTTAATTTGCTACGAAAGGTAGAATGAAATGAGTATCAATATTGATTTTTACAGTAGAATGAATAACAGCAAAACCGCCCTCAAATCACATAAAACCAGCTTTCGTCCGTTTCAAGCTCCACTCTTTGTACAGGGTGAGACGCGTCGTAGTTATAGCGAAGCTCCTGGTTCTTTATGCTTACTCTTGCGCCCTCGGGAATTGACTTTGTTATAAACGCATTACCGCCCACAACCACGTTCCTGCCCACAACGGTTTCTCCGCCCAGAATCGAAGCGCCCGAATATATAGTAACATTGTCCTCAATTGTGGGGTGGCGCTTTTTGCTTTTAAGCTTCTGCCCGCCTCTTGTGGACAGAGCGCCGAGAGTAACACCCTGATATATCTTGACATTGTCGCCGATAACCGTGGTTTCACCTATAACTATTCCCGTGCCGTGGTCGATAAAGAAATACCTGCCTATCTGTGCGCCGGGGTGAATGTCAATCCCTGTTACGCTGTGGGCGTATTCCGTCATAATCCTTGGAATAAGTGGAATCCCCAGCAGATAAAGCTCATGTGCAATTCTGTTTACCATTACTGCGAAAAGACCCGGATAGGAAAATATAATTTCCTCCTTGTTGAATGCAGCAGGGTCGCCGTCATAGGCTGCCGTAACGTCGGTATCCACATATTCCCGTATTTTCGGTATCGTTCCTAAAAACAGCAGAGCAAGCCGCTGCGCCTCCGCAGAAATATCTCCCTCCGCAGCCTTTTCAAATTCCGGAACATATCGCAGAACTATGGAAATCTGCTTTATAAGATTATAGAGGACGTCCTCTAAAAGCATTGTCATATTGTTTCTTATAGTGTAAATGCGGTAGGTTCCGTTTTTGAAATAACCGGGGAAAATAATGTTCCGAAGCTTTTCAATTATTTCGATTATTACTTCCTTTTTGGGGTGGTCGAAGGTGTAGATATTGTCGATATCCCTGCCCTTTTCATAATCGGCAAGAATATTTTCAGTAAGTCTGTTTACTTCTGCTTCTAGCTTTTGCATAATATTCGCCTTCCTTTGAAAAATTCAGGACGGCAACAATTTCTGCCGTCCTGTTAAAATGAAATTATTGGGTGCAGGAGTATTTATGTCAGGGCTCGTACTGCCCGAACAAGCTTATCAATATCCTCGGGAGAATTGTACAGAGCGAGAGTAGGCCGCACAACCCCCTCAAGTCCGTATGAGCGCAGAATCGGCTGAGCGCAGTGGTGTCCTGTTCTTACCGCAATACCGTACTTATCAAGGTGCTGCCCTACCCTTTCGTTATCGTAACCGTCCAGAGTAAAAGACAGTGCGCTTGATTTCTGCGCCGCCGTTCCTATAAGGTGCAGTCCCTTTATCTTCGCCAGCTCTTTCATGCCGTAGGAAACAAGCTCGTGCTCGTAACGGCTTATCTCGGGCATACCGATTGAACTCAGATACTCCAGCGCCGCTCCAAGGCCAACAGCGTCCGCTATGCTTGCTGTTCCTGCCTCAAACTTATTCGGCGCAGGATTATATATCGTCCGCTCAAAGGTAACGTCCGCAATCATATTTCCGCCGCCCTGATAGGGCTTTGCTGCTTCAAGCAGCTCCTTTTTTCCGTAAACAACACCTATGCCCGTGGGAGCATAGATTTTATGCCCCGAAAAAACAAAGAAATCAGCGTCAAGAGCGGCTACGTTCACGGGGATATGAGCAACGGACTGAGCGCCGTCTATAAGTATCCTTACCCCGTGGGCATGGGCAATTGAAATAAGCTCCGCAACGGGGGTTATTGTTCCGAGAACGTTTGAAACGTGGGTTGCGGATACGAATTTTGTGCGCTTTGTAAAAAGCTTTTCGTATTCGGAAAGAATTATCTGACCCGATTTGTCAACCGGCGCAACCTTTATTACCGCACCTGTTTCCTGGGCAATAAGCTGCCAGGGAACAATGTTTGCGTGGTGTTCAAGGAGAGTTAAGATAATCTCGTCGCCCTCCTGAAGATACTGCTTGACGTAAGCCTGCGCAACAAGATTTATTCCCTCGGTAGTGCCCCTTACAAAGACAATATTGCTTTTGTCGGGAGCGCCGATGAAATCCGCAACGGTCTGTCTTGCACCCTCGTATGCGTCGGTGGAACGAGCCGCAAGGGTATGAGCGCCCCTGTGAACATTGGAATTTTCGTGGGCGAAATAATAGGAGAGGCGGTCTATAACCTGCTGCGGGCGCTGTGTAGTAGCCCCGTTATCCAGCCAAATCAAATCATGACCGTTTATCTTTTCACCGAGAATAGGGAAATCACGGCGTATCTGCTCTAAGGTTTTTGTGCCGACTATAATGGAATTATTGCCGCTTTGTCTGAAATTTCCGCTTTCAGCCGCATTTGCCTGTGATTTGGGTGCAGTATAATTCTCCGATTGTGCCTGCGATAAAACAACGGGAGAATAACCGGAGGTTTTCGGCTGCTCCGGTGCTTTTTCGGGTCTGTAAATACCAAAGCCGTCAAGCTCTGCTACTGCACCTAAAAAATCCTCTTCATCAAGAGTATATTTCGGCTTATAAAGCTCATTTTCGGAAACCTGCGCCGCCGAGGTTATATCCGTAAAGGGCAGAGTATATGTATTCCCATTTCCAACAGGCGAAAACCCGTCAAGGGGAGATATGCCCGGATAAAACTCGTCGGGAGCTACTGCGGCAGCTTCGCCTAAAGCCGCTTCCGCAGCTCTTGCGTAACCGTCAAGCAGGTTTATTTCGCTCTGAAAGGGCGCTGCTTCACGGCTCAGAAAGCGGTCGGCTTTCTTTGTTGCCCTGTCTATAACCGAGGTATCGCCCTCGGTTACAAGTCTTTCAATACCCTGCGCACATTCGGCGGTATTATATTCGGGAAAAAGCCCGTTTGCCAGCGCTTCAAGCTCCCTTTCCGAGGGAAGTCTATCAATCGTAGTCATAGTATTCACCTACTTCAACATCCTCCAGTACTGCAATAGCGTCGTCGGAAAGTATAGCCGCAGAGCAGTAAAGGCTGAGCAGGTAGGAAGCTACTCCCTTGTCGTCAATTCCTCTGTATCTTACAGAAAGACCTCTGGACTGTTCGTTCTTCAGGTTTGCCTGATACAGACCGATAACTCCACGCTTTGCTTCGCCTGTGCGGATAAGGAGAATGTTGGTCTTTCCGCTCTTGCTCTTGGGGTTCTTAAGTCCGTCAACAAGCAGCTTGTCTGTGGGGATAATGGGAATGCCTCTCCAGAGGATAAAGTTGCCGCCTGCTATATTTGCAGTTACGGGCGGAACGCCTCTCTTGGTGCATTCTCTCTCAAAGGCGGCGATTGCTCTTGGGTGAGCAAGGAAGAAGGAAGGCTCCTTCCATACCTTTGTGATAAGCTCGTCAAGGTCGTCGGGAGTAGGCGCACCGTTTCTTGTCTGAATACGCTGTGAGTCGGCTACGTTCTTTAAAAGACCGTAATCGTCGTTGTTGATAAGCTGGCTTTCCTGACGTTCTCTGAGGCTCTCAATTGCAAGGTTTAACTGCTCCTTTGCCTGGTCGAAGGGTGAGCTGTAAACGTCCTCAATCTGGGTGTTGATGTTGATGATAGTGGAAATTGAGTTCAGACGGTACTCTCTTGGCTGTTCCTCGTATTCAACAAAGCCCTGAGGAACAATGTCCGACTTCTTTGTAGCACTGCACAATACGTCAAGAGGAGTTTCTCCCTCTTTTACTCTGTTCACACGATAAATACCTGCTTCAAGTCCCTTGAATTCAAGAAGCTTTGTTATCCACTTGGGTGTGAGTGCGCCGTACTGGGGCTTGGTTTTGGTGACGTCCGCTAAATTATACGCCGCCTTTGCGCCGAGTGCGTTGATTTTTTCTTCTGCCATGTTAGTTTCCTCCAAAAATTTGATTATTTGATTTATTATAAAGCAAGGCTAAATAATATCATTAGTTCAAAGGGTGCCGATTAGTATTGCGGCATTGTGGGGTCTATTTCCCTTGCCCATGCGTTAATGCCGTCTTTGAGATTGAACATTCTGCCCTTATATCCCGCTTCTCTGAGGGTATTTACCGCAAGTATGCTTCTTTTGCCCTCCTTGCAGACAAAAACCGTGTCAACAGTAGGGTCAAGCTCGTTCTGCCTGCGTTCAAGCTGACCTA
>JBJERM010000201.1:0-14573 GCA_051882315.1 Ruminiclostridium sp.
CAGAAATTGAAATAAAGCATTTATTATACGATTTTTAGGGTAACGCTTATGTATAGGGAAAATCTTCAGAAAAACCTGCGGGCGGCTCGGAAAAAAAGAAAGCTGACGCAGCAGGTTGCTGCGGATTTTCTGAATATCCAGCAATGCACGCTCTCAAAATACGAAAACGGCAAGCTTGAGCCTGACGTTGAAACTATCTGCAAAATGGCTGTCTTTTACGGCGTTTCTGCGGACTGGCTGTTCGGGCTTGATAATGCAGGCAAAAACGAATAGAAAAAAGGACTGCTCCGAGGCTTTCGCAGCAGTCCTTTTCTATAATGCAAAAATGCTTCAGCCCGCTTTACTTTTCCCTCCCACAGTGCTATAATGCAATTAAATTAAATAAACGAAGCTGGTGATTTTATGTGGCTTGCGGCAGCCTGCGGCTCAGCGCTGTTTGCGGAACTTACCTCGGTACCGGCTAAGTGCGGAATCAGAAAAACCGACTCGGATATTGCCACTGCAACAAGAACAACGGTGGTACTAATCTTATCGTGGCTTATGGCGGTGATTACATAATTACAGTAATATTAAAACCGCCCGCAGAAGGCTTCTTCTGCGGGCGGTTTTGCGGTTGTTCTGCTCGACAAACCTGTTACTGTTTGTCGCTTAGCCTATTATACCACACTCACCACAAATTTTCAATACAAAAAAAGAACGGCAGACCGCAGCCTGCCGCAAAAAATATAAGGAGTACATTTATGAAATTCAGTCGTAAGCTAATTTAACGGGAACTTAACCGCAATCGCCGTTCCCTCGCCCACCTTGCTGTCAACGCTTATTTCAGCGTTATGCAGCTTTGCGGCGTGCTTTACAATGGAAAGTCCGAGTCCTGTACCGCCCGCTTCCTTAGAGCGACTCTTATCCACACGGTAGAACCGCTCGAAAATGCGGCTGATATGCTCGGGAGGGATTCCGATTCCGCTGTCCTTGACCGTAAGAACCGCATAATCTTCGCTTTTCTCAACGGTTACAAGAACCTTTCCGCCCTTGCGGTTGTATTTGATTCCATTATCGCAGAGATTTGTTGCAACCCCGCTTAAAAGCTGGGGTATTCCGTTTATTACGGCGCTTTCGCCGCTTATTTCAAGGCTTACCCCCGCCTTTTGTGCTTTGGCAGTAAGACTGTTTACCGCAGTTTTTGCTATTTCAAGCAGGTCCGTATCCTCACGCTTTAAGTCCTGAGCTCCCTCGTCAAGCCTTGACAGCCTTATTATATCCTCCACAAGGCTTATCATACGCTGAGCCTCGGAGTAAATCTGCCCCGAAAAGCGCTTTAAGTCCTCGGGCTTTACCATGTCGTTGTTTATAAGCTCGGCACAGCCCGAAATGGAGTGCAGCGGGGTTTTCAGCTCGTGGGAAACATTGGCGGTAAACTCACGCCGCAGCTGCTCCGCCTTTTCCCGCTCGGTTACGTCGAATATCAGCAGTACCGTGCCAGCCGCACCCTTTTCTGAACTTACGGGGCTTGAGTCAAGCTGATACTTGCCCTCGCCGATTTCAATTATCCTTTCGGCACGGCTTCCCTTTTCCGCCTCCTTTAAAAGCTCCTGCATTTCAAGGGAGCGGTTGACGGTAAGAATGTCCTTTCCGATACAGCCCTTATCCGTTTCAAGAATCCTTGCGGCGGCGGGGTTAAGGGTTATTACCCTGCCCTCCTTATCCAGCAGCAGAAGTCCCTCGTTCATATTGTCCGTTACGGTTTCAAACTCCTGCTTTTTAAGCTCAAGCTCACGCTTCTGGGAGAGTATCTGCCGCTTCTGGGCTTCGATATGCCTTAAAAGCGGGGAGATTTCGTCGTAATCCTCGTTTTCCGAGGGGTTATCAAGGTCAAGCTCGTTAAGAGGCTTTACTATCCGCTTTGAGAGACGGCTTGCCATTAAGTAAGAGATTATGCCAGCTGCAAGAAAAATAAAGATAATCGGCTGGAGCATTCCGAGAGCTAAGTGCAGTACGCTGGACTGTGTTACAGAAAGACGGATAACAGAGCCGTCCTTAAGCCGCCTTGCACAGTACAAAAGCCGCTCTAACATCGTGTCGGAGTAGCGCTCGCTTTCGCCTGCGCCGTTTTTCAAAGCCTCAATTATTTCTTCCCGGTCGATATGGTTTTCCATTTCCCCGCTGTCTGCACCGCTGTCGTAGATAACATTACCGTCTGCGGCTATCCAGGTCACTCTGAAAGCGCTTGTGTCAAGGTCGGTAAAATAGCTTATTCCCTCGTCCTCGGCGCCCTTTGCGGCAAGAATAGTCTGGCTTCGGAGCTGCTGCTTCTGCACTACGGAAAAATACCCGTAAAGAGAGCCGATAATAAGAACAGCGCTGGCAAGCAAAACGGTTATCGCAGTAAGGAAAACCGAATTGAATATCCTTTTGGTCATTATTAAACCGTTCCTTTCCCGAAGGAGGGAGCCTCCATGCGGTAGCCCACTCCTCTTACGGTTTTTATGTAATCGCCGTATTTTCCGATTTTTGTGCGCAGCGTTCCGACGTGTACGTCAACTGTCCGGGTTTCACCGATAAATTCCGTTCCCCAGACCGAGGACAGGATTGCGTCACGGGTGAAGGCTCTGCCCCTGTTTTCCATAAAAAGCCGCAAAAGCTCGTATTCCTTTAATGTCAGCTGAACCCGCTCCCCGTCAACGGTAACGGTATGCTCCGTAGGATTAAGCACAAGTCCCTCCGCTGTAAGCAGGTCTGCGCTTTCTGCGGGCTTTGTTCGCCGTAAAACCGCCCGTACCCTCGATACCATTTCCATCATGCCGAAGGGCTTTGCAAGGTAGTCGTCTGCGCCAAGGTCAAGCCCCGTAACCTTATCGTATTCCGTTCCCTTGGCAGTAGCCATTATAACGGGAATATCCGCTGTTACAGGGTTATCCTTAAGCCTTTTGAGCAGGGTTATTCCGTCCTCACCCGGCAGCATTATATCCAGCATTACAAGCTCAGGTCTGGCGCTTTTAAGCGCCTCGGCAAATTCCGCTCCGTCCCGGAAGCCCTCCGCCTTATAGCCTGAAGCGTTCAGGGTATAAACTACCATATTTCTTATTCCGTCGTCGTCCTCTACGCAAAAAATCATACTTTAAAATCCTCCTGTAAAGGCAGTCAGCACATATCGGGAGCGGTTTTTCCCTCTCTGCTGCCTGTAACCGAGTATAAAACCCAGCCTGCAACATTTACGGCGTGGTCGCCTATTCTTTCAAAATACTTTGAAATCATAAGCAGGTCAAGGGCAAATTCCCCGTGATACTCGGGCTTTGAAAGCCGCTCAACAAGTATCTGCTTTATTCTGCGGAAATGACCGTCAACAACATCATCGTATTCGATAACGCTTTCCGCAATTCCCGTATCCCGCTTTACAAAGGCGTCTATGCTGTCGGTTACCATTTTTATAACCGCCTTTGCCATATCGTCAATACCAAGGGTATCGTCATCCGCCTTTATATTCGCCATAGTTACTATCTCAGCAATATCCGCAGACTGGTCGCCTATACGCTCCATATCCGTAACCATCTTAAGGGCGGAGGATATTATCCTAAGGTCGGAGGCAACGGGGTGCTGCTGCAAAAGAAGCTTTATACAGGTAGCCTCGATTTCCCGCTCCTTTTCGTCTATCAACTCGGAATACTCCTGAACCTGCTTTGCAAGAACCATATCCCCCTCAACAAGGGATTTTGCGGCAGCGGCAATTGCGGCTTCGCAAAGCCCGCCCATTTCTATAATGTCCCTGTTAAGGCTGTCAAGCTGCTCGTCGAATCTCGTTCTCATTAACCGAACCTCCCTGTGATGTATTCGTAAGTGCGCTTATCCTTTGGCATTGAGAAAATCATTTCCGTAGTACCAAATTCAACCATATCCCCAAGAAGAAAGAAAGCGGTTTTGTCCGAAATTCTTGAAGCCTGCTGCATACTGTGAGTAACTATGATTATAGTATAACTCTTTTTCAGTTCAATTGCAAGCTCTTCTATTCTTGCGGTTGAAATCGGGTCGAGAGCCGACGTAGGTTCGTCCATAAGCAGAACCTCCGGCTCTACCGCTAAGGCTCTTGCTATGCAAAGCCTCTGCTGCTGACCTCCCGAAAGACCCAGGGCGCTTTTTTTCAGTCTGTCCTTAAGCTCGTCCCAGATAGCCGCCTTTTTCAATGACTCCTCAACAATTTCATCAAGCTTTACCTTTGAGCGGATACCGTGGGTACGGGGACCGTAGGCGATATTGTCGTAAATGCTCATAGGAAAGGGGTTAGGCTTCTGGAAAACCATTCCCACCCGCTTTCTCAGCAGATTTACGTCCATATTGCCGAAAATGTCCTCCCCGTCAAGCAGAACCTTTCCTGTTATCCTGCACCCTTCAACCAGGTCGTTCATACGGTTAAGGGATTTCAGAAGAGTAGACTTGCCGCAGCCCGATGGACCTATAAAGGCGGTTATCTCGTTTTCGGCTATGTTCATATTAATGGATTTGAGCGCCTGAAAGGAGCCGTAAAACAAATCAAGGTTCTCTATGGTTATCTTATCCATTTCCTTTGTCCTTTCCTATTTTCTTTGCAATAAGCTCAGATACGCCGTTTATCAGTATTACCACCACAAGCAGTACCACCGCAGTAGCGTAGGTCTGGTCGATATAAAGTCCCTCGCCGGATATTACATACATGTGTACCGAAAGGGTACGGGCGGAGTCGAAAAGACTTCCTGCCGCCTGAGCTACCGTGCCTGCGGTAAAGATAAGAGCGGCGGATTCGCCGATAATTCGTCCCGTGCCTAAAATTACACCCGAAAGTATGCCGGGAACGGCGCTGGGGAGAACTACTCTGAACACCGTACGAAGCTTTCCTGCGCCTAAACCGAAGCTTCCCTCACGGAAGCTGTCGGGAACGGCAAGCAGCGCTTCCTCAGCAGTTCTCATTATAAGGGGCAGTATCATAATGGACAGGGTAAGCGCTCCCGAAATAAGGGAAAGCCCAAGTCCTAAGAACTTTACAAAGAACAGCGCTCCGAAAAGTCCGTAAACTACCGAGGGAATGCCCGAAAGGGTTTCCGCTGTTATGCGGACTATCCCCACAAGCTTATTGCCCCTTTTAGCGTATTCCGTAAGGAAAATTGCTGCTCCGATGCCTACGGGAACTGCAAGCAAAAGAGAAAGAACGGTCATAAGCAGGGTATTCACAAGGGCAGGCACAAGGGAAACGTTATCCGAGTTATACTCCCACTCGAAAAGAGAGGGGGTAAGGTTTGGTATGCCCTTTACAAGAATGTAAATTACCACAAACGCAAGTGCGATAAGGGTTACTGCCGCCGCCGCCCATACCAGAATACAGAGTATCAGGGACATGGGCGAGCGCTTGTAGCAGCGCAGTTTCTGCTTTAATTTTTCGGTCATTGTTTATTCCTTCCTTTCAGCAGAGAGAACGAAAGGTTGATTATAAGTATGAACACGAACAGCACAACCGCCGTTGCAATCAGCGCTTCACGGTGCAGGTCGGTTGAATAGCCCATTTCAAGCACTATGTTTGCGGTCAGGGTTCTTACTCCCGAGGTTATTTTTTCGGGCAGTACCGCCTGATTTCCCGCAACCATAACCACCGCCATTGTTTCGCCTATCGCCCTGCCTACGCCCAGAATTACTCCTGCGAAAATTCCGCTTTTTGCAGCAGGAAGTATTGAGCAGAAAACGCTGCGCTCGTGAGTTGCGCCGAGAGCAAGACTTCCCTCGTAATAGCTGTTGGAAACTGCCCTTATTGAGGACTCTGATACGCTTACTATTGTGGGCAGTATCATTATCCCCAGAAGCACCGAGGCTGTAAGCACGCTCATGCCTCTGCCTCCTATGTTCTCACGGACAAAAGGCACAAGCACTACAAGTCCGAAGAAACCGTAAACTACCGAGGGTATTCCCGCCATAAGGCTTACCGCAGGCTTCATTATCCTGTAAAGCCATGGGGGACAGAATCTTGCCATAAAAACGGCGGTCAGTATTCCGATAGGTACGCCGATTATTAGAGCGCCTGCGGTAACGTAGATACTTCCTATAATCATAGGGAATATTCCGAAAATTTCGTTTGATGGGCGCCACTCGGTACCAAGCAGGAACTCACCTATTCCTATTTTTCCAATAGCGGGAACGCCGCTTGCAAAAAGAAACACGCAGATAAGCACTACCGCCGCTATGGAAACGCAGGCCGCGCATATAAACACAGCCTGCATAAACTTTTCCCTGAACTTAATCACTTTGTTACCTCATTCCAGGTGGTTGTTTCGCCGGTAAAGATTTTCTGTACCTGCTCGCTTGTAAGCTCGGAAGTAGGATTGTCGTTATTTACGATTACCGCAATACCGTCCATAGCGATTACTGTTGAAGTCAGACCCTTTTCCGTTTCGGAGTCCTTAAGGTCTCTGGAAGCCATACCGATGTCGCAGATACCGTCGATTGCGTTGGATATACCTGTTGAGGAGTCGCTCTGCTGAACCTCGATTGTAACGCCTGTATTGATTGCGCAGTAAGCTTCCTTAAGCTTTTCCATTACGGGAGTTACGGAGCTTGAGCCGCCTACTACGATTTTGCCTGTCTTGCCGCTGGACTTGTACTCGGGAGCGTCGGAAACCTTGATATAACCGTTAGCTTCGATTACCGCCTGTCCGTCAGCACTCATAATGTAGTCGATAAAGTCCTGAGCTACGTCGCTTAAGCCTTCCTTAACTGCGATATTGAAGGGACGGGAGATTTTGTAGCTGCCGTTGCTTACATTTGCTACGGAAGCTTCTGTTCCGTCAATCTTAACAGCCTTTACGGTTTCGTTGAGGGAGCCTAAGGATATGTAGCCGATTGAGTAAAGGTCGCCTGAAACTGTGGTCATCATAACGGAGGTTTTGTCGGTGATAACTGCGTTAGGGGTTGTGTAGTCGACTTTTTCGCCTGCGTCGTTCTTCTGTTCAATTCCGAAAAGCTCGATAAACGCGCCTCTTGTTCCGGAACCGTCCTCTCTTGAAATAACGCCGATTTCCTTTGAGCTGTCGAAATTCTTAGCGGGAGCTGCTGTAGTTGTAGTTGCAGCGCCATCTGCTGCGCCGCCTGCTGTTGTTGTGGACGCTGTTTCGCCGCCTGAGCAGCCTGCAAAGGAAGCTGTCATAATTGCGGCACACATAATGCCAAGTATTTTTCTTAAGTTTTTCATTTTCGGTTTCTCCTGTTTTACATTATAATTGTTTGATTTCCACCGAAAGCCGCTCTGCACGAGTTACCGTAATTCAGCGGATTTCTTTCGGTTACAGTTACATTATATTTTTGTAAAGTAAGGAATGTAACCTGTTTTTTGTAAAGTTTATGTAAATTCGGGAGATTGAAAGCAAAAAGCCCGCAGAGATAGCTCTGCGGGCAAATACATTCTGAAAAATTACTTATCCAGCTTTACATAGTAGGTAAGCTCCCTGCCCTCAAACACTTCGGGATAGAGAATTGCTCCGAAGTCGCAGGCAAGTATATCCGTCTGGTCAATGCTGTTCCAGAAAGCGTCGGAGTACTGGTAAACCCTGTTGTTTTCGTAAGCCTTGCACTCGGTAAGCTGGGGGAACTCGGAGATTACGCCCTCAAGTCCGGGGGTGTAGGCAGCGGTTGATGAATAAACGATAATATCCGCTTCCCTTGCTTTTTCAAAAGCCTCCTCGTAGGTAATTCCGTAGTCGGGAAGACCGCTGAATGCATTAACGCCGCCCATATCGGAAATAAGAGCGCCTACCCAGCTTGAATCGCCTGTATGGTAAATAACTCCGTCATAGGACATAAATACAGCAACGGTAGGCTTTTCCTTACCCTCTACGGCAGCCTTTGCCTGCTCAACGGCGGTCTTAGCGGCAGACATAGCAGTCTCCGCCTTGTCGTCTGCATTAAAGAAGGTAAGAATAAATCTCAACCATTCCATTTTTGCCATGTAGTCGCTTTCCATATACTCGTTGTCAACGGCGTATGGAATACCAAGCTCGTCGAACTTCGCCATCTGGCTGAGCTGACCGTATTCTCCGCTGTAAACAAAGACGATTTCGGGGTTAAGGGACTGAATTATCTCGTAGTTGGGCTCGCCCATTCCGTCGCCGCCAACATCTGCGATAGTGCCGTTTGCAAGACCCTCGGCAATTACGGGAACATCAGCCCATGACTCAGCGCCGCCCTCGACGCCGCCGATTGCGTCTATAATCGCCTTATCGTCAACAGTTCTGAAGGTGCAGACCTGCGTAGCGGAGAGGAAAACTGCGTTTTCAACGGGAGTTCTTACAACTAAGCTTTCGGAATACTCAGCGGGTACTTCGGAAAGGGTTTTCGGTACAAGCACAAGCTCTCTGCCGTCGCCGTCGGTTACCTTCTTGATACCGTCGGAAAGAACCTCGATTTTAAAATTGGGGTTGTAGTAGGTTTCAATTTCGCGTGTTTCTTCTGTTGCAGGAGCATCTTCTGCGGAGGTGGTGGTTTCCTCGGAGGTTTCTGCTGCGGTTGTTGTTTCAGCCGTAGTTTCTGCGGCTGTTGTCTGTGCAGCGGTGGTGGTAGTGACTGCCGCCTCGGTAGAGCAGCCTGCGGAGGCAAGCAGCAGGGCTGCCGCAGTAAGTACGCTTAAAATTCTTCTTGTTTTCATAGTTATTTCCTTTCTTATATTTATATAATAAAAGCCTTAGCCTTTATTTCCTGTTATATGGGCGGTAAGCTCCGACAGCTTTTTGAAAAACTGCATTTTTTCAGCCGCTTCTCCGAAGATTTCCGCCGCTTCATCGGGATTTCTCAGAGAAAGCACATTTTTCCCCGAAAGCGCCGCTTTTTTTAGCAGTTCTGGGTTAGCGGAGTTGATTTCTCCTACGGGAAATCCGCTGTCAGCAACGTATTCGCACTCCGACATAAGGCGGTAAGCCTCTGCCGCATTTTCGGCGGTTATGGGCTGAAAAGCCTTCTCTGAAACTACTTTCCCGCATATTCCGACTGCGGCTTCATAGTCAGCGTCCCCTTGGTGCAGTACGCCTGCTGAAACGCCTTTGCCGCTTCTTACAAGAGAACGCATTATCCCCCTTCCGCTCCCTGCCCCGCAAAGGAGAAAAACGTCATTTCTATCGGGTGCTTTAAGTTCAACCGAGCCTGAAAGCTCGTTGTAGGAAGCGCCCGTAATTCCGTAAAGGCTGTTGATTGTGCCCTCGGAAGCAACCTCCTCGGGAGAGCCGCAGGCGGCTATCCTGCCGCCGCTAACAAGCATTACTGTACGGCAGCATTTCAGCGCCAAATCTATGTCGTGCAAGGACAGAATACAGGTTATCCCCTTTTCGTTTGAAAGGCGGTTTATAACCCGCATAACCTCGATTTTATGCTTTATGTCAAGGTGGCTTGTGGGTTCGTCAAGGATAATAAGGCGGGGCTGCTGTGCAAGGGCACGGGCTATCATAACCTTCTGCTTTTCGCCGTCGGACAATTCGCTGAAATATCTGTCGGAAAGGTCGGCTGCGCCTGTTGTTTCAAGGGCGGCGGTCACTATCTCACTGTCCTCATCGGTAAGCCTTCCGAGAAAGTCGGTGTAGGGCGTTCTGCCCATTGCTGCAACCTCAAAAGCTGTCAGAAGCGATGGAACGTTCTGGGCGGTAAGTACAACCGATAGGTTTTTCGCCCTCTCACGGCTGTTCCTTTCGGAAATATCCGCCCCGCAGATTTCAACCGTTCCCGAAACAGGAGCAAGAAGCCCGGATAAAGTGCGGAGTATCGTTGACTTTCCCGCACCGTTTGGTCCTAAAAGGCAGATAACCTGCCCCTTAAGAGCGTCTATATCTATTCCCGAAACTACTGATTTCTTATCGTAGCCTGCGGTTAAGCTTTTCGCTTTAAGTATGCTGTCCATTATAGGCTACCTCCCTTCTTGCTTGTAAGGAGGTAAACCGCAATAGGTGCGCCGATTACTGCGGTAACTGCACCCAAAGGAAGCTCGGCGGGAGAAAGAAGAAGTCTTGCCACAAGGTCGCAAAGTCCCGTCATTGCCGCTCCGTAAAGACAGCAGGCGGGTATCACAATCCTGTTGTCTCCCGTTCGGAAAAGTATGCGGACGATATGGGGAACTGCAAGCCCCACAAAGGAAACTGCCCCCGAAAAGGCGGTTACAACAGCTGTAAGCACGCTTGAAACAACAACAATCGCCACACGAAAGCCCTTAACCGAAACTCCCATTGAGGAAGCGTATTTTTCTCCTAAGAGCATAGTATTCAGCGGCTTGCTCATAAGAAAGGCGGCGAAAAGGAAGGGGATTGCTACGGCGAGAAGTATCTGCACCTGCTCCCAGGTAAAGCCCGAAAAGCTTCCCATTGTGCGGGCGGTGTACTTCGCCAGCTTTTCCGCCGAGGAAAGCATTGTAAGCACGCTTGTAGCCGCCGAGCAGACGTAGCCAAGCATAAGCCCGATTATCAGCAGGGTTGTAACGCTTCTTACCTTTCTTGACACAAGCACAACGATTATCATTACAAGCATAGCGCCTGCAAAGGAGCCTAAAAACATTCCCATTGAGTTTATGCTTGTCATTCCGAAGGTATAGCCGCCGAGAATTACTATTGCAATAAAAAGATTTGAACCGGAGGAAATTCCGAGAATGTATGGCTCAACGATTGGATTTGAAAAGAAAATCTGGAGCAGTACTCCCGAAACCGCAAGGGCTGCTCCCCCGCAGAGGGCGGCGATTGCTCTTGGCATACGGATGTTCATTACTATGGAAACCTTCGCTTTTTCAACGCTTTCGGGGCTTACAATGCTTGCGAATATCTCGGAAACTGATATTTCAACCGAGCCAAGCCCTATATTTAAAAGCCAGATAACAATAACCGACAGAGCGCCGATTATAAAAAGCGAAGTTCGCCGTACTGCCGTTTTCTTGTTCAAGACTGCCGCTCCTTTCCGTAATACTGCAAACAAAAAACGCCCTTGCCCGAGGGCAAAGACGTTTGACTTATGGGTAAAAAGCGCAGGAAAACAGCGGTGAGCTAATACTCCGCCGATTTTCGCCCTTGCCCTTCTCCGGAATTCCGCAGAGAACAGGCAATACCCGCAATATCATGCCACGGGAAGAACACAGGCAAGTATTCCGACTTATCGCCCCCGCATAGCGGCACGCACGCCTTCCCGAAAAAATCAGTGACTGAACTTATCATGTGCGCTTTAGGACGAAATACGGCAACGGCCTTGCTCGGGATTCACACCCGATTCCTTTGGGTTTCTCTGAAAAAAGCTTCGGTATATTGCTGAAACGCTATTGCTTTCAGAGGAAACCTTTGACCTGTATTCCGACGTATTCAATTCCTGCTAATTGTAGCACAATAAAATGAAAATGTCAACAGAAATTTTCTGAAAATATAGTAAACGTTATATATTTTTCTGCCCGCCTTCGGCGGGCAGAAAAATATCACTCAAAGCAGAATAATTTTTGTGGGTTACTGTATTATTTCTCTTTCTCCATTTTCTGAAGTATATCATTGAATTTTGCTGCATGTCGGCATTCGTCCTCGGCAAATTCATCGAAAAGCTCGGATAAGCTCTCGTTTTTTACCTCTCTTGCATAAAAGCGGTAATCCCGCACAAGCTCCATTGAGTTTTCCCATGCCCGCATAACTCTGTCTCTTGAATTTATGTCAACAACCTGCTTATAATCTCCCATAATTTTCTTCCTTTCGGTAAATTCTGCGAAAAAACCTGTTCGCTTTATTGGTATGCGCTCACAGGGACGATTTATTCCGCATAAAAAACTCCATAATATGGTACTGCTTCGGTTTAAAAATTATTGTAAAATATGACTATTGTTATAATTTTATCAGCGTGATATAATTATCCTGTCCTATGTACGGGACTTTATATAAATATAAGCCGTTATACATAAAAATACAAACGGTTGTAGAACAAAAAAGCAAAGGAATGAAAAGACAATGATTGCACAAATCATCGCCGCTTTTATTTTCGTGGGTATGTTTATACTTATCGTAACGGAAAGAATTGAGCGGCAGTATGTTACCCTTGGCTGCGGAGCGCTTACCCTTATACTCGTATTCGGTGTATGTATGCATAGCCTTGAGGCAGTACAGGAAACCCTTAATTTCGGGAGCATTATAAGCCTTGACTTCTGGTATCGTCCCGGTGAGTCGGCGGAGGCCTCCTGCGGGATAAACTGGGAGACGATTATTTTTATTGCGGGCATGATGGTTATGGTGGAGGGTATGGCTCGTGTGGGCTTCTTCCGCTGGCTTTGCATGAAAATCGCAAAGCTTGTGCGCTGCCGCACAGTACCGATTTTTGTAACCTTTATGCTTATGTCGGCAGTGCTTGCCATGTTTATCGACAGCATTACCGTTATACTCTTCTTAGCGGCAGTTACCGTTGAGCTTTCGGGACTATTAGGCTTCAATCCCGTGCCTATGATTTTAGCGGAAATCTTCTGCGCTAATCTGGGCGGCTCGGCTACTATGTGCGGCGACCCGCCAAATATCATAATCGGTACTTCTCTTGGCTACTCCTTTGCTGATTTTATCACGAATACGGGAGTAATTGCGGGAATTTCCCTTATTGCGGTTCTTATTTACTTTTACATTGTTTTCAGAAACAAGCTTGGCGGCAAGGCGGAGGTTGATATGACAAAGTTCCCCGACCCTGCTGCTGCAATAACAGACAAAAAGGGCTTTATTATAAGCACGGTTATCTTCATAATTGCTGTAATCCTTCTTATAACCCATGCCCAGACAGGACTTACGGTTTCTTTTATCGGCGTATTTACGGCGATTGCTACCCTTGCTACCTCGGGCAGACACGCTATTGGGCTTCTGAAGAAGGTTGACTATAAGACCCTGCTTTTCTTTATCGGTCTTTTTATCGTTGTGGCAGGACTTGAAAAGACGGGAGTTCTTGAGCTTGTGGCGGCGTTTATCGGCAATATAAGCGGAGGAAACCCGCTGCTCATGGTGGGAATTATAATCTGGATTTCCGCAATAGCCAGCGCCTTTGTGGACAACATTCCCTTTGCGGCTACAATGATACCGATTATAAGAAGCCTTTCCTTAAGTCAGGGCGTTCATCTGGACATTCTCGCCTGGGCGCTTTCAATGGGTACGGATATAGGCGGAAGCGCTACTCCTATCGGCGCTTCGGCAAACGTTGTGGGAACCTCGGTTGCAGCAAAGCACGGCTACCCTATAAGCTGGGGAAAATACTGCCGCTACCTTGTTGCGCCTACGGTTATAACCCTTATAATTTCAACGCTTTTCATTTTCGTAAGATATTTCTGAGGAGGTTTATATGAATAAGCAGGTAATAATCTCAATCGGCAGAGAGTTCGGAAGCGGCGGTCATGCGATTGCGGAAAGTCTTTCAAAAAGATTCCGCCTTCCCGTTTACGACCACAATATCTTAAGGGAAATTGCAGGCGAAAAAAAACTTGACCACAAGGAGCTGGAGCTTTACGACGAAGTGCCGAAAAGCAGACTGCTTTCAAGAACGGTAAGAGGATATTCCAACTCCCCCGAGGAAAATATTGCGAATATGCAGTTTGAGTTCTTACACAAGCTTTCCGAGAGGGGAACATCATTCATAGTTGTGGGACGCTGCGCAGAAAGCGTATTGAAGGACTTTCCGGGGCTTATTTCGATATTCATTCTTGCAGACTCCGAGGCTAAAATTGAGCGCATAAGAAAAATCGGCGGGCTTTCGAGAGCCTCCGCTCAGGCGGCGATTTACAACCACGACAGAAGCAGAAAAACCTACCATAACTACTACTGCGTAGGAAAATGGGGGGATTCCAGAAACTATGATATATGCGTAAACAGCACGAAGCTTGGTATCGAGGGCACGGCAGATATGCTGGAGGCTTATATAAGAAAGAGAATGGAACAGGCGGAAGCAAGCGAATAATTGCAAAAACAGGGAATTTTCACTTCCCTGTTTTTGCTGTTTTTACCAAAAACAGCAAAATATTTTGTTGATTTTAGAGAATATTTATATAAATCTAACAAAAAAGTTGCAATTTGGTTTCAATCGTGATATAATTATTCCAAATAAGAGACATTTATGCAGTAAGGGAGGTATATTAAATGGAAGCTTTTAATGATAGTATCTGCAATAAGCTTGCACGGATTTTTTATACCGATTCAGACACCATTCATTTTTTATGGGACTGCGTAAACAAGAAAACATTTGTTATAGGCGGCAGTCCCGATATTCCCGCTGATACGGAAAATCCGTTCATCTATCTGCTTGAGCAGGGTCGTGTGGACCCGGAATTTGAGGCGCTGTACTGCGTTTTCTGCACAAAGCTGGACGAGGCGGTGCTTAGCGGAATACCCGAAAGCTCACTTGCGGCTGATTTCAGAATGAAATTCGGCAATTCCGATGAGTTTCGGCTCTGCCATATCTACATCAATATTCTTAAGGACGACAGCGGAAAGGTTACCGATATTCAGGCGAATATCCGCCCATTTACCAAGAAAGAGGAGTTTGACAGGGATATTCTCTCATACTTTACCTCGGACAAAAATCCCGCCATTTATAAGAAAAAGATACTC
>JBJERM010000202.1:0-4190 GCA_051882315.1 Ruminiclostridium sp.
AACAACAGATATGTTTTGCTTGAAGAATACATATACTATTGCGAAAAATGCGGCAGTAAGATGAATAAGCTGACCTATGAAACGATAGATAAGCTTGAATGTCCCGAATGTGGGGAATTGTGCGAGAAATGCGGCGGATGTTTCTGGGATTGAAATAAAAGGAGGTTTCACTATGTGCCTTGACCCTTTCGGCTTTGATTTTAACAATGACGGCGATGTTGACTTTTACGAGTCCTATCTAACTCACAGGATAATGGAAGACGCTATTGCCGATGACGAAAGCTATGATGACTTTGCCGATGAAGCTTTTGATGAATTTGATGATGAAATCTCAGATGACTTCGGTGATGAGGGCTTAGAGAGCTTTGCCGATGAGGACTTTGATGATTTGGACGATTTATGGAGCGATGATGTGTAATGTCTGGGGAGATAAAAAACTCAAATCAGCGGCTTAAGCTTCTGTACCTCTGCAAAATCCTTGCAGAGGAAACCGACAGCGAGCACCATATCCCAATGCCGCAGCTTATAAAGCGGCTGGAGGACTGCGGGATTTCCGCCTCACGCTATACCCTGTACGAGGATATCGAAGCCCTTTGCGCTTACGGCATTGACATAAATCTCGAAAAGGGAAGAAATCAGGGCTACTATATCGGAAGCAGGGATTTTGAGCTTTCTGAGCTTAAGCTTCTGGTTGACGCAGTTGTTTCCTCCCGCTTTCTTACTGCAAAAAAATCCGAGGAGCTTGTAAAAAAGCTTCAGGGTCTTGCAAGCCGCCACGAATCACGTCAGCTCCAGCGTCAGGTATACACCACAAACAGGGTAAAGGCATTCAACGAAGAGGTGCTTTACAGCGTTGACGCTATACATAAGGCAATAGCCGAGGGCAGGAAGATAGCCTTCAGGTACTTTGATTACGACATAAGCAAGAAAAAGCGATACCGTGACGAGGAGCGGATTTGCTCTCCTTACACTCTGACATGGGACGACGAGCGGTATTATCTTATCGCATACAGCAACAGGCACCCCGACAGATTCACCCACTACCGTGTGGACAGAATGGAAAAGGTTCGGGTGCTATCGGAGCCTGCACAAAAAATCCCCGAGGGCTTTAATCTTGCGGAATATATGAACTCTACCTTTTCTATGTTCAGCGGCGATACAAGGGAGGTTCGCCTGCGGTTTGACAGGTCGCTGGTGAACGTGGTTCTGGACAGGTTCGGAAATGATATAATTCTTCTGCCCGACGGGGATAAGCATTTTATCGTCCATGTCAAGGTAAAAACCGAGCAGACCTTTCTCGGCTGGCTGTTCCAGTTCGCTGCAAAGGCGGAAATACTGGAGCCTGCTGAGCTGAGAGAGAAGTATAAACGAACTCTCGAAGAGGTTGCAGGACTGTATTGAGGGCTGGCTCATAAAATACCGCCGGTTTATGATAGGTTTGCTCACCGATTCAGCTTTTTCGACAATAATACCGTTGATTTGTCATAAATCGACGGTATTTTTTCATGCAGCGGTGCAAAGCCGCATTTTATCGCTGTTTTCTATTGCCTTTTATAAAATATCATGCTATAATATGTAGAAAAATGCTATAATGATTGCTGATTTATAAAAATATTGTCATTAATGGCAAAATAAATACAGAACGAGGAAAAGAAATGACTATTGAAGAGTGTTATCGGCAGTTCGGCGGCGATTTTGCGGCGATTAAAAAGCGCCTGCCAAGCGAAGCGCTGATAAAGAAATTCATCACCAAATTTCCGGAGGACGGCAGCTTTTCCGATTTGAAAACAGCTATGAAAGAGGGAAGCCGTGAGAGGGCTTTTCGTGCGGCGCATACTCTGAAAGGCGTTTGTGCAAATCTGAGCCTTAGCAGGCTTCAACTCTCCGCTTCAAAGCTTACGGAGCTGCTTCGTCCCGAAGCAGAGGAAATCCCTGCGGGAGCAGACGTACTTTTTGATGAAGTCAGACAGGATTATGAGCTGACGGTTAGCGCAATACGAGCTTACTCAGAGTAATAACAAAAGAAGGAGCGATTTAATGAAATTCAAGAAAATTCTATCTCTCCTGCTTGCAGGAGTAATGACCGCTTCTGCACTTTCCGCCTGCATGGGCGATAATACAGCGCAGGATAATGGAAGAATCTCAATCAGCATGTATATGTGGGACAGGTCTATGTTCAAGGAGCTTTCTCCCTGGCTGGAGCAGAAGTTCCCCGACATTGATTTCACCTTTGTTCAGAGCTACAACACCATGGAATACTACAAGGATTTGCTTGCAAGAGGCGATTCCATGCCGGATATTATAACCTGTCGCCGCTTCTCCCTGAACGACGCAGCGCCCCTTGCTGAGCACCTTATGGATTTGAGCAGGACCGAGGTTGCGGGTACCTTTTACAGCAGCTATCTTGAGGTAAACCGTGAGGAAAGCGGAGCTATACGTTGGCTCCCCATGTGCGCCGAGGTTGACTGTATTGTGGCGAACAAGGATTTATTCGATAAGTACAATATCTCCCTGCCCACAAATTATTCCGAATTTGTGGCGGCAATAGACGCTTTTGAAGAGCAGGGCATAAAGGGCTTCCAGTCCGACTGGTACTACGACTATACCTGTCTGGAAACTATGCAGGGCTGCGCAATCCCCGAGCTTATGAGCCTTGAGGGAACAAGATGGCGTATGGCATACGAAAGCGAAACCGAGGATAATCAGGTCGGTCTTGATGATACCGTCTGGCCGAAGGTTTTTGAAAAGTATGATCAGTTCTTAAAGGACGTCCGCTTTGAGAAGGGCGACGAGGTGCTGGAGTTCAGTGCTGTTATGGAGCCTTTCTTTGAGGGAAAGATCGCTATGATTCGCAACACAGCGGCTCTTGCCGACGACATCACCATTGAAAGGGGCATCAACAGCGTAATTCTTCCCTATTTCGGCGAAACCTCCGAGGATAACTGGGTGCTTACATATCCTATGTGCCAGCTGGCGGTTTCAGAGAAAGTGGAGAAGGACGAGGCAAAGAAAAAGGCTGTAAGCGAGGTGCTTATGGCAATTTTCAGCGAGGAGGGTCAGAAGCACGTTGCTGCGGGAACTTCAGTGCTGTCCTATAACAAGGAAGTGAAAATAGCTCCCACCGAGTCGCTCCGTTATGTGCAGAACTGCATCGACAGCAACCACCTGTATATGCGTCTTGCCTCTACCGAGATATTCGCTGTTTCTCAGGACGTGGGACATAAGATGATGACTGGGGAATATGACGCAAAGAGCGCTTACGAGGCTTTCGACGCTCAGATTACCGATTACAAGAATCCCGAGGCGGAAGAGGTGCTGTTCACTCAGAACACTGCATATTCCAACGATTTCGGCGTACACGGCAGTCAGGCTGCTTCTTCTCTTATGAACACCCTGCGTTATGTAAACGACGACCAGATTGCTATCGGCTACGCAAGCGTGGCAAGCTCGCCGATTTATGCAGGTGAGTACACTATGCAGCAGGTAAAGTGGATTATGACCTTCAGAAACGCTATCTACCGGGGCGAGTACACGGGAGCGGAAATCCGCCGCATAATGGACTGGCTGGTAAACATTAAGGAGGACGGCTCAAACCCGATTCGTCACCGCAACCAGATGCCCGTAACAAGCGGTTTGGAATACACCGTTACTGAAATCGAGCGTGGAAAGTTCGCTCTCAAAGATATTACCGTAAACGGACAGCCCCTTGAGGACGATACCGTTTATACAACGCTGATTGTGGGCGTGGATACATACCTTGAGCACCCCACCTTCTGCAACTGCCCCATGCCGGAAGACCTTAAGAGCAAAAGGGAAGACTATTATGTAAACGACTATACGAGTCAGGAATACATCCGCGAGGCTCTGACCCAGACCAAACAGTTCCTTGAGCCTTCGGAGTATGTAACGATTGTACGGGGCTACTGATAAAAAGAAGCTTTGAGAAAGGAGGGCGGCACCGTGAAAAAGAGGCTGATTGCCTTGCTGATTGCAGTAGCAATTGCTGCGGGAGTATGCTTCGCAGGCTTTGCCTATTCGGGCTTTGTTTCCAAAACGATATACGAAGAAAGCACCGCCCACCTTGTTGAGATTTTTCATCAGGCAAATCAGGCGCTTTACAATATGGTATCCTTCAACTGGAGCCGTATGCGGATGTGGACGCCCTATATTGAAGCTGCAAAAGACGAACA
>JBJERM010000203.1:0-4176 GCA_051882315.1 Ruminiclostridium sp.
TCATCTATTGAATAAGCCTCCAGTAAGAAAGACTGCCACTAAAATAGGAAACCAGTCTTTACAGCGCATAACTCATGTCCGAATATCACCCGTTCGGGTGATGACAACAAATTCCCGATGTGCTATAATATTGTTTACTATGGGGTGGTGTTTGTTATGAGCGAATATATAAAGCCTGTGCGTGCCTTCAAGAAGCTGGACGCGGCAAAGCTTCTTCAGCAAAGCGTTTATATCTACGGCGCTATCGGCTTTGGAAAGACGGAATTTATACGCCAGTACTTCAAAAACCAGAAATACATATATATTCCCTGTCAGCAGAACTTCTGCGACCTTTCGGTTATATCCGAAAACTACTGCGGCACGGTAATTATCGACAACGTGAACGCAATTGAGGGCGAAGAGCTGCAAAAAAAATATTTCTTCTCTTTTTTGCAGGAAGAAAATCTGGCTTATCGTTGCGGGAAGAAGCAAAACGCCAAGCTGGCTTTTGAACAGCTTCATCAAAAACAACGTAATGCTTATAACAGAAGAAGACCTTGCCCTTACTCCCGAGGGAATAGACCGCTATATGCGCTCCGAGGGGATAATCCTTACCGAGGACGAGGTGAATTTCCAGTACAAATGCAGCGAAGGCAACCTTATCGGCGTAAAATATACCGCCCAGCAGCTTCTTGCGGGGGACAGGATAGGCAAGGAGCTTTACGAAAAGAACCTTGCTGTAATGGGAAGATACTTTGAGGATAACGTAATTTCTTCAATGAACACAGGACTTGTGGATTTTCTTATGAAGGTCAGTCTTGTTGACGATTTTACCGAGGAGCTTGCTGTGCTTATAACGGGCAACTCCGCCGCCTGCGGTTTTATTGAGCAGGCGCTTGACGCAGGAAATTTCATTGAAAAGAAGGACGGACTTTATACTATCCGCTTTCAGTTCAGGAACTCCCTTCGCAGCAAGGCTGCAAAGGAGTTTCCCCTGTCCGGGCTTAAGCACTACGCTATTCTTGCAGGCGGCTATTACGAAGCCCACGATCAGGACAACAAAGCCCTTGAGCTTTACGAAAAATACGGGGAGTCGGGAAGAATACGGGAGCTTCTGCTGAGAAACTCAAGGAAAAATCCCGAAACAGGATACTATATTGAAATGCGCAGGTATTACCTTATGCTCTCGGAGGAGGACATAAGCAGCAGCGTTTACCTTATGTCAGCTATGTCTTTGCTTTACTCAATGCTGCTGGAATTTGACAAAAGCGAGTACTGGTAACAGACGACTCTTTCACACTGACAGCAGCTACCGGAAGCATTTCCTACTCCATTCAGGTAAAGGCAAACGGCTTTGAGTGCTACGATGCTAACAAGAATCTTGCTATGGGAGTTACATACGATTCCGCAAAGGATACTCTTACCTTCCAGATGGCAGGAGCTGACGGAAGTGCCGTTGAACATGTTATGAAGAAGGGTACAGCCGTAATTTCCGCTTCTCCCTATGGCGAAGAAGCAGCTGCCGAAGGCGATTACGCAGCTGAAGGCGAAGGCGAATATGTAGAAGACGAAGGCGAATATGCAGAAGACGCTGAAGGAGAATTTATTGCCGAATAATTTTATGGCAGTAAGCAAAAGCGCCCTTTCCGGCAATACTTTTATCCGAACAGCGCAAATACAGCAATAATTATGCGGTATTGCCTTAAGTTTATCTGCAAGAACAGCCTTTCCGAAGAAATCGCCGAAAAAGTCGGTTACAGCTTTGATTTCGGAGCAGAGGAAATAATCGACTGGGTTATAAACAGCGACCTTTCCACCACAAGTCCCTTTGACGATACCGATTTTACCGACAGCTACTTTGACGAGGCAAGAGCGGTAATTGCGGAAAGCGAAGCGGTTCTTTCCGAAGGACAGGCGGACAACACCAAAGGCGATACCTTCAACCTTGTTACGGTAATTTACTCGGTAGTTCTGTTTATGCTCGGTATCGTTGGCACCTTCCGCAGACTGCCCAACAGAGTATTAATCACAATAATCGCTATCTGCGGCTTTGTTTTCGGAACAATTTATATGCTCATGATTCCTTTCCCCACGGGATTTAATTTTGCAAGCTTCTTCGGATGCTGATACATCTGATTAAGGAGATACTTATGAAATACCGACGTATTCTGACTGCGGCAATCGCCGCAGCAATCGCCCTTTCGGGCTGCTCGGGAGATACAGAACAGCCCGATATTCCCGCAAAAGCTGATGACAATACCCTTTCCCCGGAAGTATATGACGCTCCCTCCGCCGATGAGTACGGCGGAGGGGAACAGGATTTTTCCAAAAGCGCAACAAGGCTTTCGGTAACAGAGGGAAGTCTTGAAATAAACCGCCGAAGCCCCTCCGGAAGCAGTTCCGGCGAGGAGGACAGCTGGACTATTCTTGTATACCTCTGCGGTACAGACCTTGAAAGCGATAATGGGGATGCAAGCTCGGATATTATCGAAGCGGTAAACGCTCAGTACAGCGAAAACGTACATATAGTATATCAGACAGGCGGTACTAACGAGTGGAGTTTTGGTTTTTCCACAAGTTCGATACAGCGGTACGAAAATATAAACTACGATATAATGCTTGTAGATGAAATTCCCGACGCAAGCATGGGCAGCGCCGAAACTCTCGCGGATTTTGTGTCATGGGGGCTCGAAAAATATCCTGCCGGAAAAACAGGACTTATTTTCTGGAATCACGGCGGCGGAAGCATAAGCGGGGTCTGCTTTGACGAAAAGAACGAGAATGACAGCCTGTCCCTTCGTGAAATCGACAGCGCACTTAACTCCGTCTATGAGCAGATGAACGATAAATTCGAGTTCATAGGCTTTGACGCCTGCCTTATGAGCACTCTTGAAACCGCAAATATCCTTGTTCCCTACGCAAGATATATGTTCGCCTCGGAGGAGCTTGAGCCGAGCTGCGGCTGGAACTATACGGAGCTTCTGAACTATCTTGCGGAAAATCCGGAAGCAGACGGAGCAGACCTTGGAGAAATACAATGTGAAAGCTACTATCAGCACTGCATAGACAGCGGCGATTACGAGGGAGCTACCTTTGCGGTAACAGACCTTTCTAAGCTTGACGAACTGCTGATTTCCTTTGATAAAACCGCAAAGGAAATGTACGAAAGCGAAGACATAGCCGACATCTCCCGTGCTATACAGAAAGCCGACAATTTCGGCGGAAACAACCGCAGCGAGGGATATACAAATATGGTTGACCTTAAGGGACTGCTGAATGCGGCGAAGCCTTATGCACCTAATGCAGAGGATACCCTTGAAAAGCTTGAAAACGCCGTTATTTACAGCGTTTTCGGTCCTCAGCACGAGGACGCAGGCGGACTTTCCCTTTACTATCCCCTGTCGGTTCAGGGCTCAACCGAGCTTTCAACCTTTGCGGATATATGCACCAGCAGCTACTATCTTGCCCTTGTTGACGCTACGGCTTACGGCACAACCGGCGGCGATATTTTCGGCTACGACAACAGCTATCTTACCGAGGACTGCGAAGATTTGTGGAACTGCGGCTATAATGCCGACGAAAATGCAGGCTCTTCCTCCGGCGGCTTCAACTCCTACGATGAAAACAACTATATAAACGTTGAAAGCGTATATTTCGACGAGGACGGCATATACACCGTTCAGCTTTCCGACACCACATATTTCAGCTATGCTACATGCAGCCTTTTTGCGGAGTTTGACGGAGTAAGCGTTTATCTCGGGGAGGACGACGACGTTATCACCGACCGGGAAAATATGACCATACAGGATAATTTCGACGGAAGCTGGCCCTCTCTCGGGGGATTGCCTCTTGCAATAGAAGCGGTATGCGTTTCCAACCGCCTCAGCGTTTTCACCTGCCCCGTTCTACTTAACGGCGAGCAGACAAACCTGCGTATAGAATACGATTACGATAATCAGGAATGGGCGGTTATCGGCGTCTGGGCGGGAATCGACCCGGAAACGGGAGCTGCCGCAAGAGAAACGGTAAGGCTTAAGGAGGGGGACGTTATAACGCCCCTGTATCTTGCAATTGCAGACGGGGACTCCGCTTATATAGAAGGCAGTGAATACCTTGTAGACGGCGAGCCTGAGATTGACTATTATCCCTTGTTTGACGGCAATTACAGCTACTCAATGACCCTGTACGATGTATTCG
>JBJERM010000204.1:0-14539 GCA_051882315.1 Ruminiclostridium sp.
ATCGGGATTTATTGTTGCCATTTATCAATAGAATATACCGTTCCACAGCAGCATAAAGCAAAGCAGTACTGCAAGAAAAGCAAAATTAAAGGCGGAGAATTTCAGCACATAGCTTTTGGTTTTTCCCGGGTTATGAAGAACATATTCACGGAAGGTTATAAGGCTTGCAAGTGAGGCGATAAGTGTTCCTGCGCCGCCTATGTTTACCCCAACAAGAAGCTCACGGTAATTATCGGTGAACTGGGAGAGGAGAATTGCGGAGGGGACGTTGCTTATGAACTGGCAGGAAAGCGTACTTACTACCAGAGTGCTTTTTTCGAGAAGCGCTGAGAAGAAATCCCGTACAACCTCAATTCTTGACATATTCCCCGAAAAGATAAAGAAGAAAACGAAGGTAAGCAGCAAAGGATAGTCAACCGTAGCCAGCGCCCACCTGTCCATAAAAATAAGCACGGCGGGTATTATGATAAGCCCAAGCCAGTATGGTATTCCCCGGAAAACGCAGGCTATTGCAAGTGCAAACAAAACAAGATAAACCGCCGCCCGCTTTCTGTTGATTGAAGGGATTACCTCATCAAGAGAAAGAGGCTCGGGCTTTACGAAAATAATGCAGCAAAGGGTTATCAGCAGCACCGAAAGCAGGAAGGGCGGCGCCATAATGCCCATAAATTCCCCGTTGGGGATACTGAATTTAGTGTAAAGAAAGAGGTTTTGCGGATTTCCGAAGGGGGTAAGCATACCGCCTAAATTTGCGGCTATGTTCTGCATTATAAAAGTAAACGCCATATACTTTTCCTTGTGGGTTGCAGTAAGCATAATATAGCCTAAGGGCAGGAAGGTAAGCAGCGCCATATCGTTGGCTATAAGCATTGAGCCGATAAAGGTAACGTACACAAGAACAAGTATTCCCATTCGGGCGTTCTTAGCAAGCTGTATCAGCTTATGGGCAAGTATGTAGAAGAAACGGATATTTTTCAGGGCGCATACCACCGCAAGCACGCAGAAAAGGCAGGAAAGAGTCTTGAAGTCGAAATAGCCGAGATATTCCCCATCGGGCGGAACGATAAAGCAGGTAATAAGCGCCGCCACAAACGCCACAACCATTACCACGTTCTTTCTTACAAAACCTATAACGTATTTCATTCCGAAAATTCCTTCCCTTGTCTGTCTTTATCTGTAAACGCACATATCTATTATATTATCTTTTTCTCTTTTGTCAATCCAAATTCGGAAAAGGCAGGAAATTTACAGTAATAGGGCGCACAACGCAGACTATAAAGTAAGATAGCACCCTGATGGAGCGGGGCAGCTTGTCGAAATAGCTATATTTCAGGCTGCCGAAGGGAGTTTTCTCCTGTATTCTATTTCATCAGCCGTTTCAGCTTTTCAAGTGCGGAGTTGTGGGCAAGTCTTACGGTCGAATAGGCATAGCCCATTTTCTCCGCAACCTGCTTTAAGGGTACGCCGGAGTATTAATGCATTATAATTATATCCCGCTCCCGCTGACTCAGCTTCTGAAGCGCCTCGGCAAGCTCCTCCAGTTCCTCCCTTTTCTCAATTCCCGAAAAAACGTTGTCAGTCTCCTCTCCCCCGCTTTCGCACATAAAACGCACATTTTCGTCAATTTCGCAGGTGGGACGACTGGTTCGGAAATAGTCGATAACGGTATTTCTCGTTATGGTGAAAACCCATGTGGAAACCGAAGCCTTGCTTTCATCAAAATCCTTTTTTTTGAGCAGATTTTAAGAAAGATCTCGGAATGTAAATCCTCGGCAATACTATGGGAGGTTATTCTTGAGCGGATATACGCCGCTATTTTACCGCTGTACTGCCTGTAAATCTCCTCTGCGTCCATATTTACCTCACTTATCCAGCCGCTGACGTTCCACAAGCTCCGCAAAAAAGCCGTTGTTTGCGATAAGCTCCTCGTAGGTTCCGTCCTCAATTATCTTTCCGCCCTCAAGAACTATGATTCTGTCGCATCGGCGTATTGTTGAAAGTCGGTGGGCGATTACTATTCTTGTGCATTTCAATCCGTCAAGGGATTCAGATATCTTCTTCTGGGTTATGTTGTCCAGAGCCGAGGTCGCCTCGTCAAATATAAGTATTTTCGGCTTGGGTGCAACCGCTCTTGCTATCATAAGCCGCTGCTTCTGTCCTCCCGAAATTCCTCCTGCGCCCTCGCTTATGTAGGTATGCATACCCATAGGCATACTCCGTATGTCATCTGCAATTCCCGCAAGCTCCGCTGCTTCCCATGCCTCGTCAAGAGTAAGCCCGGGAGCGGCTATTGCTATATTCTCAAAAACCGAGCCTAAAAACAGCTTTCCGTCCTGCATAACAGTACCGATACTGCGGCGCAGGGATTTAAGGTCAAGGGTGTCTATGTTCTTTCCGTCGTAGAAGACAGCCCCCTTCTGGGGCTTTTCAAAGCCAAGGAGAAGCCTTACCAGAGTTGACTTTCCGCAGCCCGTCTTTCCAACGATTGCAACATACTGCCCCGGCTTAATTTTAATAGAAAGGTCGTCTATAACATTTGGCATGCTGTCGTTGTAGCGAAAGGAGATGCTGCTAAGCTCAATCGTACCCGAAAGCTTACGGACCATCTGCTTGTTCTCGGAAATTTCGGGTACTGCCTCAAGAATAGGCTTCGCAATTTCAAGCACGGGCTTTATTGAAGCTATATTCATAGCAATTCCCGCAACCGACATAAAGGCTCCCGAAACCATTCCGTAGGCGGCAGTAAAGGCGTAGTAATCCGCAACGGAAATGCCGCTTTCTACGGAAAAATAGTACATTACAAGAGTGCCTATTGCTGAAATAGCGCCGGTTATTACTCCGCTTAAGTGCAGGAACAGCGGCACGCCGTAGGTGTGCTTTATCTCGTTGTTGTAGGCATTCGACCAGCGGGTAAAGGCTCTTTTTTCAGCGCCGCAGAGCTTTATCTTCTGTATTCCCGTAATAAGGGAATAGGTCATGCCGTTGTTTTCTCCCGCCGCCTCCATAGCCGCCTTGTTTTCCCGCATACGGAGAAATGTGGTTATTATGGTGCAGAGGATTGTAAGGGCGGTTACGCAAAGAGCAGGAATTACAAGTGTAGGCGTATATTCAAAGACCTGGGTTATGTATGCAAGTGAGAAAACCGCAGAAATACCCGTAACCATAAAAGAGGACACTATCGTTGAGCAAAGAGAGTTGATGTGCTGTGCTCTTTCCGCAAGGTCGCCGGAGCTGTAATCCCTGAAAAAGCCTGCGGGCAAAGACATAATTCTCGCCATTGCAGCCGCCTGCACCGAGGTATTCATCTGGGTGCTGATACGGTTCATCACAAGGGATTTTATGCTTCCGATAAGAAGATTGCTTATGCTTACGCTTAAGGAAAGAACCGCAATTGCAAGCAGAACCTGAAGACTGCTGCTTTTGATTACCTCGGAAAAAATAAGGTGGGTAATCTTGGGAGAAAGCATGCCCACAAGGGTAGAAATCAGCATAAGCAGGAGAAAAAGGATTATGGAGGGTATCGGTATGCTTTCGATTATGTACCGCACAAGTGCAGGTATGCCGATTTTCTTAAGGGGAAAGGGCTTGTAGAAGCAGACAGCTTCCTTCTCTAAAAGCTGCTCTGTCTTTTTGTTCAGCTTGACTTTCTTCTCCCCGTCGTGAAAGCTGTACCCGTAAAGCTTATCGGGAATAAGGGCGACAACCGCGCCCTCCTTTGTCCGTCCAAGCATAGCGCCCACAGCGTCCTTATACCAGCCCTTATCAAGAATAACCTCTCTGTGCATTATTCCGTAGGGTCGGCAGGCATATTCGATTTTTTCGCTTGTGTCCTCTATATTTTCGGGCATTTCCTTTGGCTTTGCGTGGTAGTATCTTAAAATAAGGTCTATTGCGTTATTTGTCTTTTCGCTTTCGCCGAGTCCCGCATTTGTTTTTTTGCGAGTAACAGTAGCGGCAAGCTGCTCCATAGCGTCGGAAAAGCTTTCGTCGTCCTTTCTGACCCGCTCTTTAATCTGTTCGTCAAACCAGCCCATTTTACCGCCTCCTTACTCCGTAGTTACAAGCTCGGTATATTTTCCGCCAAGCGCCATAAGCTCCTCGTGGGTTCCCCGCTCGGTTACAACGCCCTCTTCCATTACAAGTATCTGCTGGCAGTCACGGATAGTCGAAAGTCTGTGGGCTACTATTATGCAGGTAATTCCTCTGGCGCAGATTGCCTTTACAACCTCGTTTTCTGTCTTTGCGTCAAGGGCTGAGGTTGCCTCGTCCAGTATGACGATTGTGGGGTCCTGGGCAAGGACTCTTGCAATTTCAAGGCGCTGGCGCTGACCGCCGGACATATCCCGTCCGCCCTCGGTAAGCTTATAGTTATAGCCTCCGTCACGAGCCATTATATCGCTGTGAAGCTGTGCGTCACGGGCAGCAAGGATAACCTCGAAGTCCTCTATGGAGCTGTCCCACATTCTTATGTTGTTGGCAATAGTGTCCTCAAAAATTACTATCTCCTGGTCAACTACCGCAAGAGAGCCTGTGAAAACGCTGCGGTTTATACTGCTTATGGGCTTTCCGTCGAAGAGGATTTCTCCGCTTCTGGGCTGATAAAGTCCGGAAATAAGCTTTGAAACCGTTGACTTGCCGCAGCCCGAAGCGCCTACAAGGGCAATTCTTTCGCCCGGCTTAATTTTCAGATTGAAGTCCTTTATCAGCGGCTCTGCAAGGGGCGAATAGCCGAAGGTTACGTTTTTAAGCTCAATATCTCCCGTAAGCTTTGCATAGGACTGATTTTCGCTCAGCCCTTCCCCGTTCTTGTAGCATACGTCGTCGGGGTACTGCATAACGTCCTCGATACGCTCCATTGAGGTACGCATTTCCTGAAGACTCTGACCTGCGGAAATAAGTGTTGAAACAGGGGCGGTAAAGGAGGCAAGAAAAGAGCCGAAGGTATTAATCATACCGATTGTAAAATCCCCGTTCATAGCAAACCATACGCTCAGCATAAGAACGGTTGTGGAGCAAAGGGTTGAAACTATGGAGGGGAGAAGTCCTAAGTACTGGTTAAGCCTTGCGAACTTTGTCTGCTGGGCGATAACGCTTGCCTGATAGCCTGCCCAGCGGCTGAAAAAGCCGTTTTCAGCGCCGCTTGCCTTAATAGTTTCAATCATCTCGATTCCCGAAACGGTTGCTCCTGCAAGCTTTCCTGCGTCCCTGCTCTGAACACGGGTGACGTTTATCCTCTTTTTGGAGATATAGCGGGAGGCAAAAAGGTTTATAACGATTGAAGCCAGTCCCACAAGTGTAAGCAGGGGGCTGTATCGTATCATAACCACAAGGTAGAAAACAGCCATAATGCCATTGAGGGCAAGGGGCGCAAAGGTGCTTACAAGACCTCCTGCAATTCCTGCGTTGCTGTTCTGTCTGCCCTGAATATCGCCTGCCATACGCTGTGAAAAGAACTTTACGGGCAGGTGCAGTATTTTCCAGAGAAAGGTTGCGTTTCCCACAACCGCCAGCTTGCCGTTGATTTTATTTGAATATACGGCTTCAATAGCCTGCACTATAATCTCGATAAGTGAAATGCCTGCAAATGCAACTATAAAAGGCATAAACCAGTCGGGATTTGTTCCCGTAAGCAGCCGGTCGAAGAAAATTCTTGAAAAGCTTGCGGTTATAATTCCGAGCAGGGAGGAAATAAGGGTACAGATAACCACAAAGGCAATTGCAGTTCCCGCTCCCTGAAGCCTGCTCTTAACAAAGCCCACAACGCTTTTCGGCTTTCCGCCGGGGACAAAGCTCTCTCCCGGTTCAATCATAATGCAAATACCCGTAAAGGCCTTATCAAATTCCTCCATTGAAATTGACACAATTCCTCTTGCGGGGTCGTTTATTACCGCCTTGCCGCCCTTAAAGCCGTCAAGCACCACGAAATGGTTGAAATTCCAGTGTATAATGCAGGGAAATCTGCCCTGCTTTTTCAGTTCCTCCGGCTCAAAACGGTAGCCCTTTGCGGTAAAGCCGTAGCTTCTTGCGGCGATAAGCACGTTTCTTGCGTTTGAGCCGTCTCTTGATACGCCGCAGTCCTCACGTACCTGCTCCAGAGGAACCCACTTGTTATAATACGCCATAACCATAGCAAGGCTTGCAGCACCGCACTCCAGCGCTTCAAGCTGCATTATTACAGGCACTTTTGCGGCGCCGTTGGTTACAGGGGATTTGATTTTACTGCTTTTTGCCATAAGAAACCTCAATTAAATACAAAGGATATGGGTGAAATGCTTTCTACAACTATCTGAGCGGGGTAAATTCCCTCGGGAGCAGTTCCGTCCGTTGTAATAACGAAAACCCACTCGCCTGTCTTTAAATCGCCTAAATGCATAGCATATTCGGGAAAATCCTCCTCAATCGCTATGGGTTGTGATGAAATTTCCGTTATATTGCAGGAAGCGCCGTTTATGTGGATTTGCATATCGCCTCGGATTTTTTCAATATCGCTTTCCTTTATATAGCAGACCAGCTTTCCGTTCTCGCTTTCAGCCGCCGCTGTTATCTTTGTATCCAGCTTTCCGAAAACTCCCCAGACGCAAATTCCTATAAGCAGTACCGCAATTGCCCCAAGCGCCAGCCATACTCCTGGATTTGAGGCTCTTATGTAGTCGGTTAGCTGTTCTGGTGAAGAGATACTGTCAATGCTCTTTTTTCTGAAAATACTGCTGTTCATAGCGACTCCTTATCGGCAGATTATTGCACCCGTCAGCAAAAAAACGGGTGCTTATACTTATTCATATAATTATACAACAGGAAGGACAACAAAAGGACAACAAATAAAGGGAAAACAGTAAAAATTTTTATCGGTCAGGCATATAATATACTGCGGACAACTGTTGACAGACAGGGAAAAATATGCTATAATAGAACAAATAAGGGAGTAGTCGGCGCAATAGCGCGGCAGAGTCGACACACCGAAGCCTACGCTTCCGGCTCTGCATGAAAAGATTTTCGATTCAGCGACGAGACTTATCTGCTTTCTGCGGGTAAGCCTCGCTTTTTTGTGTCAAAAGATGGCAAGAACCCGCAAATAAATTAAAAAGGATTGGACTTGAAAAATGGACATTTTAGAGCTTTTTATCATTGCGGTGGGACTTTCTATGGACGCTTTTGCGGTTTCAATCTGCAAAGGGCTTTCGGTAAAAAAGCTTTCGCCAAAGCACATGCTTATCACGGGGCTTTACTTCGGCGGCTTTCAGGCAGGTATGCCCCTTATCGGCTGGGCGCTGGGGGTAGGCTTCAGCGGGCTTATAACCGAATTTGACCACTGGATTGCCTTTGCTCTGCTGTCTATAATCGGCGGAAATATGATAAGAGAGGCGATTAAAAAGGATGAGGAAGATGAGCTTAACGACTCCTTTGCCGTTAAGGTAATGCTGCCCCTTGCGGTTGCCACAAGCATAGACGCCCTTGCGGTGGGAGTTACCTTTGCCTTTTTGCAGGTAAACATTATTGCGGCTGTCTGTCTTATCGGCGCAACAACCTTTGTTTTCTCCTGTGCAGGAGTTAAAATCGGCAACATTTTCGGCACAAAATACAAGTCAAAGGCGGAGCTTGTGGGCGGAATTGTGCTGGTGCTTATGGGAATTAAAATTCTTCTTGAGCATCTTGGTGTGTTCGGCTGATACTGCTGATATGAAAGGATAAGAAATGCTTAAATTCGACGATATTAACGAGGTTTCCGCCCTGCACAAGGCGCTTGTTGAGGCAAAATTCAGCCCCTGCCCCATTAATGCGGAAATTGCAGGAAGCGCTGTAATCGCCGACATTTCCAACAGGGTTTACGACGAGCTTTGCGAAATGCAGGAAAAAAAGAGAAAAGGCACGGGGAAGGATTTTCAGAACTGGCGCAGAATAAAGACGGACAAGGGCTACCGTGGCTTTCGTAGAACTGCTGTAATGAGCGCAAGAAAGGACTTGCGGCTTAAGGAGGCAACACAGGCTGAAAAGCGTGCGGTTGCGAAATGCTATTTGAGTCCCTTTACCTGCACCGAAAGCGAGCTTGACGAGTTTCTTGACGAGGTGGAAAATGGCTCGGCGGGAAAGAGCATTAAGGAGCTTTTCAAGGAAAATGATTTCAAGAACGCCGCACTTATCCGTTCACTTTGTATTGACGAAGCTTCCGCACAGCTTACCCTCTGGCTGAGCTGCGGCAAGGTCTGCGATATTTTCTTTACGGGGCTTAAGCGATTTGAGATTAATTCCGACTGCGGCGAAGGCTGGACATTAACGAAATTCAGCGTTTCTTCGGGTAAGGAAGAAAGCTTTGAGGGTACTTTTACATCGGGGAAAAGCAGGAAAACTATAAAAATAACCGCTGAAAAGGTGGATTACTGGGTATAGCAGAAAGACCTGAGAAATCTTTGTTTCTCAGGTCTTTTTTTACCGGTTAAAATACGCAAGCGCAAACACAACAGGCGAATTCCAGTAAATCGCTATCTCGTTTGTGGAGTATGAGGGCGTAATGTCTGCGTAGCATTTCATGGGCGGAGTTCCCGCAGGTATAACCTGCCTTGCCGCCTCGTCGTCAAGATTTCTATTCGGTCCGCCGCTGACCATTCCGGGTATCGGCTCCTCTATTCCGTCTGCAAAAGCAGGGCGGTAATGGGGATTGCGGCAGGAAAATTCGCCGATTCCGGTTATATAGCTGATGCCCAGAGGATTTGCGCCCAAAAGGCAGTCCAGTTGGCGCAAAGCGTACCTCTCGTACCGATTTTCTCCGCTCAGATAATCCGCAATTATAAAGGTCATAGCCGAAACCGAAAGGCACATATTGCTGCCCCAGTTGTAATTTCTGACGGTCATAGCTGCGCCGAAGCCGCTGCTGTCGGAAAGCTCAGCCTGCCGCTTTGCCGCCGAGAAAAACTCGCTGCGAAGCTGTTCACAAATGGCTTCGTCCTTGCTCTCTCTGTCCGAAAGGATATAGGAAAGGGCGCCAAAACCGCCTACTGCCCCACAATAAAAACCAACACGGAAAAAGTCCTTTTCAAGGGCTTTTTTCATTTTCTCGTGATACTTTTCATCGCCGGTTGCGGCGAACATTTCCGCAAAAGCCCAAAAACGGTTGTCGCTGTCCTCCCCCTCGCCGTAGCTGCCCGTGCCGCACCAATCGGGATTTTCAAAGCCCTTGAAGCTACTGTCCGAGATTATTTTATTGCAGGACTTCTCCGCCGCAGACAAGAGCTTATCCGAGAAAGCATTGTCGAACTCTCTGTAAACTCCCGCCGCAAGAGCGCACACCGCACAGAAATCGGCGGTTGCGGAGGAGGAAACGGGGAGCAGGTAAAGCTGTTCCCTATCCTTCTCGGGCATTACGAAGGGGGCGTGATGAGCAGTTGTCAGCTTATGGTAAACTCCGCCGTCGGGGCGCTGCATTTTCAGCAGCCACTCCAGCTCATAGCGACATTCCGCAAGAATGTCGGGCATAGTGCCGCCGCTTTCGGGGATATTCAGGTTCTGATTATTAAAAGCCTCGGGGAACATCTTGTAAGCGTAAAGCAGGTGTCCTAAGGTGCAGGCGGCTGCGGTGGTATATCTTCCGTAATCTCCCGCATCATGCCAGCCTCCCGAAACCTCGGCGGTTTCTGCATTTTTGTCGGGCTTTTCTCCATTGTCGCCGCAAATAAGGGCTTTTCCGGTGTGGCATTTGCCATGGGTAAAGGTTCCTGCATACTGCGGCTCAAGCGCACAGCCGCATCGCAGAAAATAGAAAGCCTTTTCGGTCTTTTCAAAAACGTCACGGTATGCATTTGGCGAAATATCAAAAAATGCGGAGTATTTTCCCTCGGCGCATACTCTGTAACGACCTGTTTCCGAGAAATCGGAAAAATCGGCGTTATAAACCGTATCCCCCGAACATTCGTCCCTGCCGAAGCAGGTTACTTCCCCCGAATAGCGCACCTTTCCCCTCTCGTCAACAAGGTTGAAGGTCTTTGCGTGAAATGCCAAAGAGGCGATTTTGCTGCTGTCCGGCAGGTAGCCTGCCTGATTTACAAAAATATCAAAGGGCGGCTTCATACCGCCGTGAAATACTCGTTCCATAAGCTTCTCCTGTGCCTTTATAAGGTCAAGTAATCGTTTTCATAGCTGATGATAAAATTATAGCAGAAATTCTGATAATTTGCAATAGAAAATATGAATTTTCTCTGCAAATTATCAATTCTGAACATATCAATTTACTCCGTAGATTTCCTGCGCTTTGAAAAGATTTTTCACCAGTCTGCGAAGTCCGCTGTTCCCGGGCTTTGTAAGCTTCGGGTCGGATTTCAGGATTTCCTCCGAAAGAGCTGTGGTTTCCTGCAAAAGGCTTATATCCGATGACATATCCGCAATTTTAAGCTCGGGAAGTCCGTGCTGTCTTGCGCCGAAGAAGCTTCCGGGGCCTCTTAGCCGCAAGTCCTCCTCCGCAATCCGGAATCCGTCGCAGGTTTCTACCATTGTGTCAATTCTCGCTCTTGTGTAGTCGCTTTTGCTGTCGGTTATGAGTATGCAGTGGGACTGCTCCGTTCCTCTGCCTACCCTGCCCCGAAGCTGGTGGAGCTGGGATAAGCCGAACTGCTCGGCATTCTCGATAACCATTATCACCGCATTTGGAACATCAACGCCCACCTCAATCACAGTTGTTGAAACAAGCAGCTTAATCTCCCCGCTTTTGAAGCCTGCCATAACGGAATCCTTTTCCGTCTGCTTCATTTTTCCGTGGAGAAGCCCTATATTTATATCCGAAAACTCGCCCTTTTCAAGCCGTTCGTAGTACTCCGCCGCAGCCTCCTTGCCGCTGCTTTCGTCCTCCTCTATTCTCGGGCAGACGATATAAGCCTGAAAGCCGTTTTCAATGTACTTTCTGATAAAGCGGTAAATTCGGGGTCGGAAGTCGGAGGTTACGCCGTAGGTTCTTATGGGTATTCTTCCCTTTGGCATTTCGTCAAGCACGGAAACCTCCAAATCCCCGTAAATTACGAGTGCAAGAGTTCTTGGTATGGGCGTTGCGGACATAACTAAGGTATGGGGCATATCGCCCTTTCCGCTTAAAATTGTCCTCTGCTCAACTCCGAAGCGGTGCTGTTCGTCGGTTATTACAAGTCCCAGCGACTTAAAGCTAACCGCTCCCTGTATTATTGCATGAGTGCCAACCGCAACCATAGCAGAGCCTTCCTTAAGTGCGGCATAAGCCTGCTTTTTCGGGGTACTACCCGTAAGAAGAACAACGCTAATTCCAAAAGGCTGAAGCAGCCCGTTTAAGGTGTCTGCATGCTGCTTTGCAAGTATTTCCGTAGGCGCCATAAGGGCGGACTGGTAGCCGTTTTTGGCTGCAAAATAGCAAAGCGCCGCCGCAACAAGGGTTTTTCCGCTGCCAACGTCGCCCTGCAAAAGCCGATTCATGGGCAGACCGCTTTTCATATCGGAAATGCACTCGTCTATTGAACGCATTTGTGCGCCTGTGGGAGTAAAGGACAACTGTCCGAAAAATTCGGACATATCCTGCTCCGCCATAACCGCAGGAGTCTTTTTGCGGCTTTTCTGCTTCATCATCTTAAGCCCAAGCTGGAGGGTAAGCAGCTCCTCAAAGGCAAGCCTTCGCCGACCCTTTTCAAGCTCATCAAAATCCGAGGGAAAATGTACTGCACCAAGAGCTTCTTTATAGTCCATAAGCTCATAACGTTCTCTTATTTCTTCGGGCAGCAGGTCTTCCGTCTCGCAGAGCTTAAGTGCATTTTCTACGCAGTTCGCAACAACCTTTGCGCTGAGTCCCTCGGTAAGGTGATATTTCGGGGTCAGCAGGTTCTTGTCCGATGCGTCGATAAATACGGGCGAGGGGCATTCCTTCGCAAGGATTGTGCCCTTAATTTTCCCCGTAAAAATATATTCCCTGCCCTCAATAAGCCTGTCGAAGGAGTACTTGCTGTTGAAAAAGGTTATAAGAACATTGTCGGTGTTGTCGCTGACAACCGCCTTGAAGATTGAAACTGTTCTTGTTATATACGGGTGCAGCTTTTTTATTACAATCCCGCTGAAAACCGCAGTTTCCTCGGGTGAAAGGCTCTCTATGGGTGCAGGAGCAGTAAAGTCGGTATAATCCCTCGGAAAGCAGCGCAGCAAATCCCCTACTGTTTCTATCCCAAGCTTGCGGAACAGCGCCGCCCGCTTTTCGCCCACTCCCTTTAAATAGGTTATTGAGTCGCTCTCCTTCATTTCTGCACCTCCTGTCTGCATTACTGCAAAAATACCGTTTACGCCCGTAGGCATAAACGGTTATTTTTAATTCTGTTGAGAGTTTTTGGAAGCCTTATTCAACGGAAACTATATAGTAATATACAGGCTGCCCGCCGTTTACAAGGGTTATCTCAATATCGCTGCTGAAACGGGATTTTAAGGTCTCGTAAGCCTCCGCTGCGTCCTCCTCGGTTACGTCTGCGCCGTAAATAAGGGTTATATAGGAGGTGCTTCCGCTTACAAGCCGCTTAACCGTCTTGTAAAGCGCCTTTACAATGTCCTTTTCAACAACCGCAAGCTTTCCGTTCTCCATTCCGAGAATGTCGCCCTGCTTAATCTTCTTATCGTCAACCTCGCTGTCACGCACCGCAAAGGTTATAAGACCCGTGCCTACGCTGTCAAGAGCCGAGGTCATAGCAGCGCTGTTTTCAGCGGCGGAAATCGTCTCGTCAAAGGAAAGCATAGCGGTAAGTCCCTGTGGAATCGAGCGGGTCTGCAAAACTATTACGTTTCTGTCGGTGGCAAGCTTAACCGTCTGCTCAGCCGCCATAATTATGTTCTTGTTGTTGGGAAGAACGAAAACGTTGTGGGCAGGAGTTGCCATAACCGCTTCAAGAATATCCTCGGTGGACGGGTTGGAGGTCTGACCACCTCTTACTATGCTGTCAACGCCGAGGTCGGTAAAGAGCGCCTCAACGCCCTCGCCTGAAGCTACTGCAACAAAACCAAATTCCTTTTCGGGCTTAACGGGAGCAAGCCTTTGCTTGCTTTCATTTTCGGCCTTAAGCTCCTGCGCCTTGTGCTGCTCCTTCATATTCTCAATCTTCATATTAACGAGAGAACCGAAGCAGATACCCTTTTCAAGGGCTTTTCCGGGGTGCTCGGTGTGAACGTGTACCTTTATAATTCCATCGTCGTCCACCACAACAACGCTGTCGCCTATGCTTTCAAGGTAGGCACGAAGCTTTGTAGCGTCCTCGCAGCCCTCTTTTTTATTTACAATGTATTCGGTGCAGTAGGTAAACTCAATGTCGGTCTTGAAGGAGCCTGCGGCGTTTCTGCTTACGACTGCAACCTCTTTCTTTGCGGTTTCCTCGTTGTCGGGAATAATACCTTCTCCCTTAAGAACGCTGTAAATGCCCTTAATTATGGTAAGAAAGCCCATTCCGCCTGCGTCAACTACTCCAGCCTTTTTAAGGGCAGGAAGCAGCTCGGGAGTACGGTTAAGGGAAGCCTCGCCCTCGGCGATAAGCGCCTCCATAACCTCGATTATATCCTCGGTTTCCTCCGCCTTTTTAAGGGCTGCCTCCGCCGCTTCTCTGGAAACAGTAAGAATTGTACCCTCCGTAGGCTTCATTACCGACTTGTATGCGGCTTCAACGCCCTTTCCGAGAGCCTCGGCAAAGTCCTTTCCCGTGGCGGTGGTTTTTCCCGCAAGTCCCTTTCCTATTCCTCTGAACAGGAGAGACAGAATAACGCCGGAATTTCCTCTTGCGCCACGCAGCATAGCAGACGCCGCAGCAGAGGAAACGGAAGCGACGGTAATATCCTCTCCCATAGCCTTAAGCTCGGGAACTGCGTTCCTTATGGTCATGGACATATTTGTACCCGTATCTCCATCGGGGACGGGGAATACGTTCAGCTCGTCCACGGAATTGCGATTGTTAGAAATATTGTTAGCGCCTGAAATTATACCGTCTCTCAGAAGCTTTCCGCTGATTTCCAAAATGACACATCCTTTATTTTCAGATAAACGACCTGCTTCCCTGCTTACAGGGTAGTAAGACCGTCAATATATACGTCGATTTTCTCAACAGGAAAATTGGTCTGCTCCTCAACGGCGTAGCTTATCTTGTTCTTGATACTCTGCACCGCCGCAGAAATATTTACCCCGTACATAACAGAAATATGGATAACTATATACACCTTTCCGTGGGATAATTTAACCTTAATACCCTTGTCGATATCGAACATTTTTCCGAAAAGGGGGAATTTCTCCGCAACAGCCTCAGCCGCTCCGGAAGCGTTAAGCGCCGCAACGCCAAAGCAGCTTTTAACCGTGTTTCCTATGAGTGAAACGAAAAACGCCTTTGAAAACTCGATACTGCCGAGATGGTTGTGAACAACTATCATAAAAAGCCTCCTTTTCCAGTACGGGTCACAAAACCGCACTATATAAGGTTATTATACTACAAAACTCAGTAAAAAGCAATAGCTATAAGGCATTTACTGCAAATTTACAGCTGTAAGGTATATTTTTTATTGCAGTCCGGGCATCCGAGAG
>JBJERM010000205.1:0-51113 GCA_051882315.1 Ruminiclostridium sp.
TATATGCTATAATGATAACTGCTGTAAACTTTAAAAGGTTTACAGCAGTTTTGCCGAAAGGAGCAGTAAATGGCAAAAGACCTTGAAAATACAATTCTTTTTGACGTTTACGGTTCTTTACTGACCGAAAAACAGCGGGAAACTCTTGAATACTACTACAACGACGATTTGTCGCTTGGTGAAATCTCCGAGGAAACGGGAATAACCCGACAGGGCGTTATGAACTGCATCAAAACAAGCGAGGCAAGGCTTGCTGAGCTTGAGGAACAGATGGGGCTTGTAGGAAAATTCAGATCGCTTAAATCTTCGGTTGAGCGGCTCGAAAGGGCTGTTTCGGAAGAAAAGGCAGACACTCCCGAGATAACGGGAATAATCGAAGAAATCAAGACTTTGCTTTAGAAAGGAGCGCATTTATGGCTTTTGAAGGTCTGTCCGAAAAGCTGGGAAAGGTTTTTAAAAATCTGCGCGGCTACGGTAAGCTGAACGAAAAGACAGTAAACGAAGCTATGCGTGAAGTAAAAATGGCGCTTCTTGAAGCGGACGTAAGCTATAAGGTTGTCAAGGACTTTATATCAAAGGTAACCGAAAGAGCGGTAGGCTCCGAGGTTATGGAAAGCCTTACTCCCGCTCAGCAGGTCATCGACATAGTTCACGACGAGCTTTGCAAGCTTATGGGCGGTACGAATGCGAGAATTGATTTCCCGTCTAAGCCGCCCTGCGTTATTATGATGTGCGGTCTTCAGGGTGCAGGTAAAACAACTCACTCTGCAAAGCTTGCGAAATATCTTAAGGGTCAGAACAGACGGCCTTTGCTGGTTGCCTGCGACATATACCGACCCGCCGCTATCGACCAGTTGAAGGTTGTGGGCGAAAAGGCAGGAGTCAGGGTTTTTGAAATGGGGCAGGAAAACCCGGTTAAGATTGCAAAGGAAAGCATCAAGTTCGCTAAGGACGGCGGCTACGATGTTGTAATCCTTGATACTGCGGGACGTCTGCATATCGACGAGGAGCTTATGGGCGAGCTTAAGGAAATCGAAGCCGAAACAAAGCCCAATGAAATTCTCCTTGTTGTTGACTCTATGACAGGTCAGGACGCTGTCAATGTTGCAAAGAGCTTTAACGAAGCCCTTGAAATAACAGGCGTTGTCCTTACGAAGCTGGACGGTGACACAAGAGGCGGTGCGGCACTTTCTGTACTTGCAGTTACAGGAAAGCCTATAAAGTTCGCAGGTATCGGTGAGAAGATAGACGACCTTGAGCAGTTCCACCCCGACAGAATGGCTAACCGTATTCTTGGAATGGGCGACGTGCTTTCCCTTATCGAAAAAGCTAAGGAAACCTTTGACGAAAAGGAAGCCGAGAAGCTGGCGAAGAAAATGGAAGCCAACAAGTTCGATATGAACGACCTGTTAAGCCAGTTTGAGCAGATTGAGAAAATGGGCAGTATTTCTTCAATTCTCAATATGATTCCCGGACTCAGCGGAAAGGTTAAGGAGGAGGACATTGACGAGAAGAAAATGCCAAGAACAAAGGCGATTATCCTGTCAATGACCAAAAAGGAAAGAGAACGCCCCTCGCTTATTGATGCAAAGAGAAAGCGCAGAATTGCGGCAGGCTCGGGAACAAGGGTAGAGGACGTAAACAATTTGCTTAAGCAGTTCGATATGATGCAGAAGATGATGAAGCAGATGGGCGGAAAGCCGGGAAAGGGCGGAAAGCGCCGTATTCCTATGAATATGCTTAAGAATATGGGCAATCTCGGCGGCTTAAAATAAGGTATCAGCGCAAAAGGCGTTATATACAACATACTTAAATTTTCAAACGGAGGAAAAAACAATGGCAGTAAAAATCAGACTCAGAAGAATGGGCGCTAAGAAGGCTCCTTTTTACAGAGTAGTAGTTGCAGATTCCCGTTATCCCAGAGACGGACGTTTTATCGAGGAAATCGGCTACTATGATCCTACAAAGGAACCCAGCGTAGTAAAAATCGACACAGAAAAGGCTCAGCAGTGGATTAAGAACGGCGCTCAGCCCACCGAAACAGTTAAGAAGCTTTTAAAGAGCAACGGTGTCGGCTAAGCTATTCATTTGGAGGCTTAAATGAAGGAATTATTATACGCAATGGTTGAGGAGCTTGTCGAGGATAAGTCGGCAATCGAAATCAGCGTTGACGAGCCCACTGAGGACGGCACGGTAGTATATCATCTGCATGTTGCCGCAGGAGATATGGGCAGAGTAATCGGCAAGCAGGGAAGAATTGCTAAGGCAATCAGAACAATTATGCGTGCCGGCGCTGTAAGACACAGCGAAAAGGTAATGGTAGAAATAGACTGATTTGGGAGAACCGATAAGCTTTGTCTGACATAGCGTAGCGGTTCTTTTCCATTTAGATAGAAAGGATATTTATATGAAAATAGGAAATAAAGGCTTTTGGGCAGTGCTTCTTGCGGCGGTTATGGTTGTATCGGGCTGCTCCGGAAACGAGAAAAATCCTGCTGATTCAGAGAACTCAGGTATTTCAAACACCGTAAGCGGTGGAACTTATGCCTTTCCAGAGGACTATAACAGAGTTGCAGCACCGCAGGAGGCTTCAATTGTAAAAAGTTCAGAGCAGGGAAATTCCGGCGAAGTAAAGCTTGAAAGCGGAGATATTTACGCAGTAATAAGCATAAAGGATTACGGAGATATAAAGGTTAAGCTTTACCCCGATGAAGCTCCCTATGCAGTTCAGAACTTTATTGAGCTTGCCAATAAGGGAACCTACAACGGCAGGAATTTCCACCGTGTTATAAGCGGCTTTATGGCGCAGGGCGGTTCTGCAAACGGCGATGGAACAGGCGGAGCTTCCGCTGACGGCGGCACCTTCAAGAATGAGATTAACACAAGCCTTCGCCACTACTACGGCGCATTCTGCTATGCAAGTGCTATGGGAAATATGTCCGACCAGTTCTATATTGTCAACAACAAGGAAAATATAGATAATATCGCAGAGCTTTACAATCAGTACGCCGAGTACTATGAATATACAAAGCAGCAGTATGAGGCTATGAAAGAAGCCTATGCAGGCGACGAGGCGACTTTGGCACAGATTGATATTTTTGTAGATTTCTACGGTAAATCAGCAGAGGGCGCAAAGGCTATGGCTGATACCTGCACGGACGCTGTTATTGAGAAGTACAAAAACGGCGGTACTCCTTCGCTGGACGGCGGATACACCGTTTTCGGTCAGACGGTAGAGGGCTTCGAGGTACTTGACGCTATTTCCGCGGTTGAAACCGAAATGGGTAGCGACGGAGCGGAGAGCAAGCCCGTTAAGGATATAATAATTTCTTCTGTAACAATTCATCAGGCATAATTTTAGTCCCGAAGCGGTTTTACCGTTTCGGGATTTTTCAGAAGGAGAAATGTATAAAAATTGCTTTACATTTAAATTAATATGTGCTATAATTTAATAATAATATTCTGACATGATGCAGACATATTTGTCTGCTATTCTGAAAGGACGGATATAAAATGTACCCTATGAAGCTTAATGCGCCCTGCAAAGATTATCTCTGGGGAGGGACACGACTCAGAGAGGAGTACGGAAAGGTTTCCAATGCAGACAAGGTTGCCGAGAGTTGGGAGCTTTCCTGCCATAAGGACGGAAAAAGCGTTATTGCAAACGGCGAATTTGCGGGACTTACTTTAGAGGAATATATTGAAAGGGCAGGATCAAAGGTACTCGGAGAAAACTGCGCCCGTTTCGAGTATTTTCCTATTCTTATAAAGCTTATCGATGCAAAGGATAATCTTTCTGTTCAGGTTCACCCTGACAACGACTATGCGATGCGGGTTGAGGGAGAGTACGGAAAGACAGAAATGTGGTATATAGTGGACTGCGCTCCGGGTGCAGAGCTTCTTTACGGCTTCAGGCATGAGATTTCAAAAGAAGAGTTCAGCCGCCGTATCAGGGAAAACACTCTCCTTGAGGTTACAAACAATGTACCGGTTCACAAGGGAGACGTTTTCTTTATCGACTCGGGAACGCTTCACGCAATCGGAAAGGGAATACTCATAGCTGAAATTCAGCAGAACAGCAACACTACATACAGAATTTACGACTACGGCAGGGTAGGCGCAGACGGAAAGCCAAGGCAGCTGCATATCGAAAAGGCATGCGACGTTACAAAGCTTACTCCTCCCGAGCGCCCCTGTAAGCCCATGGGTCAGCCTGCTGAAAAGTCGGGTTATACCGAAACACTACTTGCAACCTGCGAATACTTCAACGTCAATAAGCTTGAAATAAGGGAGGAAGCAAGGCTTACTGCAACAGAAAAATCCTTTAACTCTGTTCTCGTCCTTGATGGACAGCTGGAGGTTGACGGTGTTCTGTTAAAGAAGGGCGACAGCTGCTTTATTCCCGCAGGCTACGGCGATTATGCCCTTAAGGGAAAGGGAGAGGCTATTCTTACCGACATTGTATGATTAAAGGAGGTAAACCGATATGAAATGCTATGTAGGAATTGATATAGGCGGAACAAATATATCCACAGGCGTAGTTGACGACAGCTACAAAATACTTGGCAGAAGCAAAATCAAGACGGGAACGGGCAGGAGCTACGAAGAGGTTCTTGTTGATATTCTGGAGTCTGTACGGATTGCAATAAAAGAGGCAGGCGTAACAGAGGACGAGGTCAAGTGGATAGGTGCAGGCTGTCCCGGTACCTGCAATACGGAAACCGGAATTGTTGAGTATTCAAACAATCTCCATTGGAACAACGTGCCGCTGCTTGCAGATATTGAAAAGGCGTTCAACAAAAAGACGTATATTGATAACGACGCTAATGTGGCTGCCTACGGCGAATACCTTGCAGGCGCGGCAAAGGGGTCGAAAAACGCCGTTGTGATTACTCTCGGAACAGGAGTAGGCGCAGGAATTATCATTAACGGCAGAATTTTCAGCGGCTCTAATTTTGCAGGCGGAGAAATCGGGCATACTGTTATTGTGGTTGACGGATATGAGTGCTCCTGCGGCAGGAAGGGCTGCTTTGAAGCCTATTCTTCCGCAACGGGACTTATCCGTATGACAAAGGAGGCTGCCGAGCAGCACCCCGAAAGTAAAATCTGTCAGCTTGTTGAGGCAGACGGAAGAATAAGCGCAAGAACCGCATTCAATGCGGCAAAAATGCTGGACGATGTAGGAATTGAGGTTGTAAACCGCTATATAAAGCATCTTGCCTGCGGTATTACCAACACTATCAATATCTTCCAGCCCGATATTCTTTGTATCGGCGGCGGAGTCTGCAACGAGGGAGATAATCTCCTGCTGCCCCTTAAAAAGCTGGTAAGCGAAAGCGTTTATTCAAAGAACAGCGCAAAAAATACCGAAATATGTATATGCAGTCTTGGCAACGACGCAGGAATAATCGGAGCTGCTATGCTCGGAAAATCCCCCGAAAACAGCGGACTGCTCAAAAACGTATTCGGAATATAAATTAAAAAAGGAAGGATAAAACTATGAGAAGCGATTTATTAAAGGATGGAGTAAGCCGCCTGCCACACAGGGCGCTGCTTAAGACACTTGGAGTTACAGACAGCGAAATGGGCAGACCATTTATTGCTGTTGTCTGCGCTGCAAGCGACTATGTACCCGGACACATGCACCTTAAGGAAATTTCACAGTACGTTAAGGACGGTATCAGAAATGCAGGCGGCGTGCCCTTTGAGTTCTTTACAATCGGCGTATGCGACGGACTTGCTATGAATCATAAGGGTATGAGGTATTCCCTTGCTTCAAGAGAGCTTATTGCAGACAGTATTGAGGTTATGCTTACCGCACACCCTCTTGACGGTGTTGTATTTATCCCCAACTGCGATAAGATTGTTCCCGGAATGATAATGGCTGCGGCAAGACTCAATCTGCCCTCTATCTTTATAAGCGGCGGTCCTATGAAGGCAGGAAAGGTTGCGGGCAAGCGCCTTGGATATTCGGAAATCTACGAGGCAATCGGTAAGTTTACAGACGGCGAAATAGACGAAAAGGGGCTTATGGAGTACGAAAACAAGGCTTGTCCTACATGCGGCTCCTGCTCGGGTATGTACACAGCAAACTCTATGAACTGTCTTACCGAAGCTATCGGTCTTGCTCTGCCCTTTAACGGAACTGAGCCCGCTGTAAATGCAGCAAGAAGAAGACTCGCAAAGGAAGCGGGCGAGCGTTCGGTTGAGCTTGTTCGTGAAAATATCCGTCCTCTTGATATACTTACAAGAAGAAATATGCTTAACGCTCTTGCCGCTGATATGGCAATCGGCGCTTCCTCAAATACAGTTCTTCATCTGCTTGCAATTGCTCATGAGGCAAATGTTGACATTACAATTGACGATATTGATATGATGAGCAGGAAGATTCCCCAGCTCTCAAAGCTTAACCCCGCAAGCAGCATTTTTATCGAGGATTTAAACGAGGTTGGCGGTATTCAGGCTGTCCTTCACGAGCTTGCAAAGAGAGACCTTATTGACCTTGAGGTTACAACTGTAACAGGTACACAGGGCGAACGCCTTGCAAAGGCAGGCTATGCTGACGGAGAGGTTATCCATAAGATCGAAACTCCTATCCGTGCAGACGGAGGAATTGCAATCCTTAAGGGCAATATCTCTCCCGAGGGCGCCGTTGTTAAGCAGGGCGCAGTAAAGCCCGAAATGATGGACTTTACGGGAACAGCCAAGGTATTCGACGGTGAGCAGGATGCATGCGACGCTATTCTCGGCGGTACTATTATTGCAGGAGATGTTGTTGTCATCAGATACGAAGGACCCAAGGGAGGTCCCGGAATGCCCGAGATGCTTGCGCCTACAGCTGCAATCGTAGGAAAGGGACTTGACGGAAGCGTAGCCCTTATTACAGACGGACGTTTCAGCGGAGCAAGCCGCGGCGCTGCGGTTGGTCACGTTTCTCCCGAAGCTGCAGAGGGCGGACTTATCGCCTACATCGAAAACGGAGATAAAATTCATATTGATATACCCGGAAGAAAAATCGACCTTCTCGTTTCCGAGGAGGAAATCGCTGCAAGAAAGGCAAAGGGCATAAATCCGCCTGACAAGCACCTTGACGGCTATCTTGGAAGATACTCAAAGCTTGTAGGAAACGCAAGCAAGGGCGCTGTTTTCAACGACTGATATGGACGAGAAAAACGTTCATAAGGGACATAGAAAAAGAACAAAGGAATCAATGCTTGAACACGGCATTGATTCCTTAAATGACCATCAGGTGCTGGAAATTCTGCTGTTTTACGGCATTCCCAACGGGGACACAAACCCGATTGCCCATAGGCTTGTGGAGGAGTTCGGCTCTTTAAGAGGCGTGCTTGAAGCGGATTATGAGGCACTTTGCAGGGTAAAGGGAATAAGCGATAATTCTGCGGGGCTTATTAAGTTCGTGCAGCAGCTTTCCCGCAGGTACCTGAAATCCGCCTGCTTTTCCGACGAAAAATCCCATAAATTTGACAGCACGGAAAGCCTTAGAGAATACTTCGAGAGTATATTTCTGGGAGTTGAAACGGAAGAGGTGCATGCTCTTGTTGTTGACGACGAGCTGAAACTTGTTGCGGTGGCGAAAATCTCCGAGGGAACAATCGGCAAGGTGCAGATAAGCGCACGAAAGATTGCTGATTTTGTGATTATGAACAGATGCGACAGGGTGGTGCTTGCACATAACCACCCCAAGGGCGTTTGCATGCCCTCAAAGGCGGATATAATAAAGACAAAGGAGCTTACAAGGCTTCTTTCCGAGCTTGAAATAAGTGTTATTGACCATATAATCGTGGGAAGAAACGGAAGCTTTTCGCTTAGGGCTTCAAATCATGCTCAGGGAATCTGGACAGTATAAGCGAAGGTGTTTTATGGATAAATTTGTTCTTAAATCTCCATATAAGCCCACGGGCGACCAGCCGGAGGCTATCAGCAAGCTTGTGGAGGGGATTAAAAGAGGGGAAAAGGAGCAGGTGCTTCTCGGCGTTACAGGCTCCGGAAAGACCTTTACAATGGCGAATATTATTGAGCAGATAAACCGCCCCACTCTTGTGCTTGCCCATAACAAGACCCTTGCAGCCCAGCTTTGCAGTGAGTTTCGTGAGTTTTTTCCGGATAATGCGGTTGAATATTTCGTGAGCTATTACGATTATTACCAGCCCGAGGCTTATATACCTTCAACGGATTCCTATATTGAAAAGGACAGCTCCATAAACGACGATATTGACCGTCTGCGCCATTCTGCAACCTTTTCAGTTGCCGAAAGGCGGGACGTTATTATTGTGTCCAGCGTTTCCTGCATTTACAGCTTAGGAAGTCCAGAGGAATACCGTGCAAATTCACTTTCGCTGAGAAAGGGCACGGAGATTTCAAGGGACGAGCTTATTAAAAGGCTTATTACTATGCAGTATGAGCGCAACGACGTGAATTTCATAAGAAACAAGTTCAGGGTGCGTGGCGATACGGTTGAGATTTTCCCGGCGGGGGCAACTCAGGAAACCGCCCTTCGGATTGAGTTTTTTGGCGATGAGATTGACAGGATTTCCGAGTTTGAGGTTGTAACGGGTCTTGCAAAGCGTGAGCTTACCCACGCCGCTGTTTTCCCGGCTTCTCACTATATTGTTGGAAAGGACAAGCTTGAGGAAGCGCTTTCCGAGATAGAAACGGAAATGGAGCAGCAGGTAGAAAAATTCACGGCGGAGCATAAGCTTATCGAGGCTCAGCGTATTGCGGAGCGCACAAGATACGATATGGAAATGCTGCGGGAGATAGGCACCTGCAAGGGAGTTGAGAACTACTCCCGTATTCTGTCAAGGCGTCCTCCGGGAAGTACGCCTGTAACACTTATTGATCATTTCCCGAAGGATTTTCTGCTGCTTGTGGACGAAAGCCATGTTACCCTGCCACAGGTAAGGGGAATGTACGGCGGAGACGCAGCAAGAAAGAAAAATCTTGTCGATTTCGGTTTCAGACTGCCTTCTGCTTACGATAACAGACCCCTTAATTTTGACGAATTTTACGGTAAAATCAATCAGGCTGTATATGTTTCAGCAACCCCCGGACCCTTTGAAAAGGAGCATGCAACGGTTGTGGCGGAGCAGATTATCCGTCCTACCGGACTTGTTGACCCGGAGATAATTGTAAAGCCTACCGACGGGCAGATTGAGGACCTTGTTTCAGAGATAAACCAGCGCATTGAGCGTAAGGAAAGGGTGCTTGTAACAACCCTTACCAAGAAAATGGCGGAGGATTTAACGAAATACCTTGAACGGCTTGAGCTTAAGGTACGCTATATGCACCATGACGTTGACACAATTGAGAGAATGGAGCTTGTAAGGGATTTAAGGCTTGGAGTTTTTGACGTTCTTGTGGGCATTAATCTGCTGAGGGAGGGTCTTGATATTCCCGAGGTTTCCCTTGTTGCAATACTTGACGCCGACAAGGAGGGCTTTTTAAGAAGCGAGTCCTCTCTTATCCAGACGGTGGGAAGAGCTGCGCGTAATGCAAACGGACAGGTTATAATGTACGCAGATACAGTTACAAACAGCATGGAAAATGCAATAAGAGAGACAAACCGCCGCCGTGAAATTCAGAAGAAATATAACAAAGAGCACGGAATAGTGCCAAAAACCATAATCAAAGAGGTAAGGGACGTTATCGAGATTTCTTTCCCCTCCGAGGACAGCCCCAAGAAGCTGAAAAAGCTGCCCCCGCAGGAAAAGGAAAAGCTTATCGCCCAGTACACCTCTATGATGAAGGAAGCTGCAAAGGTGCTTGATTTTGAGCAGGCGGCATTTTTCAGAGATAAAATTGCAGAACTAAAGAATCAGGAGAGTAAGAATGGCAAACGATAAAATCGTTATTCGAGGTGCCAAGGAGCATAATCTAAAGAATATCGACCTTACAATACCAAGAGATAAGCTTATTGTAATGACAGGTCTTTCAGGCTCGGGAAAATCCTCCCTTGCCTTTGATACAATCTACGCCGACGGTCAGCGCAGATATATGGAGAGCCTTTCCTCATATGCGAGAATGTTTTTAGGGCAGATGGAAAAGCCCAACGTGGAAAGCATAGAGGGACTTTCTCCCGCAATTTCAATCGACCAGAAAACAACTTCTAAGAACCCCCGTTCAACCGTTGGCACGGTTACGGAGATTTACGACTATTTAAGACTTCTCTACGCAAGAATAGGCGTTCCCCATTGTCCCGTATGCGGTAAGGAAATCCGGCAGCAGACGGTTGACCAGATTGTGGATAAGGTAAAGGCGCTTGGCGAGGGAACAAAAATCCAGGTTTTAGCGCCTATTGCAAGAGGCAAAAAGGGCGAATATCAGAAGGAGCTTGAAGCTATCAGAAAGCAGGGCTTTGTCAGAGTTCGGATTGACGGGATTATGTACGACCTGTCCGAAAAGATAAAGCTTGAAAAGAATATAAAGCATAACATAGAGGTGGTTGTTGACAGGCTTGTTGTAAAGCCCGAAATCGACTCCCGCCTTACAGACAGCATTGAAACCGCAGGAAAGCTTACCGACGGGCTTGTTTATATCGACGTAATTGACGGGGAGGAGCTTCATTTTTCCCAGAATTACGCCTGCCCCGAGCATAATATAAGCATTGACGAGCTTGTTCCGAGAATGTTCTCTTTCAATAATCCCTTTGGCGCTTGTCCTCATTGTACAGGTCTCGGAGTTTTCCACAGAGTTGATCCTGCCCTTATAATCCCCGACCAAGAGCTTTCCATAAGACAGGGTGCTATAAAGGCGAGCGGCTGGAACTCCCTTGACGACAACTCAATTGCTATGATGTACTATAACGCTATTTCAAAGCATTACGGCATTTCCCTGGACGTTCCCGTAAAGGAACTTAAGCCCGAGGAGGTTGGAATTTTCCTTTACGGAACAGGCGGCGAAAAAATACGGGTTGACGTTATAGATTCCTTTGGCGGTGGTTACAGATATTCCGATTTTGAGGGAGTTATAAACAATCTTGAACGGCGCTACAAGGACGGAACGGAAGCCTCACGAAACGAAATAGAAAGCTATATGCAGGACACCCTTTGCCCTGTCTGCAAGGGCGAAAGGCTTAAAAAGGAAGCCCTTGCGGTTACGGTTGCAGGCAAGAATATCAACGAATTTTGCAAGATGAGCATAAGTGACGCTTTGGAATTTGTTGAGAATATGCAGCTTTCCGAAAGGGATATGCTTATCGGTAAGATGATTTTGAAGGAGGTAAAGTCACGACTTAAATTCCTTAAAAGTGTAGGACTTGATTATCTTACCCTTTCCCGTTCCGCGGGAACTCTTTCCGGCGGAGAAAGCCAGAGAATACGCCTTGCTACCCAGATAGGAAGCTCTCTTATGGGTGTGCTCTATATCCTTGACGAGCCCAGCATCGGACTGCACCAAAGGGACAACGACAAGCTTATCGGAACGCTTAAAAGGCTCAGGGATTTAGGAAATACGGTTATCGTGGTTGAGCACGACGAGGACACCATGAGAGCTGCGGATTTTATTGTTGATATAGGTCCGGGAGCAGGCGTTCACGGCGGCGAGGTGGTATGCGCAGGAACTGCCGAGGATATAATGAACTGCCAGCGGTCAATAACGGGGCAGTACCTTTCCGGTAAAAAGAAGATACCCGTTCCCGATGAGCGCAGAAAGCCCGACGGCAGATGGCTTAAGATTACAGGCGCATCGGAGAACAACCTGAAAAATATAGACGTTTCAATTCCTCTCGGAGTTTTCACATGCGTAACAGGCGTATCAGGCAGCGGCAAAAGTTCCCTCATCAATCAGATTTTGTACAACTACCTTGCAGCTAAGCTTAATAAGGCGAGAACAGTTCCCGGCAAGTTCAAAAAAATCGAGGGTGCGGAGCAGCTTGACAAGATAATCGCAATCGACCAGGCGCCAATCGGCAGAACTCCCCGCTCAAATCCTGCCACATACACAGGAGTATTTACAGATATAAGGGATTTGTTCGCTTCAACTAATGACGCAAAAATGCGTGGCTACGGTACTTCCCGTTTTTCCTTCAACGTAAAAAGCGGCCGCTGCGAAGCTTGTCAGGGTGATGGTATCATAAAAATTGAAATGCACTTCCTGCCTGATGTTTACGTTCCCTGCGAGGTCTGCAAGGGCAAGCGCTACAACAGGGAAACCCTTGAAGTAAAGTACAAGGGCAAGAGCATCTATGACGTGCTTGAAATGACGGTTGAGGAGGGAAGCAGATTTTTCGAGAATGTTCCGAAAATCTATCGTAAGCTTAAAACCCTTTGCGACGTAGGACTTGGCTATATCAAGATAGGTCAGCCCGCAACAACCCTGTCTGGCGGAGAAGCCCAGCGTGTAAAGCTTGCGGCTGAGCTTTCAAAGCGACCTACCGGACGTACAATCTATATCCTTGACGAGCCAACAACAGGACTGCACACAGCAGACGTTCACAAGCTTATCGAGGTACTTCAGCAGCTTGTGCGGGGCGGAAATACAATTGTTGTAATTGAGCATAACCTTGACGTTATCAAGACGGCAGATTATATAATCGACCTTGGACCCGAGGGTGGAGATAAGGGCGGTACTCTTGTTGCAGCAGGAACTCCCGAGGAAATTGCCGCCTGCGAAAGCAGTTACACGGGTCAGTATCTGAAAAAAATGCTGAAGTAGGGGATAATCTGTCATTAATTACCTATTTGTCTATTTTTTTCAAAAAATACTTGTCTTGTATGTAAAAATGTGTTATAATAACAAGAGTATATTGTGCTTTGCACATTCACGAAATGAAAGGAAAAGCTATATGAAAAAGATTGCGGTACTGGGCTACGGCGTGGTTGGCTCGGGAACAGTAGAGGTGTTCTACAAGAACAAGGAGGCTCTCGAAAAGAAAGTCGGCGAGGAGCTTGATATAAAATATATTCTTGAGGTAAGGGACTGCCCCGACCAGCGTTATGCAGACAAGTTCACCAAGAATTTTGAGGATATTGTAAACGACCCCGAAATTTCTGTTGTTGCCGAGGTTATCGGCGGTATGAAGTATTCCTACGGCTATGTAAAGGCATGCCTTGAAGCAGGGAAGAGCGTTGTAACTTCCAACAAGGAGCTTGTTGCCGCAAAGGGTGCGGAGCTTTTAAAAATCGCTAAGGAACATGACGTAAACTTCTTCTTTGAAGCAAGCGTGGGCGGCGGTATTCCGATTATAAGACCACTTAATCAGTGCCTTTCCGCAAACGAAATTGACGAAATTGCAGGTATTCTCAACGGCACAACTAACTTTATCCTTACAAAGATGATAAAGGAGGGCATGGGCTTTGACGAAGCGCTGAAAATTGCTCAGGAGCTTGGCTATGCGGAGCGTGACCCTTCGGCTGACGTTGAGGGACATGACACCTGCCGTAAGATATGCATACTTGCATCTCTTGCCTTCGGAAAGCACGTTTACCCCGACAATATCCATACCGAGGGCATTACAAAGATAACTCTTGAGGATGTTAAGTACTGCGAAAGCATGGGAAGCGTAATAAAGCTTATCGGCTACGCTTCAAATAAGAACGGAAAGCTTGCAATTATGACTTGTCCCGCTGTTATCGACGGTGAAAGCCAGCTTGCAGGCGTAAACGATGTATTCAACGCAATTCTTGTCCGTGGCGACGCTACCGGCGACGTTGTTTTCTACGGAAAGGGAGCGGGTAAGCTTCCTACTGCAAGCGCCGTTGTTTCCGACATAGTTATTGCCGCAAAGAAGAGCGGTACTTCAAAGATGATGAGTTGGGAGGACAGCGACCAGAGCTTTATAATCCCGGAAAAGAACCTTGAAAATAAATTCTATGTTCGTGCAGTTGCCGATAAGGCGGCTGTGGCAAAGCTTTTCGGAGATGTGCGCTATCTGTCGAGAGATAATGCTCCCGAAGATGAGCTTGCTTTTGTAACCGGAACAATGAACGAGGCGGATTTTGCTGAAAAGTGCAGCAAAATAAATGTTCTCGGCTCAATAAGAGTTCTGGATTATTAATAAACCGGAGGATTTCATTATGGGAAATGTACCTAAGTACAAGCGTATTCTTCTCAAATTAAGCGGAGAGGCTCTTGCGGGCGATAAGAAAACCGGACTGGACCTGCCAACTATCGAATCTATCTGCAAAAGCGTTAAGCGCTGCTACGACGAGGGTGTGCAGATTGGTATAGTTGTAGGCGGAGGCAATTTCTGGAGGGGACGTTCAAGCGAGAATATGGACAGGGTAACAGCCGACCATATCGGTATGCTTGCCACCACTATGAATGCTCTTGCAGTAGGCGACGCACTCAAAAACCTTGGCTGTGAGGTAAGAGTTCAGACTGCAATTGCTATGAATGCAATCAGCGAGCCTTACATCAGAGAAAAGGCTATGCGCCACTTTGAAAAGGGAAGAATAGTTATTTTCGGCTGCGGAACAGGAAGCCCCTTCTTTTCAACAGACTCTGCTGCTGCCCTCAGAGCCGCAGAAATCAACGCCGATATAGTACTTAAAGCCACCATGGTTGACGGCGTATATGATAAGGACCCGCTTAAGTTCGACGACGCCGTTAAGTATGAAACCCTTAAGCATAAGGATATACTCGTGAACGGTCTGAGAGTTCTTGACGGAACAGCAGCCGCCATGTGTATAGACAACAACATTCCCCTTATAGTTTTCGACCTCCACCGCCCCGACAATATCTACGATGCGGTAATGGGCGAAAAGGTAGGAACCCTTGTAAGCAATCAGAATTAACTTGAAAGGATTACGATTATGAAAGACACTCTTAACCTTACAGAACAGAAAATGGAAAAGTGCGTAAACGCTCTTAAGAACGAATTTTCAACAATCAGAGCAGGCAGAGCAAATCCTGCCGTTCTCGATAAAATCCAGGTAGATTACTACGGAGTTCCCACCCAGATTAACGCTATGGCTGCCGTTTCTGTTGCAGAAGCAAGAATCCTCGTTATCCAGCCCTGGGACGCTTCTTCTATAAAGGCAATTGAAAAGGCTATTCTTGCAAGCGACATCGGAATTACTCCCACAAACGACGGAAAGGCTCTGCGTATCGTATTTCCTCAGCTTACCGAGGAGCGCAGAAAGGAGCTTACCAAGCAGGTAAAGAAATACGGCGAGGACGCTAAGGTTGCAGTAAGAAACTGCCGCAGAGACGCTATGGATAAGTTCAAGGCTATGAAGAAGAACAGCGAAATCACCGAGGACGACGTTAAGGACTGCGAAAAGAAGGTTCAGAACCTTACCGATAAATTCTGCGAGAAGATTGACCAGGTCTGCGCAGAAAAGGAAAAGGAAATAATGACGGTTTAAGGCGCTTTTTATGGATAATGGAATGTTTCCCCGCCATATCGGCATAATAATGGACGGGAACGGGCGCTGGGCGAAAAAGCGTATGCTGCCCCGCACCGCAGGTCACGTTCAGGGTGCAAAGGCTTTTAAGAAATGCACCCGTTACTGTATGAAGCTGGGACTTGAGTGCGTTACCTACTACGCCTTTTCAACGGAAAACTGGAAGCGGCCAAAGGAAGAGGTTGACGCTATTATGAAGCTGTTCAGCCAGTATCTTGACGAAGCTTCGGAAATGACTGAAGAAAACGTAAGACTTGTTTTTCTCGGGAATCCCGAGCCGCTTTCCGACGAGCTGAAGCATAAAATCAAGTATGTTACCGAAGGCTCGGCAAGTAATACAGGGCTTACCTGCTGTATTGCCATAAACTACGGCGGCAGGGACGATATTGTTCACGCTGTAAAAAGCATTGTGAACGAAAAAGTACCCGCCGAGAAAATTACCGAGTCATTGATTACGGAGCGGCTTTATACTGCGGGACTTCCAGAGGTTGACCTTATTATAAGACCAAGCGGAGAACAGCGCCTGTCCAACTTCCTTATCTGGCAGGCTGCTTATGCCGAATACGTTTTTATGGACGTTCTTTGGCCGGATTTCAGCGAAAAAGACTTGGATTACGCCATTTCCGAGTATGCAAAAAGAAACCGTCGTTTCGGCGGAGTTTAAGAAAAGGAACCTGATATTATGGCAAAGCGACTTATAACTGCTGCCATCGCTATACCGATAGGCGTATTTATAATTATTCTCGATAACCCCCATGTTTTAGCCGTGGTTACCGCACTGCTTTCCGTTATTGCGGTTTTTGAACTGCTATCGGCAGCAAAATATACTGCCCACAGAACAATTACCTTTATAAGCCTTGTATATTCAGCAATTCTTCCCCTTATGTTCTGCTACGACGCTGTGCGAAAGTTCGCAATTCCAGTTTCCTTTGCATTTCTTACTCTTATGTGCTTTGCCGCTTTGGTAAGGCACAAGGATGTGAGGTTTGAGCAGATAGGGCTTATTTCTTTGGTTTCGATTTGTATTCCGCTGGCTTTTTCTACAATTGCATTTTTCCGTTTCAGATTTACCGAGCACGGCACATTCTTTATTGTTTATTCCCTTGTTGTGGCATGGATTGCAGACGGCGGAGCTTATTTTGCGGGAACCTTTTTCGGAAAGCATAAGCTTTGTCCCGAAATCAGCCCGAAAAAGACCTGGGAAGGCTTTTTCGGCGGGCTTATTTCTGCGGTTGTTTTTGCAGTCCTGCTTGGCTTGGGCTATGAGCTCTGGGACAAAATCTTTACAGGAGAGCAGCATTTCACCGTCGATGTTTTGGTTCTCGGAATAATTGCCGTTGTGTGCAACTTCCTCGGAGTGCTTGGCGACCTTGTGGCTTCGCTTCTGAAAAGACAATGCGGCGTTAAGGATTTCGGAAATATCCTTCCGGGTCACGGCGGCATAATGGACAGATTTGACAGCGTTCTCTTTGTCGCTCCCTTTGTTTATATTGCAATTCAGTATGTATTCCCAATAACAATGCTGTAAGATTTACTTGATGACGGTGTTGTTATGCAGAATTGAAACGGCGTGAAAAACGCTGTCGGAAAGGACTGATAACATAATGCCGGGTTATGCTCGGCATTATTCGTTTATATGAAAGAACTTGTAATTTTAGGTTCAACAGGCTCAATAGGCACCCAGACCCTTGACGTTGCAAGGATGCACGGTTATAAAATTAAGGCACTGACTGCAAATACGGACATAAAGCTTCTTGAAGAGCAGGCGAGAGAGTTTAAGCCCCGGTATGTCTGCCTTTATGATATTAGTGCAGCAAGCGATATGAAAATACGCCTTGCGGATACGGATATAAAGGTACTTGGCGGAATGGATGGACTTTGCGAGCTGGCTTCGCTGTCCTGTGATATGGTTATAAACTCGGTTGTGGGTATGGTAGGGCTAAGGCCTACCTTAGCGGCAATTGAAGCGGGGAACAGGATAGGTCTTGCCAACAAGGAAACTATGGTTGTGGGCGGAGAGCTTGTGACTGCTGCCGCAAAAAGAAAAAACGTTGATATTATTCCTATTGACAGCGAACATTCCGCAATTTTCCAGTCATTAATGGGAAACGAATGTAATAAAATAGAAAAAATAATACTTACTGCTTCCGGCGGACCATTTTTCGGTTATACCGCCGAACAGCTCCGCAACGTTACTAAGGAGCAGGCGCTAAGGCACCCCAACTGGAGTATGGGCAAGAAAATAACGATAGACAGCGCAACCCTTATGAACAAAGGTCTTGAGCTTATTGAGGCAGTGTGGCTTTTCGGCGTAACTCCGGAGCAGATTGAAATACTTGTTCACAGGCAGAGTATTCTCCATTCTGCGGTTGAGTACGAGGACGGGGCGGTTATCGGACAGCTTGGCGTTCCCGATATGAAAATCCCTATTCAGTTTGCGGTAACTTATCCTGAAAGGCTGACCTCATGTTCGGCAAAGCTATCTCTGTCGCAGGTTGGCGCTCTTACCTTTGAAAAGGCGGACGAGGAAACCTTTGTGTGCCTTGCCGCAGCGAAAAGGGCAATTTCTGCGGGAGGTACTGCGCCCTGCATAATGAACAGCGCAAATGAAGCGGCGGTTGCTGCATTTCTTGCCGACAAAATCCCATTTTACAGAATAGGCGAGCTGGTCTGCGAAGCATGTGAGACTGTAAAGGCGGAAAAAGAGGTTTCCTTAAGCGGAATACTTGCTGCTCAGGAAGAAACAACCCGTTTTATTGATAAAAAACTCCAAGGAAAGGCGATTTAATGGATATAGTTATTACGATTTTAGTCTTTTTCTCAATAATTCTCATTCACGAGCTGGGGCATTTTACTGCTGCCCGCATTTTCGGAATGAATGTTTCCGAGTTTTCCATAGGAATGGGACCCAGGCTCTTTAAAATACAGGGAAAAAAGACTCTATATTCATTCAAGCTTCTGCCAATCGGAGGCTCGGTGCAGCTGGGCGAGGATTTCGACAGCGATGACCCCAACGATTTTCGCAATAAGCCCGTATGGCAGAGAATGATAACAATGGTTGCAGGCGCTTTTATGAATCTTGTCCTGGGATTTCTTGTGTGCATAGTGAGCGTAAGTATGAACAATACAATCGCCACAACAAAGGTGGACGCTTTTTACGAAAATTCTGTTTCTTCCCAGCAGTTTCAGTTGGGCGATGAGATTGTTGAAATGAGCGGTATGCCTGTATGGACAACAATGGATATTTCCTACTGCTTGCAGAACAGACCAGCCTATAAGGATACCGAAAACGGACTTGTCTATTTTGATATTACGGTACTGAGAAACGGTGAGAGAGTTCCCCTGTCAGTTCCCTTTGCAATCAATAAGGACGAGAACCGAACAGCGGGAATTATTGTGGATTTTATGGTGCAGCCCGAAAAAAAGACGGTTTTCAATGTGATTTCAACTGCATTCAGGACTGCTCTTACCGAGGGAAGGCTTATATGGATAACTCTTATGGACTTCCTGAACGGAACCTACGGAATAAACGACCTTTCGGGGCCAATCGGTGTTGTAAGTACAATGAGTACCGCATATAGGGTGATGAGTTTTGACTCCTTCCTTATTCTTGTAGCTTTCATCACCATAAATATCGGAATCATGAATCTTCTGCCCATACCTGCGCTGGACGGGGCAAGATTTGTTTTTCTCCTTATCGAGCTTATCCGAAGAAAGCCTATTTCCGCAGAAAAAGAGGGAATGGTGCATTTCATCGGCTTTGCTGCACTTATGATACTGGTGCTTGTTGTAAGCTTCAATGATGTTATGCGGCTGTTCGCAGGTTAAGCGTTCACAAGTTGTCAATTAATGAACAGGAGAGCTTCCTATGAAGAAAAAAGTAAAGGTCGGAAATATTACTTTAGGGGACGGGAATATATACATTCAGTCTATGCTGAACATTCCAGCTTCCGATACAGAAAACAGCGTTAAACAGGCGATTGAGCTTGAAAAGGCAGGCTGTCAGATAATTCGTGCAGCAATTCCCACGCTTGATGACGTTAAGATTATTCCTGCACTTAAGGAAAAGCTTAATATTCCCGTTGTTGCAGATATTCACTTCGATTACAGAATTGCTCTTGAGGCGGCAGTGGCAGGAGTTGATAAAATCAGAATAAACCCCGGAAATATAGGCAGCAGCGACAGGGTTAAGGCTGTTGCCGATGCTTGCAGACAGCGGGGAATACCAATAAGAATAGGCGTAAATTCAGGCTCTCTTGAGAAAAATATACTTGCAAAATACGGAAGACCCGTCCCTATGGCGTTTGTTGAAAGCGCACTTGAAAGTGTAAAAATACTTAACCGCTTTGATTTTGACGATATTGTGATTTCAATTAAATCTTCAGATGTTAAAACAACAATCGAGGCGTACAGGCTGCTTGCAGAGCGCTGCGACTACCCGCTTCATCTTGGAGTTACCGAAACAGGAACAACAAGAATGGGTATAATAAAATCGGCAATCGGCATAGGCTCTTTGCTCTGCGACGGAATAGGAGATACAATCCGTGTTTCTCTTACTGCGCCGCCTGTTGAGGAAATAAAAGCTGCTAAGGATATTCTTCGTGCAGTCGGTATAGGCGGCGGGGTTAATATTGTTGCCTGTCCTACCTGCGGCAGAACCCAGATTGACCTGATTTCCCTTGCAAACAGGGTAGAAGAAGCGGTTGCTGGCATTGAGAAAAACATAACAGTAGCTGTTATGGGCTGTGTTGTCAACGGTCCGGGAGAGGCAAGGGAAGCGGATATCGGAATTGCAGGCGGAAAGGGCGAGGCGCTTATTTTCCGTAAGGGCGAGGTTGTAAAGAAAGTACCAGAGGATAAAATTCTTGAAGAATTATTAAAGGAAATAGAAACTATTTAACAGAAAGGTAATTAAAGTGGCTCCTACTCTTAAAGAACTGTTCACAGATATAAGCTTTGATGAACAATTAGCAAACGGAACCGTACTTACGGTTTTACATAAAAAGAATGATAACTCCCTGATTTTTCAGCTTCAGCTGTCGGAAAACGTACCTTTTTCGGTGATTTACGATGCGGCTGATGCGATAAAAAACGCCCTTGACGCAGGAAAAATCAATATCTATCCCAAGTATCCAAGCAATATTTTTACAGGAGAAAGAATTTTCGATATTGTTGATTTTCTTCGTCGTGAGGGGGAAGGAATAAACGGCTATTTTGATGACGCCGAGGTGCGCCTTGAGGGCGGAAGCTGCGAAATTACGCTTAAATACGGCGGTGCTTCGATACTTACCGAAATCGGTATTCCTGTAAAAATCAAAAAGTACGCAAAGGGCTTTTATGGAGTTGATATTGACATAAGCTTTACGGGAAAAACCGAGCTTGATTTAAAGGAATACGAGGAAAAAATGGCTGAGGAAATTGCCTCGCTTCCTGTGCCTCCTCCCGCTCCGCCGCCTCCTCAGCAGGGCGAATCTGCGCCCTATCAGTCCTATCAGCGGCAGGACAAGCCCCAGAAAAAGACCTTCTCCCGTGACCCTGTTATACACGACCCGCCCGAGCCTATGGAGCTTATGTTTCAGCATGAGGGCTTCGGATCAAATGCTGAGCTTGTTGTTGGTAAACCAATAAACGATCCGCCTGTTTCAATGGCTTCGCTTACGGGGGACTGCGAAAACGTAACCCTATGGGGCGAGATTTTCGATGTTACGGATAAGTCCATAAAGGACGGTCAGTTCAACATAAAAATGGTAAGCTTTACCGACCGTACCTCATCTCAGATTCTGAAAATTTTCTCACGCATGGAGAAAGCCGACGGCTATAAATTCCTGAAACCCGGAGTTTCTGTTCTTGTAAACGGAACTGCAAAGTACGACAGCTTTGAAAAGGCGCTGCTTATCGAGCCTAAGTCGATTATGACGGTAAAACCCGAAGCTAAGGCTGATAACGCAGAAAAGAAAAGGGTAGAGCTGCACCTGCATACAAATATGTCGGATATGGACGCTGTAACGCCCCCTGCCGACCTTGTGATGCAGGCTTATAAGTGGGGACACCCCGCTGTTGCCATAACCGACCACGGAAATGTTCAGGCTTTCCCGGAGGTTATGAACACATGGGACGGTATAAAGAAGAAGGATCCCGAAAGTAAGTTCAAGGTAATTTACGGCGTTGAGGCGTATTTTGTAAACGATGAAAATTCCCTTATCGAGGGCTGTACAGGCAGACTTATTGGCGATGAACTGATAATTTTCGACCTTGAAACAACAGGTCTTTCTCCTGCCGACTGCCGCATTACCGAAATCGGCGCTGTTAAGCTTCGCAATCTTGAGGTTGCGGAAGAGTTTGTTACTTTTGTAAATCCGGGAATGCATATCCCCGAAAACATTACGGAAATTACCGGAATTACCGATGAAATGGTTGCTGATGCTCCAAGCGAGCAGGAGGCGCTTTTAAAGTTCATTGAGTTTTGCGGCAGCGCTCCTTTGGTTGCCCACAACGCAAAGTTCGATATGTCCTTTATTCGTGCAGGCTGTTCAAGGAGCAGGATTCCTTATAAAGCAGACAGCATTGATACCCTCGCTCTCTGCCGTGCCATTATCCCCAACAAGAAGTCCTATACCCTTGACTCTATGGCGAAGCATTTCGGGCTGGGCGATTTCAACCACCACCGAGCAGTTGACGACGCAAAAATGCTTGCGCTTATTTTCCAGCAGCTTATTGCAGAAAGTAGGAAAGGAAGGGCAATTGAAAAGCTGGGCGACCTTAATCTTGTGGCAGGAAACGACGTCAAAAAAATGCCATATTTCCACCAGATAATACTGGTAAGAAACAATACGGGACTCAAAAATCTGTACAGGCTTATCGGTCTTTCCAACCTTAACTATTATCACAAGAAGCCCCGTATACCTATGTCGGAGCTTAAGAACTACCGTGAGGGTCTTATAATAGGAAGTGCCTGCGAGGCAGGAGAGCTTTACCGGGCAATTATTGCGGGAAAGCCCGAGTCAACTGTTGAGGAAATCGCTTCTTTCTATGATTATCTTGAAATCCAGCCTATCGGAAACAACGCCTTTATGCTGCGAAACGGTATGGTAAAGTCTGAGCTTGAGCTTCAGAACATAAACCGCCGTATAGTTGAACTTGGGGATAAGCTTGGAATACCCGTAGTTGCAACCTGCGATGTTCACTTTATGCGCCCTGAGGACAGCATTTTCCGTGAGATTTTGCAGGCAGGTCAGGGCTATCAGGACGCTTCAAGTCAGCCGCCGCTGTACCTGCGTACAACCGATGAAATGCTGGAGGAGTTTGCATATCTGGGTAAGGAAAAAGCGTACGAGATAGTAGTTGAAAATACGAGAAAGATAGCCGATATGGTTGAGCGCATAAGACCTATCCCAAAGGGCACCTTTACTCCCCACCTTGACGGTGCTGAGGAGGAATTACAGCGGCTTTGCTGGGACAGAGCACATGCCTGGTACGGCGATGAACTGCCTGAAATAGTTGAGTCAAGACTGAAAAAAGAGCTTGACGCAATTATAAAATACGGTTTCTCGGTGCTGTATATGATTGCCCAGAAGCTGGTTGCATTTTCGGAGAAAAACGGCTACTTGGTAGGCTCGAGAGGTTCGGTTGGTTCGTCCTTTGTTGCCATAATGTCGGGTATTTCCGAGGTTAACCCGCTGCCGCCCCATTACCGCTGCACCAAATGCAGACATAACGAGTTTATAAACGACGGCTCGGTAGGCTCGGGATTCGACCTGCCGCCTAAAAAGTGTCCCGTTTGCGGTACGGATATGTTCCGTGACGGTCACGATATTCCTTTTGAAACCTTCTTAGGCTTCAAGGGTGATAAAGCCCCCGATATTGACCTTAACTTCTCGGGTGAAGTCCAGTCCAAGGTTCATAAGTACACGGAGGACCTTTTCGGCTCAGATCACGTTTTCAAGGCGGGTACAATTTCCGCTATACAGGAAAAAACCGCCGAGGGCTTCGTGAGAAAATATTTGCAGGAGCGGGGACTTACCGTAAACAATGCTGAATTGAAGCGGCTTTCGCTGGGCTGTACAGGCGTTAAGCGCACCACCTCCCAGCACCCGGGCGGAATGGTCGTTGTACCCAACGATTACGATATTTACGACTTTTCGGCAGTTCAGCGTCCCGCCGACGACCCTACAAAGGACATAATTACAACCCACTTCGACTTCCATGCACTTCACGATACTATCTTGAAGCTTGACGAGCTGGGACACGATGTGCCGACCCTTTATAAGCACCTTGAGGATATGACAGGCATCAAGATTGCCGACGTTTCAACCTCAGATGAGAAGGTGTACAGCCTGTTCACCTCTCCCGAAGCCCTCGGTATAACAGAGGCGGAAACTGGTATCAAGGTAGGAACCTACGGTCTTCCCGAATTCGGCACAAGTTTTGTTATCGGAATGCTGCTTGAATCAAAGCCGAAGAACTTTTCCGACCTTTTACAGATTTCGGGACTTTCTCACGGTACTGACGTTTGGCTCGGAAATGCTCAGGAGCTTATCGCAAACGGAACCTGCACTATCAGCGAGGTTATAGGAACCCGTGACAACATCATGGTTTACCTTATGCACAAGGGCGTTGAGCCCAGTCTTGCATTCAAGATAATGGAAATAACACGTAAGGGTAACGCCAAAAAGCTGTTTGACGATACTATTTATCAGGCGTTCAAGGATAACAACGTTCCAGATTGGTACGTGGAAAGCTGCAAGAAAATCAAGTACATGTTCCCGAAAGCGCATGCCGCCGCTTATGTTACCGGAGCGGTAAAGCTTGGCTGGTACAAGATTTACTATCCGTCGGAGTTTTATGCTGCAATTCTCACTAAACACACCGAAAACATCGACAGCAAGACTGCTCTTCAGGGTAAAGATGCCGTCAAAGCAAAAATGCAGCAGATTCAGTCCAACCCCGAGGCAACCGCAAAGGAAAAGGCAACCTACGAAGCCTTCCAGCTTGTTTATGAGATGCAGTGCCGTGGCATAAAGTTCTTGCCGGTTCATTACGAAAAGTCCCATGCTACAAAGTATGTAATCGAGGACGGAAATCTTCGTCTTCCTTTTCTGGCAGTAGAGGGTTGTGGCGAAAACGCTGCAAACAGCCTTTACGAAGCTATTCAGAAGCATAATTACATCAGCATTGAGGATATTTCCAGCCAGTCGGGGCTTAACGGAAGCACAATGGATAAGCTTATAGAGATGAACGTATTTGACGGGCTGCCGAGAAGCGCTCAGATGTCCTTTTTTGACTGATTTTAATGCAGTCAGCTGTACCAAATTAATTATGCTGACTGCATACTGTTTTGTTTATTGCTACAAAAATATTCCCGCTACTTGACAGCTTCACTATAATATGTTATCATATTACCATATTAATATGTTAGCACAGTAAAGCGATTGAAAGGAAACATGATGAAGAAATTTGACCTGCTTACCCCCGAAGGAACAAGAGATTTGCTTTTTGAGGAGTGCGTTGCGCTCAGAATGGTGGAGGAGAAGCTAAGAAATATATTTGAAAGCCACGGTTATTCCGAGGTAGTAACTCCCGGTCTTGAGTTTTTTGATGTATTCAACAATAAATCCCGCTTCTTTTTGCAGGAGGATATGTATAAGCTTACCGATGCAAAGGGAAGGCTTATGGTTCTGCGACCGGATTCAACAATGCCGATAGCCCGCCTTGTAGGCACAAGGCTGAGAGACAGGAGACTGCCCCTTAAGCTTTTTTATAACCAGTCCATCTACCGTGCAAACCCAAAGGACAGCGGCAGGGACGATGAATTTTCCCAGAGCGGTATTGAAATAATCGGCGGAGATGTTATGCGCTCGGATATGGAGGCGCTTTCTATTGCCGCAGAGGTTATGGAGTCCTTTGAAACAGAGGACTACCGCTTTGAAATAGGGGACAGCGCATTTTTTGCTATGCTTTCCGCAAAGCTTCCTCTTTCGGAGGCTGAAATGGATTCGTTAAGAGAATATGTTCAGACAAAGAATTATCCTGCTCTAAAAGCACTTCTTTCGGCTTACAGCGGAAACAAGTACGCAGAAACCCTTTGCAGGCTTCCCGAGCTTTTCGGCGGAGCGGAGGTTTTCGACGAGGCTGAAAAGATTATGCCCGACGAAAACACAGGTTTTGTGCTTGAAAAGCTTAAGAATGTATATACAAATCTCTGTGAGCTTGGAATTAAGGATAAGGTTACAGTTGACCTTGGTCTTATCAGTAAGACTGAGGATTACTATACCGGAATTGTGTTCAAGGGCTATGTTGAGGGCTACGGTATGCCCGTTCTTTCGGGCGGACGCTATGATAAGCTTATTGCGGATTTCGGTGTTGATACCCCCGCAACAGGCTTTGCGGTAAACGTAAACGCTGTCACCGACGCTATTTTAAGAAGCTCCGGCGGAAATCTTGCTCCCGTTCCAGACGTTCTTATTTTCAGTGATGAAGACTCTATTGCCGAGTCTGTACGACATTGCAGAAGGCTTATTTCCGAGGGCTTAAAGGCTGAGTATGCGGATTTCAAGACTGTTGAGGAAGCGCAGGAATATGCAGCTTACCGTGGAATAAAGCGGCTGGATACGGTTACTAAAGACGGAATTACCGAGAATTATAAGGAAGGAAACTGATATGTGCGGAAAAAAAGCGCTGAGAATTGCACTTACTAAGGGTAGACTTGAAAAGGATACGGTAGGTCTTTTTGAAAGAATAGGCTTTGACGTTTCGGAGCTTAAGGATAAGGGCAGAAAGCTTATTCTCAACATTCCGGGTCAGAATATAGAGGTAGTTCTTGCAAAAGCGGCAGATGTTATAACCTATGTTGAGCACGGCGCCTGTGATTTAGGCGTGGTTGGCAAGGACACCATAATGGAGCACGGCGGCAAGTATTTTGAGATTGCGGATTTAGGCTTTGGCAGGTGCAGATTTGCCCTTGCTGCACAAAAGGGCAAGGCATTTTACGGCGGCTGCGGAGTAAAAACAGTTGCCACAAAATATCCGGTAGTTACCAGAAGCTTTTTCGAGGGAAAGCGCATGGATGTGGACATTGTAAAAATTGAAGGCTCTGTTGAGCTTGCGCCCCTGCTGAAAATTGCAGACGGTATAGTTGATATTGTTGAAACGGGAACAACCCTCAAGGAAAACGGACTTGAGGTTATTGAAGATGTTGCGCCTATTTCGGCAAGACTTATTGTAAATACGGTAAGCATGAAGCTGAAAAAAGAGCGTATTGAGGAGCTTGCAGCCCTTATGACAGGCGCATTGGCTGAATAAAGAAAGGAAATTAAAATGATAGGTACAATTTATGCAGACGGAAGCGAAAAGCTTTTTTTAAAGGAAGTAGAAAGAAGAAGCGGTGAAATAAACGCAGACGTTGAAAAGACTGTTAAGGCTATTATTGCAGACGTCAAGGAAAACGGAGATAAGGCAGTTAAGGAATATACAGCGAAATTTGACTGCCCCGATACAAAGTATTACCGTGTTCCCGACGAGGTTATTCAGGACGCTTTAACCGAGGCTGATTCTGAATTTGTAAACGCTATGCTTAACTGCGTTGAAAATATTACCGCTTTCCACCAGCGCCAGAAGCAGAACGGATATATGGTTACAGACGAGCGTGGCGTTATCCTCGGACAGAGGGTAAGAGGACTGGACAAGGTAGGTCTTTATGTTCCCGGCGGCACGGCAGCTTACCCTTCTTCCGTTCTTATGAATGCAATTCCTGCAAAAATCGCAGGTGTAGGTGAAATAATAATGGTAACTCCGCCCTTGAAGGACGGAACACCGAATAAGGATATACTTGTTGCCGCAGCTCTTTGCGGCGTTGACAAGATATTTATGTGCGGCGGCGCGCAGGCTGTTGCGGCTCTTGCCTACGGAACCGAGGAAATACCGAAGGTTTCCAAGATTGTAGGCCCCGGAAATATCTTTGTTGCAACCGCAAAGAAGCTTCTTTACGGAACTGTTGATATTGATATGATTGCAGGTCCCAGCGAAATACTTATTGTTGCTGACGATACCGCAAACCCGAAGTACTTAGCTGCCGACCTTATGTCTCAGGCGGAGCACGACAAGCTTGCCAGCGCAATTCTTATTACCACAAGCGAGCGTATTGCAAAGGAAACAACCGCCGAAATCGAAAGGCAGGTAAAGGAGCTTTCACGCAGGGATATAATCGAATATTCTCTTGAAAACTACGGCAAAATTATTGTTGCGAATAATATGGAGCAGGCATGCGAAATCGCAAACGACCTTGCCCCCGAACACCTTGAGGTTTCTGCGGAAAATCCTCTTGAATACATAGGAAAGCTTAATAACGTAGGCTCTCTCTTCCTCGGAAAATACTCTCCCGAGCCTCTCGGAGATTACTATGCAGGACCTAACCACGTTCTCCCCACCAGCGGAACAGCACGCTTCTTCTCGCCCCTTTCCGTTGACAGCTTTATCAAGAAATCCAGCTATATCTACTACACCGCCGACGCTCTTAACAGTGCGGCTGACGATATAATTCTTGTGGCTGAAAGAGAAAAGCTGACTGCACACGCAAATTCCATTAAGGTAAGAGCGGAAGACCTCAGGAAGTAATCGGAAAGGAAGATAAAGATGGCAAGTTCATGGGAAAACAATGTTCGCAGAGTAGTTCCCTATACCCCCGGCGAGCAGCCCAAGGATAGCGGAATTATAAAGCTCAATACAAATGAAAATCCCTATCCGCCCTCCCCGAAGGTGCTTGAAGCGCTTAAAGCCTTTGATTATAAGCGAATGAAGCTTTATCCCGATACAAACGCCGCTCCGATAACGGAGGCTCTTTCGGAGTTTTACGGAATAAAGCCGGAGCAGATTTTTGTGGGCGTCGGCTCTGACGATGTTCTTTCAATTGCATTCCTGACCTTTTTTAATTCGGATAAGCCCGTTCTTTTTCCCGATATTACATATTCCTTCTATGATGTATGGGCGGACGTTTACAGAATACCTTATGTAACAAAGCCCCTGACCGAGGACTTTAAAATTAATCCCGAGGATTACAAGGGCGAAAACGGCGGAATAATTTTTCCGAACCCCAACGCTCCCACAGGCGTCGAGGAAAGCCTTGAAATGATTGAGGATATTGTTAAGGCTAACCCAAATTCGGTTGTAATTATCGACGAGGCTTATATTGATTTCGGCGGCAAAAGCTGCCTGCCCCTTACAGAAAAATACGAAAATCTGCTGGTTGTCCAGACCTTTTCAAAATCCCGTTCTATGGCAGGCATGCGTATCGGCTTTGCTATGGGAAATGAGAAGCTGATTAAGTATATGAACGACGTCAAGTTTTCAATTAATTCATATACAATGAACTCGGTAACTCAGATTTGCGGCGCAGAAGCGGTAAAGGATAAGGAATATTTCCTTGAAACAACAGCAAAAATTATTGAAACAAGAGAGTATTCAAAAGCAAAGCTTAAGGAGATGGGTTTTGAATTTGCAGACTCAAAGAGCAACTTTATTTTCGCAAAGCATAAAACCTGTGACGCAAATTATATTTTCGAGGAGCTTAAAAAGCGGAAGATATTTGTCCGTCACTGGAGCAAGCCGAGAATAAGCGATTATCTCAGAATTACAATCGGCACACCGGTCGAAATGGACAGGCTTTTTGAAGCCCTCGGTGAAATTCTTGACAAAGGGTAAGAAAGGTAATTAAGATGGGCAGAACTGCTGAAATTGCAAGAAAAACTAAAGAAACGGACATTAAGATTAAGCTGAACCTTGACGGAAGCGGTGTACACGACATTGATACAGGCATAGGCTTTTTCGACCACATGCTGACCGCTCTCTGCGTACACGGCGGCTTTGATTTGGAGATAAGCTGTAAGGGCGACCTTTACGTTGACGGACACCACACCGTTGAGGACGTTGGAATTTGTCTCGGAAAGGCTTTCTGCGAGGCGCTTGGCAACAAGTCGGGAATTATGCGCTATGGCTCGTCTTTTATACCTATGGACGAGGCGCTTGGTTTCTGCTCCCTTGACATAAGCGCAAGACCCTATCTTGTATTCAATGCCGACTTTTCAGATGACAGGATAGGCGAGTATGATGCCTGCCTTACGGAAGAATTTATGCGGGCATTTGCTTTTAATGCAGGAATCACCCTGCACCTAAAAGAGGAATACGGAAAGAACGACCACCACATTACAGAAGCTCTGTTCAAAGCCCTTGCACACGCTCTGAAGCAGGCAGTTTCGATAAACGGCGAAGTTACACTTTCAACGAAAGGAACGTTATAATGGTTGCAATAATCGACTACGGCGCAGGCAATCTTTTCAGCGTAAAAAACGCACTTGATTACCTTGGAATTGAGAATATAATCACAAACAGCGCTGACGACCTCAGAAAGGCGGACAGGCTTATTCTCCCCGGAGTAGGCGCTTTTCCCGACGCTATGAGAATGTTGAATGAAACAGGGCTTGTTAGCGTAATTAAGGAAGAAGCGGAGAATAAGCCACTTCTTGGTATCTGCCTTGGAATGCAGATGCTTTTTGAAAAGGGCTATGAGTTTGGTGAAACCGAGGGACTTGGCTTTATCAAGGGTAAGGTTGAGCTTATGACGCCGCCGGATTTACTAATTCCGCAGATTGGCTGGAACAGGCTTTTAATGAACGAAAAATGCCCGCTTTTAGAAGGGCTTGGCGATGAGCCTTACGTTTATTTTGTTCATTCATACGCTGCGGTGTGCGATTCCAAAAACGTTGCGGCATACACCGATTACGGCGGAAATGTGACCGCCTGTGTTTTTGAAAAGAATGTTTACGGCTGTCAGTTCCACCCTGAAAAGAGTGGAGAAACAGGGCTTAAAATTCTCAGGAATTTTGCAAGACTATAAAGGAGAATTAATGGATAAGAAATGCAGCTGCGGCGGAAATATGATAAAAAGCGAGCTTATATCCTTTACCGGCTTTTCCGTAAGAGTTCCCGACGGATACAATTATCCGAAGGATTATCAGATTATTCCTTTCGTATGCGAAAAATGCGGGAAAATTGAGTTTTACGCAGGTGCATATCAGAACGGCAATTTCTTTTTCGGAGGATTTATAACAGGATGATTATTTTACCTGCAATAGACATAAAGGACGGCAACTGCGTTCGGCTTTTCAAGGGGGATTACGGCACGGTTCAGAAGGTTGCCGAAAGCTATATGGAAACTGCTCTCAGTTTTCAGAACTGCGGTGCTGAGTGGATTCACATGGTTGACCTTGACGGGGCAAAGGACGCCTCTCAGCAGAACAAGGACATTTTCCTTGACGTTGCCAAAAACACAAAACTCAAGGTTGAAGTGGGCGGGGGAGTGAGAACTCTCGAAACCGTTGAAATGTACCTTTCGGAGGGCGTTTCCCGTGTAATAATCGGCTCTGCGGCAGTAAAAAATCCCGAGCTTGTTAAGCTTGCTGTAAAGGAATACGGGGAGCGTATCGCAGTAGGAATTGACGCAAAGAACGGGTATGTTGCAACAGAGGGCTGGCTTGAAACCTCCAATGTGCATTTTACCGACCTTGCAAAGGCGATGTCTGATATCGGCGTTAAGTACATTATTTTCACCGATATTTCAAAGGACGGAACACTTTCGGGAGTAAATGCGCAGCAGCTTAAGCAGATTAACGAGTGCTGTTCGGCGAATATTATCGCCAGCGGCGGAGTGCATACTATTGAGGATATAAAAATATGCAAAAAGCTTAACCTCTATGGAACAATCTGCGGAAAGTCGATTTACAGCGGTACTCTTGACCTGAAGCAGGCAATTGCAGAGGCGAAAGATGATTGATTTGATTTTCATATCAATCTTAATAATTTGCTCAGCCGCATTAATTGCACCTGTTGCACTTATTATCTTTGGTTTGGTTAAGCGAAAGAAAAAGCTAACTGTAATCTGGTCGATAATTCTGGCGGTCGAAATACTTCTTATTGCCGCGTATTATGTGCTTTTCCCGACTTGTTTTCCGTATGTTGATTTGTATACATTAGGAAAATCTCGTGAAGAAATAATTGCGGCATACGGCGAACCCGAATACAAATCAGAATATCGATACGGCTATTTAGTAAGAGAAGATAATGGTTTCTTCGGCATTATGGATTCAAATCTCGGAGTATATTATTACATACATTTTGACAAAAACGGCGTTGCAGAATCGGTAAGCGAAGGTGGTCCGATTGGCGGCTGATATATAAAAGAAAGGATATGCTATGCTTGCAAAAAGAATAATACCCTGTCTTGACGTAAGAAACGGCAAGGTTGTAAAGGGAGTAAATTTTGAGGGAATAAAGGACGTCGGTGACCCTGTTGAGTGTGCAAAGGAATATAACCGTCAGGGCGCAGACGAGATTGTTTTTTACGACATTACCGCTTCCTACGAGGGCAGAGGCGTAATGCTTGACGTTGTCCGTGAAACCGCAAAGCAGGTTTTCGTTCCCCTTTGCGTAGGAGGCGGAATTGCTACTATTGAGGATTTCCGTGACACCCTGCGTGCAGGAGCAGACAAGGTTTCCATTAATTCACAGGCTGTGAAAAATCCGAAGCTTATAAGCGACGCGGCAGAGATTTTCGGAAGCCAGTGCGTGGTAATCGGAATTGACGCAAAGCGCAACAGCAAGGGTGGTTACAGCGTTTTCATAAACGGCGGAAGAACGGATATGAACCTTGATTTAGGGGACTGGGTAAAGGAAATCGAGGAGCGGGGAGCTGGCGAAATCTGCCTTAACTCAATTGATACAGACGGAACAAAGGCGGGCTTTGATATTGATATGCTTAATTTTGTGTGCAGTCGGGTGCATATCCCCGTAATCGCCAGCGGCGGCTGCGGAAAGCTTACGGATTTTTCAGAGGTATTTGAAAAAACTCCCTCAAGCGCTGCTCTTGCGGCTTCGCTTTTCCATTTCAGAGAGCTTACCGTAGGCGAGGTAAAGGCGCATTTAAAGGAAAAGGGAATACCTGCGAGAGGTGCTGTGTAATGGGATTTATCGAAGAAACAGACCGGCTTATGCTGGATTTTGAGAAGCTTGCGAAAATTGCCCCTGAAAACAAGGTAATCCCGGTTGCTGTACAGAATCTTGACACAAAAGAGGTTATTCTTGTGGCTTACGTCAACGAGGAGGCGCTTAAGGAGTCGATTAAGCTTAAAAAAGCGGTTTTCTGGAGCACCTCCCGCAATAAGCTTTGGTTCAAGGGTCTGGAGTCTGGGAATACCTTTACGCTCCACCACATTTTTGTGAACTGCGAGCAGAATTCTCTTGTTTTTCAGGTAACTCCCGACAAGGGTAATATATGCCATACAAGCTATAAGGGAGTTGCGAACAACTGCTATTATCGTGAGCTTGATATGGAAACAATGAAGCTTATAAATTTAAATGAAAGGAAAGAGTGAAATGGACGTTTTACAGGAGCTTTACAACACTGTTGTTGAAAGAAAAAGCGAGAAGCAGGAGGGCTCCTACACCTGCTATCTTTTTGAAAAGGGAATCAACAAAATTCTGAAAAAGTGCGGTGAGGAATGTACGGAAATGGTAATTGCCGCAAAAAACGAGGACAACGACGAGCTTAAAAACGAGATTGCCGACCTTATGTACCACATAATGGTTATGTGCGTTGAGCGGGGATTGCCCTGGAGCGAGGTTGAAGCTGTTCTTGCTGAAAGAAGCAACAAAACCGGCAATTTAAAGCAGTTCCACACCGTTGACAAAAACACATAAAAAGATTATGCAGAAATAGCTATATGCAGGGTGGCGAGAGGCTGTCAGATGCTAGGAAACCGCATAACGGCTAGGCTTTGTGCCTGCCGTTATGTGGTTGACGACGCAGATGACGGTTTATCGACAGCCTGAAAGACCTGAGAATTGATTTTCTCAGGTCTTTTTGCGTTATTCTGCAAGCATTATTCTTCCGTTTTCATCAACCTTTGCCTTTTTGCGGCGAACGGCTCTTGCAATTCCCTGTGAAACGGCGGTTTCAATTGCATCTCCGTTTCGTGAAAAGCCGAATATCTTTGCGGTTTCCTTGATAAGCTCGCTTCGGTCAATGCTGATTGCGTTTTTAAGAATAAGCGCAACCGCCGCTCCCAGCTCCTCGGGGCAGATGTCTTCAATTGCCCGCTTTTCTCCGTTCTCGGAGGGCTTTCTGCAAACGTCATATTCTTCGGGAGTCTGCTGCTCCTGCCAGAAGAAAACAGATTGATTAGAGGAGGTAGTTTTAAGATTTAGCCCGCTCAAAACCTCATCAAAATGAGCCTCGGCTTTTGCTGTTGTTCTTGAAATTCCGAAAGCGGAAAGAACATAGCGGTAAACAACGTGTTTACTTACGGGCGCCTCGGCTTTAACAGCCTCGTTTATTACTTTTGCAATAAGTTTATCCGATTTCGGCTCATAATAGCTTTCTGGAGTTCCGACAGTCTGAGGAGTATAGGGTGCATATACGCTGAATAAGTCTTCGGGTTTCGGTGCTTCTTCCTTTTCAAAAACTATCTCACGTTTTTTCACAGGCTCAGTTGCAACTGCCTCGGGATTTGTTCTGAATGCTTCGATTGCAGATTTTATTGCAGTTTCAAGCTGAGCTAACGCTTTAGTCGGATTATCCAGCCAGTCGAGAATATGAATATTTGTTATTCTCCAGCCAAGACCTGCCAGAACGCTGGGCTGAACAATGTTTCTGTCACGGGCAGTAGTAATCGAGAAATTATTCTTACTTTCGCACATAATTCCAAGAACAAATCTGCCGCTGTCATCGGGGTTTACAACGCCTATGTCAATCTTATAGTCCGAGCAGCCTATATTTCTCTTGACTTCATATCCAAGCTTTCCTATCTCATCAGCAACCGAGTCGGCAAACTTGTTTTCCATTACAGCCTCGCTGTTTCGTAAGGGAAGCGCCGTGCTGCCCTTAGCGGCAAATTCAAGGAATCCCTTAAGTCCTGCAACGCCGTCGGAGCGGGTTCTCGAAAGGTCAATCTGCTCGGGAGAAATAACCGAGAATACAATCATTTCCTTGCGGGCTCTTGATATGGCAACATTAAGTCTGCGCCAGCCGCCGTCACGGTTGATAGGACCGAAGTTCATTGAAACCTTGCCGTTCTTATCGGGACCGTAGCCGATTGAAAACAGTATTACGTCACGCTCGTCGCCCTGTACGTTTTCGAGATTCTTTACAAGTATAGGCTCGTGCATTTCGCCCGCAAGCTGTTCAAGCTCCGGGTTTTTGCGGAATTCATCGGCAAGCATATCGTCGATAAGCACCTGCTGAACAACGCTGAAGGTTACAACGCCAATGCTGTTTTGTCTCAGCTTCTCATCTGAAATTCTGCGTACAATCTCATCAACCACGGCTTTTGCTTCTGCGGGGTTCTGCTTGGTTACGCCCTTGTCGTAACAGCCCTCCACATGCACCCAGCTAACCTTAGAAACAAGGTCGTCGGGGGAAGGGAAGGTGCGGAGCTTGCTGTCATAGAATTTTGAGTTGCTGTATGCGATAAGGCTTTCGTGGCGGGAACGGTAGTGCCAGAGCAGGTGCTTTTGCGGCATAGCCAGTGCAAGGCAGTCGTCAAGCACGCTTTCAAGGTCCTCAATTTCCGGGTTATCCTCGTCAAGCTGATTTGTGGTGAAGAAGCTTGTGGGCGGGAGCTGCTTCGGGTCACCGACGACAACAACGTTTTCGCCCCTTGCAATTGCACCTACCGCCTCGCAGGTGGGAAGCTGAGAAGCCTCGTCGAAAATAACAAGGTCAAATTTCGGGTAAGCGGGGTCGATATACTGTGCAACGGAAATCGGGCTCATCAGCATACATGGACATATCCGACGCAGAAGGGTAGGGATACTGTCGAAAAGCTTTCGTATCGGCATCATTCTTCCGCCGCTTCTTATTGCTTTTTGCAGTATTGCAAGCTCGGAGGAACCGGAGGTTCCGGTGGTTGTATCGGGGATTTTCGCTGAGAGCCTTGCGGCAAGCTCCTCGATTGTAAGTTCCTCAAACCTTGCGGTGAAGTTTCTGTACTTTTCAATGGTGTTTTCAAACTTAGCGCCCTGGAAGCCGGAAAGCAAGGGCTCGGTTTTCATTGCCGAGGAAATGACAGCCTTGCTTACTGCACAAATAAAGGCTTTTTCAAGCTTTTGTTCGTCGATTTTACCGGCTAAATAGGTATCTGCAACCTCTGAAAGCCCGAAGCCTTTCAATCTGTTAAGGGCATTTTCAAGCACACTGCGGTCACGCAGCATATCCGAGCTTTCCTGCCAGCCCTTTGTCTCGGAAATAAGGGCGTCAAAATAGCCGTTTTCGCTTTCGGGCAGGGAGATTGAAGCGCCAAACTGCTTGCAAACCGTATTTTCGGCTGTTTTTGCGGCCTCAAATTTTGTGCAGGCGTTAAGAACCACGGAGCTTAGCTTTTCCGACGGGTTTTTAACAGCAATATCGGCGGCTGTTTTCGCCTGAGGTATACTTGCGCCGTTTATAATCTCCCGAATTCTGAGTGATTCAATAAGAGCCTCATTTAAGATATGAAAATCGCTGTTTTCTCCAAGCCATAGCCCACCGAAGCTTTCTGCGGCAAACTGCGAGCAGGAGTTTATGTAGGCTTTCAGCTGCTTATATTCGCACAATGAGTCATAAATCCCACGGATACTTTCAGCCGTTACCGTTCCGCTTTTCTTCTCATAAAGCTTCATTTCCTTAAGCAGCTTGTTTGAGCCTGTCATTTTAGGCAGAAACCAGCTCTGCTGAGCCTTTTTCCAGTTTAAAAGCGCCCCGTCGCAGTCGTAGCTCCAGATACTCTGCTCAAACTTTTCGGAAAAATCCGTGAAAATAGCCGTGCACTTTATGCCTGCGTCAATAAGCTTCTGAAGCTCGGATTTCTTAGCTTCATTCAGTTCTCCCGAAATTATGCAGGGAAGGGGTCTTTTTGCAGATACGACAGTTTTCAGAATTTCAAGCGCCTCGGAAATTCCGCTGCTGCTTTCGGGAAGCTCTGTTCCGATTTCGGATACAAGGCTTTCGTATGCCGCTTTTGCGCTTTCGGCGGTTATGGAAAGCTGTCCCGTAAGCTCGGAAAAGCTTTCACGGATTTCCATATTGTACTCGGTAAGGTGAACGTTTCTAAGCGGGGAAGAAGCAAGTCCGCCAAGCTCTGTTCCTGCATAACAAACGTCCTTTACAGCCTCTTTCCATTCCGCAAATTCGGAGCCAGCGGCGTTGTCAACAAGGTCGGCGCTTATTTCGGGAAGAATATCGAAGTCCTTGGTGGCTTCGTACTGCACAACTGCGTCATAAACCGACAAGCCCGCTCCACGTTCAAGATAAAGGGCGTTCATTGTGCTGTTCAGTTCGTCTCTGAGGGATTTGAGCTTTTCTGCGGTCTGGGCATATTCCTGCGGGGATTTGATATGACCTACCTCAAGAGTCTTTTCAAGCTGTGATAGCACCGCTTTTTTCTGTGCTTTATTTGAGTGCAGCTCCAGGCAGAAGGGAGCAAGGCCGATTTTAGAAAGTCTCTTTTGAACAACGGAAAGCGCTGCCATTTTTTCTGCAACGAAAAGCACGGATTTTCCGTTATACAAAGCGTTTGCAATCATATTTGTGATTGTCTGTGATTTTCCCGTTCCGGGCGGTCCATGGAGAACAAAGCTTTCGCCAAGGGAAGCTTGATAAATTGCGGCAAGCTGCGATGAATCGGCGCTTGTGGGAACTGCCATATCCGAGGGACTTAGCTGTCGGTCAAGTGAATGGGGAGAAAGCTCCGCTTCCTTAGGCGTCCATTCTGTTTTGCCGGAAATAAGACTTGCAACAACCTTGTTTTTCTTTAAATCCTCGCTGCGGCTTCTTATGTCATTCCACATAATGAAGCGGCTGAAGGAGAACTGCCCTAAAAAGGCGGTTTCCTCAATATCCCAGCGCTTCTGCGCCATTACGCCCTTTCTTACGGTGTTGAATACAAGCTGTAAATCAACTCCGTTTTCGTCTTCGGGCAGCGGGTTAAGCCCCTCGATTGAAATGCCGAAATCCTGCCGCAAAAGCTCAAGCAGGGTAATATTCATCTGGGTTTCCTCGTCTCTTACCCGCAAAGAATAGGACCTGTCCTGTATTTTCTTTATTATGTCAACCGGCACCAGGACAAGGGGCGCATACCGAGCCTTTTCGCTCTTTTCCGTTTCGTACCAGCGCAGGAAGCCAAGAGCAAGATAAAGAGTATTCGCACCATTTTCTTCAATGCTTACCTTAGCCTGTCTGTGGAGCTTTTTAAGGGTTCTTTCAAGCTCGTTTTCGCTTATATATGTGCGTATTCTATGGCTTTTAAACTCCGATTCCGCAATCGCCTCTGTCTGCTGAACACCGTTTTCCGCCTCGAACATACCGCTGTCGGAAAGCTTAAGTGAAAAATCTGCGGGAGCAGGCATTACCTTAAAGCTTTCGCCCTTTGAAATCTCGTCCTCAAGCTTAGTTAGGTCGGCTGTCATAAGCTGGACATTAGAAGATGAGGGGCGGAAGTTGAGCAGGCTGTTTCTAAGGCTCAGGTCAAGCAGTCTGCGCTCCCATATCATACTTCTTGTAAGCTCCTGCTTTGAAGCCTCTGCTCCTCTTTTTGACAAATCAATTTCATCAGGCGCAGCTGTAACCTTGTTCTCACCCTTTTTTCCGTAGTCGGCAGCCTTGAAGCCGCCGTTTTCGGAAATGCGGGAGGGAATAGGGCGGATTCCGCTGCCTCTGCAGCGGCTTATATCAATTGCAAATTCAAATTCCGACGAGTTATCCAGATTGGAAAGCCCATGCTTTTCGCTCTGGCTGAAATCAACGGATTTTCCTGCGGTAAAATCTGTACACTCAACAAGGCAAAGCCTGTCAATTCCAGTTGCAGCACGTTTTGCAACAGAAGAAGCGTCCTCCTCCGCACATTCAGCAAAGGTTTCCTCCTCAAGCCATACTCCGCCGAAAGCATGCCCCTGCAAAAAGACGATAAGGGGATTAAGCCCCGCAGCTTCAAGGCAGGAAGCGTACAGCACCGAAAGGTCAAGACAGGTTCCGTGCTTTTCCGTAAGAACGTTTTCGGGCAGGCGGATTCTCTGCCCGGATTTTTCAAAGCCTGCGGGAGGCATTGTGTAGGCAATATTTTCTGCTTGCAAAGCTGCGTAAATTGCAGCCGCCTGCATTTTAACAATATTGGGATTTTTGGACTGATAGCCGCTGAAAGCGGGGGAGTCGCACCATTTTTGCAGATAAACCGAAGCCTTTGAGATAATTTCACTTACCTTCGGGTGATTGGGCGTTACAAAAGCTGCAATCATTTCCGGCATTATCATTGCTCCCGTCCACTGGTCAAAGGCGAGAAGCTCAATTTGGTTGTCGCAGGAATAGAGGACATCTGTTCCTGATGTTATCTGTATATGAACATTTCCCGAAAGCTTTTCAGTAAGGGAGAAGAGATAATCGGTTGAAAGAATAATGCTTACCGGAGATATTTCAACCGAGGTTCCCGCCTTAATTGCGGCAATTTCCGTTTCAAAGCAGCGGGCAAATTCCGGCTCAAAGTTTACCGTAAGCTTTAAATTCTCGGCGTCGCTGTCGCCGCTGTTGGTGATTTTAATGCTTCTGATAACGGGTATGTAATTCTGCTGCATAGCAAAATTAATAGCCTTCATCATTTGAATTTCGGCGGTAATGTTATTCATAATACAGTTTTCCTTTCAAAAAAGTAAAAGCCGTGCGGAAAATGCCCTGACAGCACTTCGCCGCACGGCGATAATTATTAATACGCTTTGCCCCAGTAAACCTCGTACTTTGCAGGCTTTCCGCAGCATACGCAGGTGTCGCTGAGGTGTTCCTGTTCAAGGGGAATACATCTTGAACCAACGCCGGTTTTCTCCTTGACCTCGTCCTCGCAGGCTTCGTCGCCGCACCACATTGCCTTAACAAAGCCATCGCCCTTTTCGTTGAGAACCTTGTTGATTTCGTCGATTGAGGTGCAGGCGTAGGTGCGTCTTTCACGATTTTCAAGCGCTTTCTGGTAAATTCCATCGTGAACCTCTTTAAGCTTTGCATTGACTGCGGTTTCAAGCTCGTCAAGGGAAACGAAAGTCTTTTCGCCGTTATGACGGGTAACAAGAACGCACTGGTTGCTTTCAATATCCTTTGGTCCGACTTCAACTCTTACCGGAACGCCCTTCATTTCGTACTCGGAGAACTTCCAGCCGGGCGAATTTTCGCTGTCGTCAAGCTTTACTCTGATACCTGCCGCAAGCAGTCGTTCCTTAAGCTCAGCCGCCTTTTCAAGAACGCCCTCCTTATGCTGTGCAATCGGGATAATAACCGCCTGTATTGGAGCAACAGCAGGGGGAAGAACAAGACCGCTGTTGTCGCCGTGGGTCATAATAATTGCGCCGATAAGACGGGTTGTAACGCCCCAACTGGTCTGATGGGGGTAGGTAAGCTTGTTTTCCTTGCTTGAATACTGAATGTCAAACGCCTTTGCAAAGCCGTCGCCGAAATAGTGGGAGGTACCTGCCTGCAAAGCCTTACCGTCGTGCATAAGCGCTTCAATAGCGTAGGTTGAAACTGCACCGGCGAACTTATCGCTTTCGGTTTTCTTGCCCTTAATTACGGGCATAGCAAGGGATTCCTCGCAGAATTTTGCATAAACGTTAAGCATTTTCTCTGTTTCTTCGATAGCCTCTTCCGCTGTTGCGTGGATTGTGTGACCCTCCTGCCAGAGGAACTCTCTTGAACGGAGAAAGGGTCTTGTAGTCTTTTCCCAGCGTACAACGCTTACCCACTGGTTATAGAGCTTGGGTAAGTCTCTGTAAGAATGAACTATATTTGCGTAATGCTCGCAGAAAAGGGTTTCGGAGGTGGGGCGTACGCAAAGCCTGTCTTCAAGCTTCTCGTTTCCTCCCTGTGTTACCCATGCAACCTCGGGAGCAAAGCCCTCAACGTGGTCCTTTTCCTTCTGGAGCAGGCTTTCGGGGATAAACATAGGCATACAAACGTTCTCGTGACCTGTTGCCTTGAACATTCCGTCGAGAATACGCTGTATATTTTCCCATATTGCATAGCCGTAGGGACGGATTACCATACAGCCCTTAACGCTTGTGTATTCAACAAGCTCAGCCTTCTTGCATATATCGGTATACCACTGCGCAAAGTCCTCGTCCATTGAGGTAATAGCGCTTACCATTTTTTTATTGTCTGCCATTTTTATGTTCCTTTCGTAACTGAAATCAAAAGATACAACTATTATATAACATTTTTCCTGATTTTGCAATACCAAAATTCAAATTAACAGCAAATACTGTGGATTTATTGACATAATTCGGAAAAAGTTATATAATTATTACAGAAAATCAGCGATGTTCACTTGTTGGATTTATATGAACATTTTTATATGGAAAGGAGGCGGCTATATGAGCGATAGAGGCGAAAGGGCAAAGGAGCTGTTTTGCAGCGGATATAACTGCTCACAGGCGGTTATTATCGCTTTCTCTGATTTAACCGGACTTGACGAAAAGACAGGAGCAAAGCTTGGTTCCTGCTTTGGCGGAGGAATGGGAAGAATGAGAGAGGTCTGCGGAGCAGTTACCGGAATGTTCACGGTTTACGGACTTGTGAACGGATATTACGGTGCAAGAGACTATGAGGAAAAGAAGCAGACCTACGCAGTCGTTCAGGAGCTGGCAGGAAAATTCAGGCAGGAGAACGGAAGTATTGTCTGCAGGGAGCTTTTAGGACTTGAAAAGCCCGAGGGCACGCATATTCCTGCCCAAAGAACAGAAGAATACTATCAGAAGCGGCCATGCTGCGATATTGTTCAGCTTGCGGCGGAAATTCTTGAGAATAAATTCATTGAAATTGGCATTTTATAAGTGTTTTGTAAATTTCTAATGCAATAAACAAAAAATTAACAAAAATTTTTACTTTTCCTATTGAAAAATTCAGGAAAATCTGTTACAATTATTATGTTGTAAATTTGCAATGGAAATTGCGTAATAAACCGAAAGGAAGTTATTGAAATGAGCAAATTAAACAAGAAGAACGTAGAAGATTTACAGGTTAAGGGCAAGAAGGTTCTTGTTCGTGTTGATTTCAACGTTCCTATGAAGGACGGAAAAATCACAAACGACAACAGAATCGTTGCTGCTCTCCCCACAATCAACAAGCTTGTTGAAAACGGTGCAAAGATTGTTCTTTGTTCACATCTCGGCAAGCCGAAGAACGGTCCCGAGGACAAGTTCTCCCTTGCTGCTGCAGCTGCAAGACTTGCTGAGCTTGTAAACACAAAGGTTACCTTTGCCAAGGATGATACAGTTGTAGGTGAAAACGCCAAGAAGGCTGTTGCTGAAATGAAGGACGGCGAAATCGTTGTTCTGGAGAACACACGTTTCCGTGGTGCAGAGGAAACCAAGAACGGCGAAGAATTTGCAAAGGAGCTTGCTGACCTTGTTGACAACGAGTTCTTTGTAATGGACGCTTTCGGCTCCGCACACCGTGCTCACGCTTCCACAGCAGGCGTTACCAAGTTCGTTAAGGAAACAGCAGTCGGCTACCTTATGAACAAGGAAATCGAATTCCTCGGAAACGCTGTTGAAAACCCTGTTAGACCCTTCGTTGCTATTCTCGGCGGCGCTAAGGTTGCTGACAAGCTCAACGTTATCTCCAACCTTCTTGAAAAGTGCGACACGCTTATCATCGGCGGCGGTATGGCTTATACCTTCTTAAAGGCAAAGGGTTATGAGGTTGGTACTTCTCTTGTTGACGACGAGAAGATTGACTACTGCAAGGAAATGATTGAAAAGGCTGAAAAGCTCGGTAAGAAGCTTCTTCTTCCTATTGATACAACAATCGCTAAGTCTTTCCCCGACCCCATCGACGGACCTATCGAAGTATCCGTTGTTGACTCTGATAAGATTCCCGCTGATATGATGGGTCTTGACATCGGCGTAAAGACACAGGAACTCTTTGCTGACGCTGCTAAGAGCGCAAAGACCGTTGTTTGGAACGGACCTATGGGCGTATTTGAGAACCCCACTCTTGCAAAGGGTACAATCGCAGTTGCTAAGGCACTTGCTGAGGCAGACGCTACAACAATCATCGGCGGCGGCGACTCCGCAGCAGCTGTTGTACAGCTTGGCTTCTCCGACAAGATGAGCCACATCTCAACAGGCGGCGGCGCTTCTCTCGAATACCTTGAGGGTAAGGTTCTTCCCGGTATTGCAGTAATCCAGGATAAGTAATTTCACGCAGCAGGGCGGGGGAGACTCCGCCCTGTTCTTTGAGGTTTAAAATATGGATATCATTAACCAAAAAATATCGCTTATAAGTGAATGTAACTGCGACAGCCTTCGTGCAGAACGCAGCAGACTCTGCTTTAAGGCGGGGGAGTGCGATATCAGCGGTTCTTCCTTTACGAGAAGTAAATTCTCGGGCACAGGTTTTTCTGAAAGCGATATTCGTGAAGCAGGATTTTCACGCTGCAATCTGGGCGACGCGTTTTTTCCGACTGCGACCTTTCAGCGGCGGCAATAGATGGATGCAAGCTTTCAAGCGCGGCAATTAACGACTGCGACCTTTCAGCGGCGGCAATAGATGGATGCAAGCTTTCAAGTGCGGCAATTAACGGCTGCGACCTTTCAGGTACCGCAATCGATTGCTGCAAGCTGGACGGAATGACGATTGACGGAATAAGCGTGCAGGAAATGATAGCGTTTTACAAAAATAATTTTAAGGAGAATTAAAATGAACAAGACAGCAAGAAAGGCAATAATTGCCGGCAACTGGAAAATGAACAAGACCCGTCCTGAGGCTAAGGCTCTTTTAGAGGAGCTTGCACCTATGGTTAAGGACGTTAAGAGCGTTGAAATCGTAGCTTGCGTACCTTTTACAAACCTTGAAACTGCTCTTGCTGCAACAGCAGGAACAAATATCAAAATCGGCGCTGAAAACTGCCACTTTGAAAAGAGCGGTGCCTTTACAGGCGAAATTTCCGCTGTTATGCTGGCTGAAATGGGCGTTGAATATGTTGTTCTCGGTCACAGCGAAAGAAGACAGTACTTTGCTGAAACCGATGAAACCGTTAACAAGAGAACAAAGGCTGCTCTTGCAGCTGGCTTAAAGCCTATCGTTTGCGTAGGCGAGCTTCTCTGGGAAAGAGAATGTGGAATTACAGAGGAAGTTATCGCTCGTCAGATTAAGCTTGACTTCTTCGGAATTTCCGCAGAGGATTTCGCTAAGTGCGTTATCGCTTATGAACCCGTTTGGGCAATCGGCACCGGCAAGACTGCTACTGCTGAGCAGGCAGAAGAGGTTTGTGCATTTATCCGTGCAACCGTAGAAAAGCTTTACGGAAAGGCAGTTGCTGAGGCTGTTACAATCCAGTACGGTGGCTCTATGAACGCTAAGAACGCAGCTGAGCTTGTTTCAAAGCCCAACGTTGACGGCGGACTTATCGGCGGCGCTTCTCTTAAGGCTGCCGACTTTACAACAATCATCAATGCAGCCGAAAACGGCTGATTGGAAAGGAATTTTTGCAGATGAAAGCTAAAAAACCTATTTTACTTGTAGTTATGGACGGTATCGGCTTCTCTAAGACAGGTCTTGGCGACGCTGTTACAGAAGCTAATACTCCTACTTTAGACAAGCTTATGGCTGAATGTCCTATGACTCGCTTAAAGGCTCACGGCGGCGCCGTAGGACTTCCCAGCGACGACGATATGGGCAACTCCGAGGTTGGACACAACGCTCTCGGCTGCGGTCAGGTTTATTCACAAGGTGCAAAGCTTGTGAATGAGTCTATTGAAAGCGGAAAAATGTACAGCTCTGAGACTTGGCAGGACGTTGTGAACAACGTTAAGTCCAACGACTCCACTCTTCATTTTATCGGACTTCTTTCCGACGGTAATGTTCATTCAAACATCAGCCACCTTTTCAAGATGCTTGCAGAAGCAAAGAAAGAGGGCGTAAAGAAGGCGAGAGTTCATATTCTTCTTGACGGAAGAGACGTTCCTGCAACCTCCGCTCCCGTTTATATCCAGCAGCTTGAGGATTTCCTCAAGGAGCTTAACGACGGCAGCTTTGACGGCAGAATTGCCAGCGGCGGCGGACGTATGAAGATTACAATGGACCGTTACCAGGCTGACTGGGGAATGGTTGAGCGGGGTTGGAACACCCACGTTAAGGGAGAGGGAAGACAGTTTGCTTCCGCTCTTGAAGCGGTTGAAACCTACCGCAGCGAAAACGAGGGAATTATCGATCAGGACCTTCCTGCATTTGTAATTGTTGAAAACGGCGAGCCTGTTGGCAAAATCAAGGACAAAGACAGTGTAATTCTCTACAATTTCCGCGGCGACAGAGCAATCGAGCTTTCTATGGCATTCGATAACGAGGAGTTCACCTATTTTGACAGAGGCGCAAAGCCGGACGTTGTATTTGCAGGTATGCTCCAGTACGACGGCGACCTGAAGCTGCCCGAAAAGTACCTTGTAAATCCTCCCGAGATTACAAACACCCTCTCCGAGGTTCTTGTAAAAGCCGGCTACAACCAGTACGCAGTTTCCGAGACTCAGAAATACGGTCATGTTACCTACTTCTGGAACGGAAACAGAAGCGGAAAGTTCAGCGAGGAGCTTGAAACCTTCAAGGAAATCCCCTCCGACAATGTAAGCTTCGACCAGCGCCCCTGGATGAAGTCCGCAGACATTACCGACGACCTTATTGAAGCAATCAAGTCCCAGAAGTACGACTTCCTGCGCTGCAACTTCCCCAACGGCGATATGGTTGGCCACACAGGCAGTATGGCGGCTACAATAATCGGCGTTGAGTCGGTTGATATTGGTCTTGCTCGTCTTATCAAGGTTTGCGACGAATACGGCGTTACCCTCGTTGTTACCGCAGACCACGGTAATGCAGACGAAATGCTTGAAAAGAACACGAAGGGCGAGGTTGCGGTAAGAACCGCTCACTCCCTCAATCCTGTTCCTTTCATCATCTACGATAAGGAGAACAAGTACGTTATCAAGGAGGGCAATTATGGCCTTGCAAACGTAGCTCCTACAATCGTTAAGATGTTCGGTCTTGAAGCTCCCGACTGCTGGGAAGCCTCTATGGTTTGATTCTTTTGTGCAGATAGCAAAGCTCCCGGAACTGTTTTGTTCCGGGAGTTTTTGTGTAGTATGAATTAAGTTGTAGTTCAGCAATTTCCGCTTTTTTTCAGATATAATTCCCATGCATAAGGCAAATTCATTTTTACAAATTCTGCGTATGAGCAATCTGGATTTTCTATCATATTTTTCTCAGCCATATAGTCTGCAACGGTAGAATACCACCATTCAAGCTGTTCTTTTGATTTATCTTCATATCTGCTGATTTTCAGCTTTCCGGTACGGATATATTCTTGTAGCATGTCATAGGCATTCGGAACTTCAATGCAGTCTATAACATCAAGAGTAGCAGTACCAAGTCTTGCGTATGGGATATTCTTAAAAGGGATATACTGCTCCTCGTTGGCATTTACAACATAAATGCAGCCGCTTTTGCCCTCTGATACCTGCCGAAGCGCATCAGGATATAACTCATGATAAATCGGTATATCCCCGCTTTCATCAAACCCGTATGGAAACCAATAGTACGGCTTTTCAACAGCATTGCAAAGGTACAATGCTGCTACTGCTTCTATTGTAGTGAGATAAACATAAGGTCTATCGTGGTCTGCCTGCATAGGCTTTAGTTGATTTAATCCGATTATATTGCTGCCGTGATATAAAATCATTCAATTTTGCTCCTTAGCCAAAAGTCAATGTGTAAGAACAAAGCCACTTCCGAAAATCAATCGGAAATGGCTTAAAGTTTTAATACTGGTAAAGCTTCTTGTGATAAATCTTATGAATTACAATCGGAACAACGCCGATAAGCAGGAATGCTGCAACTGCACTTCCAAAGGCAATCAGAAGAGCCTGAATTCCGCCGCCTTTGCTGTTATCGTCAGTGCTTACCGTACCTGCAGGGCTATCTTCCTTATCTGTTTCTTTAGTTTCTTCTGAGGTTGTTACAGTGGGTTCGGTGGTAGAAGGAAAAGTCTCATCAGGTTCAACTACCACAGGAGGGAGGGTTGTTTCTTCCGACTCTTCGACAGGCGTTTCTGTTTCGGGAGCGGCTGTTGTTGCCTGGGAGGTGAGGGGAGGGGTATCAGAGGTAAGGGAAGCTAAGATATATCCAGTGCCGCCGTAGTAGGTTACAGCATACCATTCGCCGCTTGTGCCCTTTGCGGTTATTCCTTCATTTGCAGGAAGTACGCCGAGAATGTCAAAATCTGTGCTGGGTCCCTTTCTTATATTTATGGTCTGTAAAGCATAAATCTGCTTTTCGGTTATTGCTGTATATGTTGGAGCAGCAGTCTGTTCAGTGACCGGTTCCTGTACCGCAGTTGTTTCTTCAGGCGCTTCTGTTGTCGGAGGAGCAGTATTTTCTGCCTCAGAATCGTCTTCTTCCGTGGGAACGTTTTCCTCCTCTTCTTCTTCTTCAACTATGATTATATCATCCTCGGCAGAAACATCGTCTTCAGTAGGGGAAGTAGCCTCTTCGGAGGTTGTTTCCTCGGCGGTGGTTTCAAGAGGGCTTTCGTTCCATGCTGCTGCACTAAAAGTCATTCCTAAAGCAAGGGAAACAGCAACTGCTGCGCCTATATATTTTCTTAAAAAGCTGTACTTCAACATTACCAGTCCTTTCGCATTACGATTTCTTAAACCATTATACTATATTTTTCGACATTTGTAAACACATAATTCAAAAATTTTTGTGCAGTATATCGCAAATACTCTTAATTCTTTATATTCTTATAGTAATCTGCAATCAGCAGGTCCACAACTCTGCCGTAGCTCTTTGTTCCGTCCGTCTGGTCGTTAATTTTAAGGTAAACGTCGTTGATAGCCTCCGCCGCTTCTCCAAAATCTGTATCGTATTTATCCCAGAAAACCGCTCTTTCCTGATTTTGTATTCTTGCACATTCCGGAATAAGAGAATAAACGAAAGCGTATTCCTCGATGCTCGCCTCGGGGTAATAGGCGTTAAGAAGATATATCATTGCTGCAAAGCTTCCGCTGTAAGCAAGGTATGTATCCCCGCTGTCACGGCAGGCAAGATATGAAATAAAGTTAGCCTCGTCCTCCCGCATAAATCCCGACATGTGTGAAAGCTCGTGGCAAATCGTATGCCCCATATTTTCCGTTGTGTCCATTGTGTTGTAGTTGGCTTCCATTGAAAATGATGAGAAAATTCCAACAATCTGACCGTAGCACATAAACTCTGACATCATAACGGGCTTTGCGTCGGGGTAATATGATTTTAGTGCAGGATAGCTTTCGGCAAGCCTGTTCATAGCTGCGCTGGCTCGTTTTGTAATATCGTCGGGAACAATGCAAAGTCCGTTTTCATCAAGCTCCACTTCCTCCGACAGGCGGTTTACCTCGCCGATTACATACATCAGAACCTCGCAGACCTGCTCCTTAGAGTATTTCTCAACGGTAAGTCCAGAAAAAGCAGAAAAGGGCTTGCGTTGGTAGTTTATTCCGCAGCTGTATGTAAAAACGAACAGTACTGTTGAAAGAGCAGTAAGCAGAGTGGCCGCCGAGGACAGAAGAAAGCGTTTTCTCCTTCCTTTCCTGCGGATAAGCTGTACTATAAAATATACTATTCCCGCGAGCAGGAAAAGAACTGCCAGAATAATAATTATTTCTCCAAGGGAAAAGGGAAAAATATCGCTTATTCTTCCGAAAATATTGACTATAACAGGATAAATCGTAAAACCATAAAAGTCAGCAAAACCGGAAGAACACCTTGCGGCGACAAGTCCGCCTGCCCCGAGAAGAATAAATATCAGGGATACTATAAGGCGTTTTTTTACAGGGAGTAAAATATTTCTAATTTTCAAGGCGACGTTATTTTTGTTTTTTTCTTGCATTTTCGATATAATTCCTTTCATTCCGACCTGTCGGAATACGTCGATTTTTCTTTTATTATATCATGTTATGGGGTATTATGGCAACTGTTAAAATAAATTGTTAATATTTCCCGTAAAATCTCAAAAATGTATTGACAATTACTTTGATGTGTGATATTATACTATTTGTAAACTAAATCAGGTGGACGCGGGAAGAAATTTCTGAGGAAAGTCCGAGCATCACAGAGCAGGATAGCTGTTAACGGCAGCCGAGGGCGACCTTAGGGCAAGTGCAACAGAGATATACCGCCTGTTTTACAGGTAAGGGTGGAAAGGCGAGGTAAGAGCTCACCGGGGCGGCAGAGATGCCGTCGCCATGTAAACCCTATCCGATGCAACGCCGATTGGTTCGGAGAATAATGCGTCTGCTCGGCGCACTTCGATTAAGGCGGCTACATTGCGAAAGCAAGACAATTCTGTCGGCGACGATAGAATTAGATAGATGTTCACCCAACGACAAAACTCGGCTTATCGATTTAGTTTTCACGAAATTTCAGCTGAACCGCAAAAGCGGTAGGTTTTATATACGATAAACAGTGCCAAGCGCATTTGTTTATATATCCAAGTTGTTATATTCATTTTCCTCTTCCCCCATATTGGGGGATTTTTTTTATGCAAATTTTCAGAAACTATCGCCGCAATCTGCTTTTCTTGCTTTCTTGAATAAATCTCCATTCTTCTTTGTAATAATTCGTTCCTCAATGCCCTTGCCGCTGCAAAACCGCAGAGTTATTTTTCCGCTTTCGATTTTCGGGTGTCGGAGTATTCTGTTTTTGCAGGGCTTCGCATCGACCCGTACTGCTGCAATATAGCAGAATTTTTCGTCCTCGTATGGCACGTCCCCGCCTTTAAGGGACTTGTGCAGCTTTGTCCTTGGCACCCGCACAGTAAAGTGGCACCAATCGTTTTCGGACAATGGGCAGGCACACTTGGAAGGACAGGGAGCTGCAATCTTTGCACCCGCAGAAATCAGAAAGTCCCGTGCTGCAATTATATTCCGATAGCCAGCCATTGTTCCGGGTTCAACAATAAGGAGCATTTTTTCAGCCCCGTTCCAGAGCTTTTCAACAGCTCTGATGCGGATTTTTTCATTAAGCTCGTTAAGCATATATGAGGCAGTTACAAGGTCTGCCTTATCTGTTATCTCATCTGAAGCAATATCAAACTTTTTCCATAAATATTCCGCAGGAAATCCGCCCTCTTCCATAAGATACCTGCCAAAGAAGGACATAGACGCCTCTCTTTCAAGGCATATTACCTTTTCCGCCTCGTCAAAAACCTCTGCAAATGCCCATGCGGCAGCGCCCGTTCCTGCACCTGCATCAATAAGTGAACGTATTTCAATATCCACACATTCCTTTGCATAGGAAAGGGCTGTGCTTACTGCGCCGAATGTTGCGGGCATTCTTACAGCGGAGTATGCGGCGGTTTCAGTTCTGTCTGTTACAATTCTTGACCCGTCGCCCTTTTCGCTGCGGTATTTTTCGGAAATAGCTTCTGCCGCCGCCGAAAGTGAGGAGGTTTTAATTTTCTGCGCCTCATTTTCGATAATCTGCTTAAGCTCGTATGGAAGTTCCATTTTAAGTTCCTTTCAGCTTATTTTTTCCATGTAGTCGGAGTGAACAGCAGCAGCATAGGGAACAATTCAAGTCTGCCTGCAAGCATATCAAAAATAAGAACTATTTTTACAGGGTCAGAGAAGAAGCTGAAATTCGAGGTAGGTCCCACAAGCTCAAGTCCCGGTCCTATGTTGTTTATCGTAGCGGTAACAGCTGTAAAGCTTGTTATAAGGTCGTGATTATCAAAGGAAACAAGCAGGATTGACATCATAAAAATAAGCAGATAGCAAACCATATAAACGTTTACCGAGCGCACAACGTCGTGCTCAATGCGGTGTGAGTCGATTTTAACCTTCTTTACCTGCTTGGGGTGAATCATACAGCCCAGCTCTTTCGCCATGCTCTTGAAAAGGATAAGTATTCGGGAAACCTTAATACCGCCGCCGGTACTGCCTGCGCACGCACCAACAAACATAAGCATAACAAGAATTGCCCTTGAAAGCTCGGGCCAGAGGTTGAAGTCAGCTGTTGAAAAGCCTGTTGTGGAGATAACCGAGGCAACCGTAAAGGCGGAATGGCGAACCGCCTCTCCGAATGTTGCAAACATACCCGAAATATTTATTGAAATTGTGGCGATTGCTGCAAAAACTATAATGAGAAAAGTCTTTACCTCGGTGGTGAACGCTTCACGGAGTTTTCCTCGCATAAGGAAAAAGTATGAGTTGAAATTTATTGAGAACAGCAGCATAAACACGGTTACAACTATCTGTATATAGGGAGAGTAACTGCCAAGACTGTCGTTTTTTACGCCGAAGCCGCCGGTTCCTGCGGTTGCAAAGGCTGTATTAAGGGAATCAAAGGCATTCATGCCGCCTGCCATAAGTATAATAAATTCAGCGAGAGTAAGAGCAAAATATATAGCGTAAAGGAGAAGTGCGGTTGTTTTTACTCTTGGTACAAGCTTGCTTACGGAGGGTCCCGGGCTTTCAGCCTTCATTATGTGCATATTCTGACCGCCCGAAAGGGGTAGAAACGCCATAATAAACACAAGAACGCCCATTCCGCCTACCCAATGGGTAAAGCTGCGCCACATAAGAATTGATTTGGGCAGGCTTTCAACCTCGGAAAGTATGCTGGCGCCTGTTGTAGTAAAGCCTGAAACAGACTCGAAAACAGCATGTATG
>JBJERM010000206.1:0-4166 GCA_051882315.1 Ruminiclostridium sp.
TATCACCCAAAACAACAAAATATACTCCGAAGCCACTCGCTATTACAAAGAAAACGAAAGTGGCATAAGACGGAATATTGCCCTCAATCAGCAGTGGCAGACATTACTGAAGGATACCTTGTCTGGCAAATATCTCGACAATACACAGGGATTACGCACAGCTCTGGCTGAGCTCCAGACACAAACAAAGCTTGCGGGCGCAGAAGTAAAGACTTTGTGGGCGCAGATAAAGAAATTATTTACCGACCACTTTGGCTCAATTTCTGCAACAGCAATGATAGGTACTGCTGTTAATACCTTGCGTAACGTTTACGAAAAGGTTAAGGACATCGATGCTGCTATGACAGAACTTAAAAAGGTTACAGAGTTAACAGAGGCTCAGTACGAAAGTTTTGGAAAAACGGCAAAAAGCGTAGCAGATACGGTTGGCGGTACTATTTCAGACACTATTAACGCTGTCGCGGATTTTTCAAGACTTGGTTATAACATCGGTGACGCGACTAAGTTAGCGGAAGCCGCAATTGTCTATAAAAATGTAGGCGACGGTATTGAAGATATAAGCACAGCATCTGAGTCGATAATCTCAACTATGAAAGCCTTCGGCATTGAGTCGGACGAGGCTATGTTTATCGTTGATAAATTTAATGAAGTGGGTAACAAATTCGCGATTGATTCAGCGGGCGTAGGCGAAGCTCTCAGGCGTTCTGCCGCCGCGTTAGCCTCAGCCAACAATACACTTGACGAGTCTATTGCTCTTGTTACAGCCGGCAACAATGTAATTCAAGACCCTGACACCGTCGGTACAGCATTAAAGACTTCATCGATGTTTTTGCGTGCAGCAAAAACCGAGGCTGAAGAAGCAGGCATCGAAACAGATGGTATGGCTGACAGTGTATCTAAACTTAGGGAGGAATTATTATCCCTTTCAGGTGTAGATATAATGCTGGATTCTGAGACTTTTAAGTCTACATACCAAGTGTATGAGGAACTTGCGGATGTATGGGATAGACTGTCTGATGTAACGCAAGCCAACATTCTTGAGAAGCTTGGTGGTAAAAGACAAGCTAACATTATTGCATCTATTATTACAAACTTCGATGAAGCAAAGCGCGTTATAGAAACCTCAATGGGCGCAGAGGGTTCCGCCTTAGAAGAAAATGACAAATACCTCGAAAGTATTGAGGGGCACGCCCAGAACCTTGAAAGGTCTTTTGAAAAGCTGTCCATGGACTTTTTAGACGAAGAAGTCGTTAAGACGGTACTTGATGTCTTAAAGAGTACAGTTGACATAGTTGATGAACTTGGAAATAACGGTATTATCACTGGGCTTATAAGCGGTAGCATAATATCTAAGGTAGTATCAGACATCACAAAATCAAACGGTGCTTTTACAGCGTGGAAGAATAATCTTATAGGTATATTTGGCAGCGAAAGCAGTGTTCGTGGTACCCAAAAGAGTATGTTGTACGACTATGCTGATAGCCTCAGAAATGTGTATGACGGGCTAATTGACTTAAAGGATTTAAACAAAATTGAATTATTTGGTAGTGGCTCTTTAGCAAACGCAAATGAAAGTGCAAGGGCTTTTGCGGCAACGTTACCAGAGTTGGTTGATTATATCCCCGATGTAAACGACAAGATAAAAATGTCCAAGGTTTACATTGATGATTGGGCTAAAAGTGCAAGCAACGCTTCAAATCAGTCTGGTAAATGGAGTAAAATCTGGACAGGTTTAAAGGGTACGTTGATAAGCGCCGGTATCACATTAGGTATTACGGTTATCACTTCTGCGATACAATACTTTGTAAATAAAGCCGAAGAAGCTAAGGCAGCTATAAAAGAAGCAGCTGATGAAGCGAGAGAAGAAACAGAGAATTTATCTGAGTCTTATCTGACACTACAGGAAACATACAACGCATATCGGCAAGGTACAAAAACAAAAGATGAATATATCCAAGCAACATACAACCTCACCGACGCGCTTGGTATGGAGCGAGAAGAAGTTCAGGGATTAATCGGAGACTATGGAGAATTGTCTAAAGAGATTAACTCCAAGATGAGAGATACAATCTTATCTAATCTTGCCGATCAAAGTTCCGGGCTTGCATTAAGTTCAGAGGCGTTGTTTAACGAAGGTAAAAAGAGCGTTGATGGGGGTTCTGTTTATTGGAGAATGAGCGATAGAACCCAGTACGAAAACAGTAAGCAAGGGAAAGTTTCTTTATATGACTTTTTAACGGATTACAGCAAAAATAACGCTGACAACATAACTCTTATTTCCAATCCCAACGGATCATTTGAAGTAAGTACGTTAGCTCCGACCGAATACGCTTCTGACATAATAAGAGGAAACTTTAGTTACGAAGCTCTCAATAGTATTAAAGAGTATTACGAAAATACATTAAAATTGAGGAATGCCATATACGAATATTATGGCAAAGAAGCCGAAAACATCGGTTTCTATAAACAGCTCAATCTAAAGCTAAATGACTTAAAAAACGCTTTATCCTCATATACAACAGAAGTACAGGGGTATTACAATGGAGTAATATTACTCAGAGCAACAGACGGCAAATTTGACCTTAATCCCGATAATCTAACCGAATATATAAACGGGCGAAACGAGCTATTTGAAGAGATTAAAGCAAGTGGTGACTACCGAGGGTTAAGTGATGTACTCGATACTGAAATAGGCAATGTGTTAAAAGTCTATGGATTCAGCGCTTATGAAAAAGCTTTGCCATATATTAATCAAATTGTCGGAGACAGCATCAGCGATACAGAAGCATCCTGGCTAAACTCCCTTTCCAAAGAAGATTTAGCCATTATTCCCAGACTTGACAATAGTCTATTCAACGGCGACCTCGAAACTTTGTCTAAAGCCATAGAAGATTTCAAGAATAATCCGAATAACCAACCATTTGACGACGACAGTCAGATAATGTCCTTATCAGAGATTGCCGAAGATTTGAAAAATAAAATCAAAGTTATTTCTGCCGCTATGGGAGAAATGGACGATAGCGGCAGCGTTACGACAAGTACATACAATGAGCTTCTCAGCCTTGGTGACGAATACTCAGAGTGTATTGAGTATCAGAACGGCAAGATCGTTGTAAATATTCAGAAACTCAAGGAACTTGCGGCTCAGCACTATCTTAACGCAGCAGCTGCCGCAAAGCTTGAATTAGCTCAGAAGCAGATGTCATACGGTATTGTCAACTCAGCAGATGATTATAGAAAGTTTATTGAAAAAACTACAGAACTTAACAAAATCATAGCAGAAAATACTGTGGCAGCAGATGAGATTCTGAATGTTAGTATAGATGACAAAACCAAAAATGATACTAAGAACACAGAGTTCGAAACTCTACTCGACGACCTTAAGGATAAATATGACCGTGGTCTTTACGACTACGAGGAATATCTCAAAAAGAGAGTCGCCCTTATCGACCAGTATTATCCCGACGGCAGTGAAGACCCGGAGATTACTGCACAGAGAAAGAAACTTCTGAATGATGTTGATTGGGATGCGCTTTATGATACTCGAATGTCTAAGTGGGAGAACCAGAATGGTTATGACCCCACCGATATAAAGTCAATTCAAGCGAGAAATAAAGCAGCCGCCGAGCTTGCAAAATCTATGTATTTTGGTGTGGACTCTGAACACCAAAGTCCGACACAATATAAGGAAGCAATCTCTAAGATAGCTGACTCGGAGCTTGAAGTTCTCAAAGATATGTACGATCGCGGATTAATTATGACCGACGAGTACATAGGTTCTGTTAATGCAATCCGTAAGAAATATACAGACGAAAACGGAGAATTCATCATCCCCATTACTTTTGTAACAGAAGCTGTTGTTGACCCCGAAGACGTTATAAAAGGCAAACTCAAAGAATGGAAGGATAAGTACGATTACGACGAAACGGACGAAGAAGATAAAAATAATATTGAGCTGAGAAAGCAGTACAGTGAATATTATCGAAACCTCGTCACTGACACTTATGGAAATAAAGACTCATCATGGTACAATCCCGCAAAACTTGCCGAGTACCTTAAAGAAATAGATGATTACGACCTTGACATCGAAGAAACTCGTCAAGAACAAACTATCAATTATCTTAATGATATTAAGTCCAGCATTGAAGAACGATATAATCTTGAAG
>JBJERM010000207.1:0-14425 GCA_051882315.1 Ruminiclostridium sp.
GGAAGACACACATAATTCAGAAGTGAACAAAAAAATAATGAGCGAAAGGAGCTGTATAATTATACTAAAGAATATTTTTGCCGCTATTGCAAAGGAAAGCTCCCGCCTTGAAAAGCAGAAGCTTATCTTAGCCAATAAGGATAATGAGGATTTTATTTCTGCACTTCGTTTTCTGCTGTCACCAGATATTGTCACCGGCATAAGCACCAAGAAAATACATAAGGAAATATCGGGTAAAACCCCCTCTGTTCTTACCCCGAACAGCCGCTTTGTACCCGATGTTACATCCTACCTATCGGAGCATAATACAGGAACAGATACGGATATATGCGAGATACAGTCCTTTCTCTCCGGACAGGGAGAAGACAGAGTCTTTTACGAGAGTCTTATCACAAAAAGCCTCCGCCTCGGAGTGGATGCAAAGACAGTAAACTCTGCTCTCGGATATAATCTGATTACGGTTTTCGGCGTAATGCTTGCCGAGAAATATTTTGATTGTCCCGAAAAAGTCGAGGGAGATTTTACCCTGACAGAAAAGCTTGACGGCTTTCGCCTTATAACCCTGATTCACGACGGAAAGATAGAATTCTTTTCAAGACAGGGTCAGCCGGTAACAGGACTTACCGAGGTTGAGAAAGACCTCAGAGATTTCTGCGACACTTACTGCATAGGCAGATTATTCCTTGACGGAGAGCTTGTTGCGCTTAACTGTTCTGAAATATCTTCCGAAGAAAATTATAAGCTTGTGAGCAAAATTGCAAGGAGAAAAGGTGAGAAGACAGGGCTTAAATACGAGATATTCGACATCCTTCCTTATTACGATTTCGCGAGAAAGAAATCATATAGGAAATACTCTTATCGCAGACAAATGCTGGCTATAATATCCGATTTCTGTAGGAAGAACAAATGTTATCATATTGAAACCCTTCCTGTTCTTTACTGCGGAAGCGACAAAGAAATGATTGTTTACTGGCTTGACAAGATGAGAGAAAAGAAAAAGGAAGGAATAATGATAAACCTTAACGACAAGCCCTACGAGTTCAGGCGGACAAGCAGCCTGCTTAAAGTAAAGGTTATGCAGGACGCCGACCTTCGGATAGTTGATGTGTACGAGGGAACAGGCAGAAACAAGGGCAGGCTCGGCGGAATTATAGTAGAGTTTATCTACAAGGGTAAGCTCTGGCGCTGCGAGTGCGGAAGCGGTTTTTCGGACGAGGAACGCATTTCTTTCTGGCAAAATCCCGATGAAATAATCGGCAGGATTGCCACAATCAGCTATTTTGAAATAACCCGAAACGATAGCGGCGGCTACGGATTACGCTTTGCAATCTGGACGCACCGTATCCGTTACGATAAGACAGAAATCAGTATGAATTAAGGAGGACTACTATGGGAAACAGAGCAATTATAAAACCCGTTGGCGAGGGCATAGGAGTATATCTCCATTGGAACGGCGGCATAGACAGCGTGACTGCTTTCCTGAAGTATTGCGAGTTAAGAAGCTTCCGCCCCTTTGGTGGCAGGGGTGCAGACGGCTACGGAATAGCAAGGTTCTGCCAGGTGGTAGCCAACTACCTTGGCGGCGACGGACTCAGCATAGGTGTTGAGTCGGGAGTAAAGGAAACCGAAGAATGGGCAGAAGGTATTGACAACGGCATTTATGTTATCGACGGCTGGCAGATAGTAAAGCGGATAGGCACAAGCTGTCCAAGTGAGGGCTACGTCCTGCTTGAAATGCTTATATCAATCGACGACGCCCAGCCCGCAAGCCAGCGTATCGGCAAAGCCGAGATAGCAAACCGTCTTGAGAATTCTAACGAAAAACCTTTATTCTGAAAGGAAGAACAATGAGAAGAAAATGTAACTGCTGTGATGTCATATACAATTCATTTGACGTACATTTTTCGCGAGGAATATATAATGGTTGGCAATTATAAAGTAATAACTTTGTGTGGTAGCACCAGATTCAAAGATGAGTTTTTGGACGTACAAAAAGAACTAACTCTTAAAGGTTACATTGTTATTTCCGTTGGTCTTTTCGGGCATTCGGGTGACGACGAAGTTTGGGTTGACGGAACGAAAGAGATGCTTGATGATATGCACAAGAGAAAAATTGATATGGCAGATGAAATTTTTGTGATTAACAAGAATGGATATATCGGTAATTCAACAAACGCTGAAATCAAGTATGCAAAGGCAAAAGGAAAGATAATTAGATATTTAGAGAAAGGAATCAACTAATTATGGGAATGGATTATCGGTACGCAGGAAGTGCAAGTTACCCTCGTTTTGATGAAGAATTTACAAATGTAGCTGCCGTATTTGGTGGCATAAAAACAGAACACCTCAAAGAAAGAGAGGCGAAAACTCCCGAAGGTTCTATACAGTGGTGGTTTGGTGCTATGAGTTCAGATAATTCAGACAAGCCAAAATATCTGTTTCCTGAGGGCACAAATGAAACTTTGGTGATATGGTTCAATGACCCTTATGGTAATCATCATACATTCACAGTCGAAGAAACAAAGACTATATGGGGCTGTATAAAAGAACATCCTGAAATTAAAGAAATCTCGTACCAGATTTGGTACGAGCTTGAGTGCCTCGTTGAATGTGATGACTCTTGGGATATTTGTTAATGGGTGGGAGGATTTTTGTTATGTTGAATTATAAAGAATGTAGTATAGAGGCTTTTAATGCGGCTATGAAAGAACAAAATAATGATGTGAAGAACATTTCCGACGCAAACTTATACATCCTTTATACTAAATTCAAAGCAGACGCTTTGACTTGTTTTCGTGTAGGAACGAGTTATTCAAGTGATTTAGGAATAAGCTCAGAAAACCGCGCAAAGGCATATAAAGTAGAATTACAAAACAGAGGAATAGATGTTTTATGAAGCTGAAAGGAGTACTTATGAATAGAGAATAGTTAGACGATTTGTTAAAAGCAAGAAATAAACTCTGTGCTTTTTGCGAAAACGACGAGTGCGAAAAATGCCAGGTTACATTATTGATTAATGATGCTTACACAGAGTGGGAGAGAACACAAGACGAGGACGAAGATTAAAACCTCTATTTTAAAACGGGAGAAACAACACTATGTGAGCAAAGATAGTAATTCCAAAGGAGGAAGCAGAGCTGTACAGGGACTTACTTCTTCTTTCGGATGAAGAATTATGCAGTAAATATGATAAGATTCCCTATGGGATATATTCGTACACGGTAAGATTTTCCGACGGCGCTATAGTATCTATTGAATTTATCTGTTCCGAGTTCGAAAAAGCATATACAAAAGGCGATCTTTATATGTTCAGGGACAGCCGTGTCTGTATAACCCACAGAGGAAACCTGGAGGGAGAATGGTATTTCGAATGGCTTGGAGAGGAGTATTATGTTGACGTAGTGTTCGAAGAAGATTGCGACAGGGAATACAGCTCCTTCTTCTCCTATATCAATAAGGTACAATACAATGAATGCGATAAGAATCAGTGAAACACTCGAAGAAATCAGATGCCTTTATAATATATATTCTGCGAAACTTAAATTTAATTGCAGCTGGCAAACGGATAATTCCGACAAGAATTACAAGTCATTCTACGATTACAAGAAGGAGGAGGAAGACAATCAACACCACAAAGTATAAGCCCGGAGATATGGTAGTCGTCCGCCAAGACCTTACCGTAGGTCGCCGATATAATATGAGCCAATCATTGGGCTGGAACTGTCCGAATGATGAAATGGCTAAACAAAAAGGACGTGTTGTTACAATTGAAGGAATATATTACGGGCAGTATGTAATATCCGAGCTGTCCCCTTACCGCTGGACAGACGAAATGTTTGAAGGTAAAGCCGAAGATATAACAGGCGACTTTACCTCATTCTATGATTATATCGGAGGTGTTTAGAAATGTCAAAGTATAACGTCGGCGATAAAGTCCTTGTGCGCTCCGACCTTGTCAAGGGCGAACACTATTTTATGGAAGACGATTCAGAAAATGGTAATATAGTAACGTACGAAATGCTGGAGCTTTGCGGTACGGTCGTTACTATAGAGGATTTGTCGGGGTCGGGACAGTACTATATAAAAGAAGGCGACTATAGATGGACAGACGGAATGTTTGTGGGCAGGGCTAACGACACAGAAGAAAGCAAACCCTACAAATCATTCTTTGATTTTTCAGGAGGTAAATAATCATGGAAACAAAATACAAACCCGGCGATAAAGTCTTTGTCCGCTCTGATTTAATAGTTGACGAGCCCTATTCTATGGAAAGTACACACGTCACCAACTACGTTGTAGATGAAATGCTCGACTGGTGCGGTCAAATTGTCACTATATCTGGAATACATAATGATCAATACCTAATAGAAGAGGATAGATTCTGTTGGGTCGACGGTATGTTCGCAGGCAAAATCGACGACAACGAAAGAGAATACAAATCTTTCTTCGATAATCAACAATAAAAAGGAGTACACAGTGGATTACAAAGTTTTTGAAAGTTCTGAGGGCAACGTATGGAAATACGTTTTCACTACAAGTGATATGGTAGCCGAGGCGGTATTATATAAGTATAACGATTTTTACGACAGGACAGTAATCTGCTGTTCTACAATGAGTGGTTGTCCCGTAGGCTGTAAGTTCTGCGGAACAGGAAACAAGTTCATAAGAAATCTGACAGCCGAAGAAATCGTATGTCAGATAGATACAATTCTCTCAGATAAAAACATATCAGACGTGGACAAGCGTGGCAAACGCTTTCAGATTATGTTTATGAGTATGGGCGAACCGCTGATGAACTGGAGCGAAACGGAGCCTGCAATACGCACTCTGCACAGTAAATACCCAAACGCAGAGCTTTTACTGTCAACAATCGCCCCCGACGAGCCGGAGGCAATCAACAAAATGATACAGTGCTCAATGGACATTCCCAAGGTAGGACTGCAATTCTCAATCCACAAATCCACCGACGCAATGCGAAACAGACTGATACCATACACAAGCAAGCTTTCCCTGGAAAAGATAAGAGACTTGGGAATTATCTGGTGGAGTAAGACAGGCAGGCACCCATATCTTAATTATTGTATCGACGGTACAAATAATACGGAGGAAGATGTCAGAAGACTATCGGCGTTATTCTCTCCCGTGATATTCAATTTCACATTCAGCGTTGTCTGCTCCGCCGATGAAACTATGAAAGACGCAGGCTTTAAGAACTTAGAAAAAATCCGTCAGTTCGAGCAAGCCTTTCTCCTCAAGGGCTACAACACCCGCATATTCAACCCCGCAGGACAGGACGACATAGGCGGCGGCTGCGGTCAGCTCTGGTATGTTCAGGAGTGGCTGAAGAACCACCGGTAAGAAAGGAACTTATGAAAATAATAACACCACGAAAGCTCTACAATTTTTGCAAACATTTGCGGCTGACAAAAGAGCAAACGCATAAGATTTTTAATTTCTATTTTACTGCACTTGTTATAAGCGGCTGCGACATCAGAGCGATTTCCGCAATCACAGTAGACCTTCTGCTTCATATTTGTATGCAAATCTCAAAGACAAGAGAAAAGGAGTTGTGGGTTTCTGTCCTCAGTCCTTCTACGTCAGATGAAATCTGCCGCCCCTCACACCTCCTACCGTCACATTCACTGCTTGCATTCTCCGAAGAAATATTGTATAATAAGTAAAAACATTCAGGGGGCAGCAGCTTATGATGCAGAAGAATTATACCTTATCCGAACTTTTGGCGATGAGCAAAGAGGAACTCAGAGCACTTGCAATAATACCCTATCACTCAATAGACCCACACAAGCATTCATCATCGCCGGACGGCACTTACCTCAGAAACACCCGGCTTGTTTCCAACTTTAAGCTTTCCGAAATTCTCGAAAAGAAAATGCCGGTAAAGGAAAGGGAAATAACCTGCTGGGTTCCCGATATAAAAACAGGACGCTTTGTAATCGCAAAGGTTAAGACGTATCCCGAAGACGTTCCGCTTTACCGGGACGATAACTACCGCGGGCTTATCCATTGTTTTCTGTCTCTCAGAGAGGAGCCCATACTGATAAGAAGATATTTCTCCGATTTTGAAATTCCGTTCCAATGCCGAGGCGACCTGCGCCCAATTCCCACAGACGATTGGCTGTTGTGGGCATACGGCGGCGGAACGGAAAAGGAAAACGCTATTCTTATTGCAGCAGGACTGCCGCCTGTAGTTAAGCCTGAGCCGCCAAAGACAGGCGCCGACAGGCTGCTTGACGATTGACAATATACCACACACAAGGAACGGGTTCACCCGTTCTTTTTTTTATTTTCAAGAAAGGAGAACAATATGAAATTCTATATATCCGACCTGCATTTCTCCCACAAGAACATTCTGTCGTTGGACAACCGCCCGTTCTTTACAGTGTCAGAAATGAACGAAACCTTAATAAACAACTGGAACTCGGTTGTCAGAAGCAACGACGACGTTTATATTCTCGGTGATATGTTCTGGAACAACAACGACATTCCGGATATATTACCTAAGCTCAAAGGTAAGCTTTATCTTGTTGCAGGAAATCACGACCGCACGAATGCAGTAATGACAAAACGCTTTGTGTGGATAAAGGACTATGCTGAAATCGAAGACAGCGGCAGACACGTCGTGCTTTGCCACTATCCGATACCTTGCTACAAGAACCATTTCTACGGCTGGTATCACTTATACGGTCACGTCCACACCTCATTTGAGCACAATATGATGCTCCACATCAAGGAGGAAATGACAGCGCTTTACGATAAGCCTTGCCAGATGTTCAACGTAGGCTGTATGCTTCCGTATATGGGCTATAAGCCAAGAACACTCGATGAAATTATATGTCAATCATAATGCAGGAGGTTTTATGGACGGAATAACCATTTTAAATATTTATGATGGCTCTAACGGAGCTGCGATAATGTTTACAATAATGTGGATTACAATAATTATTATACTTATCGTAACAGTTATATGGGATATGATAAGAGATGATGTGTATTTTACAAGTATAATATCTCTGTTTTTATCAGCTGTATGTATAGTAGCAAGCATTATATCAATAAAAGACCTATACGATAAAATGGAAACACTTGAAGTGTTGATAGACGATGACGTATCAATGACTGATTTCCATAAAAAATACGAAATCGTATCAACACGGGGGGAGATATATGTGATACGGGAAATAAACAAGACAGAACATACAACAAGTAAGGAGCGTGTATTATCATAATGGAAGGCGTAACAATATTAAATACAGAGTTAGTCAATTATTACCGCGTTGGAATATTCTTGTTTGTACTTGTGTTTATAGGATTCATTCTCTCACTTGCCTTGACAATCATATCCTTTAAATCCAATGATTTTTGCGGCATCATATTTGGTGTATTGGCATTATGTACTATTATAGGGTTGTGTTTAGTAGCGATATTCGCGTTATCTGACTCGTCGGAACATTACGAATACACAGTAACAATTTCCGACGAAGTTTCATTCAACGAGTTTACCAAAAAGTATGAGATAATCGAACAGCGAGGTAAAATCTATGTTGTAAGGGAGCGTGAATTACAATCAGTCGATTAAAACAATTTGTAGAATACTATCGATACTATCGCGCTAATATCATAGCATTTATAGAAGATATTATGGGCATTAAGCTTAGCTTATGGCAGAAGCTTTACCTGACCACTACAACCAGATTCAGGAGGTTTAAATGACAAGTAAAGAATACTTCAAAGTTCTCGAAGAGGAACTTGCTAAAATCAGGTTTCACGCAAAGGACATCTCATTCGGCGACACATATTTCATAGGCTACCACGGCGACAACTCAATATGTCATTTCAGGATAAAGGAGCTTCCCGGATGGAATTTCGGTATCTGGTTTACCTACCCTGATATTGATGTAAAGGACTCCCCTATAACAGGATTGCAGTTCTTTGTAAGACATAAGGATGATATGGATAAGTTCAAGCCTTCGAGAAGCAATCTGCTGATAGAGGACGACCACATTGATACAGATATTAAAGCAGAGGATGTTTATTATCAGCACAGCACACTTCAGATAAAAAATATGTGTACGTTGATGAAGTGCCATCCGGTTCTGTCATATCTTATAAGCTACTATACAAACTACTATCACTACCCCGGAATAAAGGGTTTGTTAGAATATTTTTCTTTAAGGGCAGGAGCAAAAAAACGGGCGGTTAAGGATTATATAAAGAACCGAATGAAATACAATCCGACTTATATCAGCCTGCTGATTATGAAGAAACGACTGCTTAAATTTCCGGATGTTGTCTCGGTAAAAATAGATGATAAGAACGACGACGACTGGACTACAATACCCCGCTACGACCTGAAAATTACAATAAGGGAGAAATCAATCGACGGAAAAGTTCCCGCCTATATCATCTATAAGGCAAGCGGCAAGCGAAGAAGCTTAGACTTCCACACCCTTTATTATTGCAAGGGAGACAATCACCCATTCTATTTTGATGCAAACAGAGAGTGTTACTACGATATGTACGGCTGGAGAGCCAAGCTCTTCGGCAGAAAGAAATACATAGACAAAATTCCGGAATGAACAAATAACAGGAGGTTTACAGAATGAAAATCGAACTTGACATTCCAATTGAAGAACTCTGGGGTGAAACTGCAGACGTCGAAATAAATCCTGCGATGATTCTGACAGATATGCTTCTTCAGAACGCAGCCGAAAAAATAGTCTTTGATTATTACGGAGGCTCGGCAGAAGATGTTCAGGCTGCCTTAAACGCAAAGGTTGCCTCGCTTAAAAATGACGTAATAAACAGAATGGAAAAAGAGCTTTTAATCTTGGCTTACGACGACATAAAGACTCGGATAACCGAGAAGGTTATAAGTGATGTAAGTGAAAAGTATGAGCGCTCCAAGGTGTTTAAGGAAGTTAAGGAAGCCTTATCCTTGCAAAGTGATACAGAAATATCCCGCCAGATAAAACAACTGATTTCCGACATAGTAAAATCCGAAGTAAGAAAAATGATTAAAGTCTGAAAGGAGATTATGTATATGACAAGAGAAGAATATTTTGAAGATCTTAAAGGTATTCTTGCTGAAAACAAACTCCATATTGAGAAATATACTTTGCTCACCTCTCAGATATTTAAAGGTGACTTGATTTATCATTTCTATATTAAGGAAATTCCTAAATGGAATTTTGGGTTATTATTCAGATACGATAATCAGAGCACTAAAAACGATGTTGTATGCGTAGAATTTTTCGCTCAGCATAACGACAAAAACGTAGTATTTAGTCCACACTGGAGCGAGTTGTCTATAAACGACGAATTTTCAACAAGCGACCCCGACATTGATATTTACGATATGGGTACCACCTTTAACATAATCGGACTATGCAGGTTAATCAAGCACTATCCCGTGCTTTCATATCTTATGGATTATTATGGATGGCACGCCTACGATTATTTTGGTGCAGGAAGGCTTTGGCGTTATTTACGCTTAAGGACAAAAGACATAGTTGAAAGATGTAAAAATCGTTTAGTGGGAGGAGCAAACAAATGAAAGTGGTTATGGTAGACCCCGGAAAGCCCGCATACGTTACAGAAATCGGAAACGATTTACATTCACTCCAGAAAGCAGTCGGCGGCTTAATCGAGACTCTTCCTTTTCTCGAAGATGCGGTAATGGTAGCCAACGAAGAAGCAAAGCTCATAGGACTTAAAGGAAACAGACGGTTCAGCAGCTCAATTGTTGCCGGGTCGTTTTTTATATGTGCAGAAAAAGAAACAGAGGAAGGCTACGCTTTCTGCGACCTGCCCGATGAACTTTGTGAAAAATATATCAAACAATTTGCTGTCCCCGAAGAAATCCCCGACGAGGAAACAGAGCAAGATATAAGCTTCGGCATTTTTGCAATATAAGGAGGCGGAATCATTGACAAATCTTGAACGAATACGTCAGATGTCAGCAGAAGAACTCGCAGAAAACTTACTGCGCTGCATGCCGTTAGATGACGTGTGTCTGTATTGCACCAAAAGTAACGAAGAGTGTGAGTATTGTTGTGATACATACAAACGCAAGACGGTTCTTGTAGAGTGGCTTAATAAGGAGGTAGCACTTTGACAAACTTTGAAAAAATCAAACGGATGTCCGAAGGCGAATATGTGATTTTTCTGGTTAAAAAAGTCTTTAATGAAGACGACGCCGGCATAACGGACATAGAAAAGGTAAGGGAAATGTCTATCGAAGATTACACAAATGCGTTACGTCGCTACTCTGACACAGCTTCTATATGCCAATATTGTCCGAGGTTTGACACTAATAGATGCGAACACTATTGCGACAATAAGAGCGACGGAGAAATAATCTACGATTGGCTTAATAGGGAGGTTAAGGAATGAGCGGAGGACGTTTCAATTATATCGACAGCCAGCTTAAATCCGAGATATTCGGTTGGGCTGACAAGCCAAGAAATGTATTTGAGGACAAAGAAATCTCCCAGCTTATCTGGGATGTTTTCGAGCTTATCCACGCCTACGACTGGTACGACAGCGGCGATACCTCGGAGAAGGATTATCTCGAAGAGAAGAAAAAGTTCAAGGACAAGTGGCTCAGAGAAGACAGCGCCCGCTGTAAGCTGATAGTCGATGAAGCTTTGGCGGAGGTCAAAGCCGAGCTTTACAAAACCTTTGGACTTGATGATACGGAGGGTAATAATGGTTGAAAAGGAATACATAGAGCGGGAAGCGGCATACGATATTGCCACACTTGAAGATTGGTACATAAATTCCGTTTCTGACAACGACACTCCCGTATGGACGGAAGAACATCTTGAGGAATTACTGAATGATTTTTATGTAATTCCCAAAGATACACCCGCCGCCGACGTTGTGAAAGTCGTAAGGTGTAAGGATTGCAAATGGTACAAGGAAAGCCATCTTTTAGCGCCGAATAAGTTTTGTTTTCGCTTAAAACATAAGGGGGAATATATTGGATATAATTTTTCGCCTGATGATTTTTGCAGCTATGGTGAAAGGAACGATAATAATGGCAAATTGTGAGAGGTGTATTAAGTCGGACGTATGTCAACACTATGAACCCAATTCAACATCAGCGTGTGAACATTACGCCGAGTCCTTACAATACGGTCATTGGTTGAAGATAAAAGGTTATTACTATGCGTCGGACAGAGATGGCGGTGACAATGTAAGAAAATGTTCTGTATGTGGAAAGGAGTCACCTTGTGGATATGGCACTCCATATTGTGCTATGTGCGGAGCAAAGATGAGCAAGGAGGTACATAATGAGTAAGGGTAAATACGTTAACGGCAGCTATTTCTACGGAAACGAAATCAGCGATTACGGCAAGAAGAACGGACGTGTCGACTACCGTACTCTGGCAAAAGCTTTTGACGCAGTCTACACAGGAGATATTATAAGCAGAACCTCCGAATTTTTCGGAGAGTGGGAGCTTGAAAACGGCAGCTCCTATATGTGTTATGATACCGATGGAACAGAGTATACCGAAGCCGAAGCCGAGGAACTTATCTACGAGCTTCAGGATAAGCTTGAGGCGCTTGCAGAAGACGAAGAAGTTAATGCCGATGAAATTGCAGAACTCGAACGCCGCATAGAAAGCCTTCAGGATTCCCACTATCAGGAGGTATTCCAGTGGTACATAATTTCCGACAGCGGTGCCGAGCTGCTGAAGGAGTGGACAGACGAGATTGTTTTCTATAACGCCGAGCTTGATATGTACATCTGGGGCGTAACCCACTACGGAACAAGCTGGGATTATGTGCTTACCGATATACGCTGCGGAGTGGAAGCAAATTAAGTACAGAAAATAAGATTTTAAAATTCTCATTTTAAAAAGGAGGCAGCTATGAGAAGATTTTTTGTAGAAGACGATTTTAATTTTGTTGCATTCGTTGACGACAACAACAAAGCCTTTATAATCGATGACACTATTCTTATCGAAGAAGTACCGAACCCCGAGGAATACATAACCCTTGAAGGCGTAAAGCAGGTTGACTACAGCAACTTTGATAACTGCGAAACCGTTGAGGAATGTGCCGCAAGCATAGGAACAGCCAGAGCATACGACAGTATAATCGACTGGGACGAAGATGCTTATATTGAAGTAACAGAGTTTTAATATGAGGAGGAAAGCAAAATGCTGGTGGGAGATATAATTTACAACGACGACTTTAATTGCAACTGCGATATAGAGGTTCACAAATACACCGCAGAAATCGAGCAGGGAAGATGTGAGGATACTCTCATATACAATAATCGCAGCGGATTCTCAAAACCGCCGTGTGTAATTCTTGATATGAAAGTAAAATACATCACGGTTATTGATAACACTTTATTTATCGAAGCAACGGAGGAGGACTAATGGGACAACGCCTTAACATCGAAATTCGCCACGGCGGGAAGTGTATTGCCAACGCCTATTATCACTGGAGCGCTTACACATTATCAGCCGCCGAACTTACAAGCGAAATTATTAATTTTCTCGACAGCGAGCGATATGACAGCGATATATGCAGCGACATAGACAATATCCGCTGGGCAATCCGTGCCCTTGAAAGCACCGGCGCAGGCTTAACCGGGGCAGAGAAGAACTATATTACCGACGAGCTGCCTGGGCTTGACGCTTCTTCTTTTGCAGATGCCGCCGACCGTAACAGAGGTTTAATAGCAGTCAGCGAAGAAGGTATGGCAGAAACCGAGCGCTGGATGGAAGAGGGCGTGACAATTTATCTTGACGAACGACTTATTGATTTCGGAGTGGTCTTCGGCTATGGCAGTATCGCAGAGGCAACAGCGTGGTGGGATGAAAATGCGGTTCAGGAATTAAGAAGGGACGTCAATCTGCTGCCAAGAATAAACTGCGACTTTGAAAATATACCCTTTGAAGATTTTGATGATGTGGCAGAACAGCTATCGGAAACCAGCAGCTCAACATACGGAATAGCCTATAATCCCTCCTCCGAACGTTTCGTGGATATTATAAGATAGGAGGCTTAAATGTGCGGTTCATTGTATAAGTCCGGAGATGTGGTTTTTCTTCGTCCGGATTTAAGAACGGGAGTCTCTTATCGCACAGAGACATCTAATTCTAAGCAGGACAGGAGGGTAGATCTTCTTACAAATAGAAACCACACAAGTCTTGTCGGACAGGCGCTGATAATCGACAAAGTTCTCTCGGGCTTCTATTGTGGCTTCCAATATATAACATATACAGTTGTGGGACACTGCGGTGAATTTTCTGCCAGTATGTTTTCCGATTACGAAGAGAGAATAAACCCCTCAGCGACATACATTTCGTTCTATGATTATCTCGGAGGTGATAACAACGCAGAGGGAAAAGTATAAGCCTGGCGATAAGGTTATTGTCAGAAACGACTTGAGAAGAGGAATATACTATTTTATGGAGAATAGCTCCTCACATAATAATTTAACGGAGGATATGTTAAATCTGAGAGGCTCAATCGTTACGATACGAGCGTGTTATTCCGGACAATATCTCATAGAAGAAATGTTTGGTTGTTCGTGGACTGATGAAATGTTTGAAGGAAAGGCGGGCGAAGAAAATCATGAATGTGAATATAACTCCTTCTATGATTTTATACAGCAGACAAAAACACAACAAGTTCCGTGAACCTAAAACAAAGCCCGTCAAATCAAGCAAGACTCACATCGGAATTGAATTGCCAATAACAGACAAGAGCGGCAAACATTTGTTCACAGGCGATACCGTCAGGTACGGACAGTATTGCGGTATACTATTATATAATAGTGTTTTTGGCGAATACGGGATTTTCTTCGGTATGTGGTATGGCGAGGATAAATACAACCCCGACTCTTATGGCAAGTTCATAAAAGTTCCGATGGACAACGGTGCCAGAATGGAACTTGAAAAATCTAATGATATAGGTGCAGGAGGCGATGAGTAAAATGGAATAGCAATAATAGTGGCGATAGTGTTTATTGCGTTTTTCAACAATATCAAATCTGCCGAGGATTTAAAAAGACAATACAGAAACCTTACCAAGAAATGTCGCCCCGACATAACCCACGATAACGGAGAAAAAATGCAGCAAATCAACGATGAATATAATAAGATTTACAAGAGATTTAAGGAGGCTAACAATGACAGATAGCGAAATTATAAATGCTTTAGAACATTGTGCGGGTCCGGGTTGCGAGGGCGGAGGTTGTCCGCTATGGACTTATGAGAATTGTACGCAAACGTTATCAGCCAACGTTCTTAATCTCGTTCTCAATCAAAAGAGTGAAATCGACCGTCTCAAAAATGAGTTACACGGCAAAGTTGACTATATCCACGAACAGCGGGAAATCATCGACGCCCTAAAGGATAGTTACAACAAAAAGAAAATTACA
>JBJERM010000208.1:0-4138 GCA_051882315.1 Ruminiclostridium sp.
TGAGGTTGTTCTCCGAGATAAACCGTGAGCCTGCTTCATCGTTATCCACGCAAGCAGAGAGTGGTAAGCCACACTTCAGATTTTGAACACACCAAACGCAACAATGGAAAACCGATAATCCGACAAACAGCAAAACCGCCGTGAATGTGGCGGTTTTAGCTATTTTCGATCATCATTTTCTGCTATAGTGCATACCTTCCTCACACGCAGTGAACAGAAAGCTTATCCACTTTCAATACATAATCACAATGACGCTCAATATCATTGGCATTATGGCTCGTCATAAGAATAGTCCTACCGAGGCTGTGATACTCGTCAATAATGCTGTCCGCAATCGCAATTCCCTCGGTATCGAGAGCATTCATCGGTTCATCAAGAATCAGGTAATCGGGGTTTTCCATAATCGCTTGCGCTAGACGCAGGCGCTGCTTCATACCAAGAGAGTAATTTTTGTATTTGGTTTTAGCCGCCGAGTCCAATCCCACTTTTTTCAGCAAATCTAAAACCTCGCTCTTCCCGATTTTCTTTCGTATAGAAGCCAGCAGCATTAGATTTTCAAAGCCTGTGTAATGTCCAATAAACTCAGGCGAATTGATGATTACACCACAGTTTTGGATAAAATCCCTACGCTCTCCCAGCTTCTCGCCGTCAATGATAACCTCGCCGTTGTCGGGTTTGGAGAAACCGCAAATCAGCTTCATCAGTACACTCTTACCGCAGCCGTTTTCGCCGATTATTCCAACGCATTTTCCTGTTTCAACAGTAAAATTTACTCCGGCAAATATGCGTTTGCTCTTGAATTCCTTTGAAATATTCTTTAGCTCAATCATAATGAACCCCTTTCAGATTTCTTTTTCGTTCCTGAACAGCTCAAAGCAGCCAAATGTAGCTATCACGCAGACAACCGCTTCGCAACCGGTTGAAACAAGATTTTGTCCCGATAAATCAATCAATGCGGTTGGAATATCGGTAAAAACATCAATCATAATCAGTACAATCGCCAACACAGCACCCGCAATATCGGATGCGCCCGCATTAAGACTTCTCCGCAGAATCAGACTTATTCCCGAAGAAAGGTACAACAGTACAAATTGCCTTAGTAGATATATCGCTGCGATGTCGGCAGTATTGGAAAAGCCGCATAACAAAGCCGTAAACAAAACAGGAGCAATCGTCATTGCGGCAGAGGCAATTAAAGCATTTGCCGCCTGCTTTTTTATCAAATATCCGAAGTATTGTTGTCGGGAATTGAACCGCGAGATAATCAACTCCTTTTTCGGAATATTTGATGTTATAAAAATTATGGCAAGAATAATATTCATCAGGCTGCAAAGCATCACAAAAAGAGGAAACGGATTGAAAGAAAAATCTTGCAGTGCTGTTTTTTCCAGATAAGCTATCCTCACCAAATCCGCTGAATTGTCCGAATATCTGGTAATACTTAAAATGCTCAATAACTCACAAATTGCGGTAAGAATAAGATAAGAATACCACTTCATTGCCGCTCCCTTCGCAATACCTCTTTTATTGGAATAAATCCTACAAGCAGGGCAATCCCACCCCATATCAGATACACAAACAGCGAGACAGCAGGACTTATCACAGGCTTCGGATACACTCCGTAAAACCACACGCAGATAAACGGCACAAGGTTTGGTGCGGCAAAGCACATCGCAAGTTCGCTTAAAATTATCGTTACTTCAACGAGAATTATAGCGCTCTTTTTTATCAGATAGTTCAGATTAACCGACAAGATGTTTAGAATTGAAAGGTTGATAACGGAAGAAGTCAGCCAAATTACAATCGAGAACGGACTAAAACACAATGCGGTACTATCCGGTGAAATCATCAATGAAACAGCGCAGGACACTAGAAAATACACTATAATATACAGCAAGGAAAAAAGCTCTGTTCGTGAGATACAAAGCAATTTTGCACGGAAAATCGATTTACATCTGATGTCAAACATAGAGTGCTCGTAAAAGAAATCCATCTGAATTGCAAAGTACATCAAATAAAACACCACTACATTAAACGGCTGCTGATAAATCGCAACGGGAGTATTGTTGTAGCTGCCCGACGGCACAATTAAACAGGATATTCCCGCAATTACGCCGACAATGATTGTTTTAACCAAACTTTTTCTCATTTTGCATACCCTTTATAAAGAATACTATTGAAGCAATTATCGGCGGTATCAGCGAAATCAGGGGATACCACACAGGAATATTTCTGCTTTCCGCTCCCATCATCAGCATATTGCTTGGACGAAGCGCTTTCAGGATTTCTCCGGCGAAAGTGCCGTAAAGCGGTTCGGCGAGCGTCCCCGAAAGCACGGACAGCGCAACATAATATCCTGCCGGCACGATAATACTCATATATTTTTTCCTGTAATAAAAATAGACCGTGCAGGCAAAAACGCAGTATGCAAAGGGAAAAATCCCATACTTATATATGCCCTCAATCAGAAAATAAGCAAGCGGATTTTTCCACGAAAAACCCTCTCCAAAAACATCATTCAGAAATGAACGGCTGTAATTATCGTCTATCACAATCGGGTGGGAAACCGCACCGAATAGAAAGAACAGCATAAATCCCAGATATAGAGCAGCAGCCGCTGACAGCGAAATAAGAAGAATGTCCTTGCATATTAGCGCAGAAAAACGCTTTGCTCTGGGCTTTGCGTTGCTGTAATATCCATCGCAAAGCCGAATAAACCCAAAAGAAAACAGAATAGCAAGCAGCGGCAGAACCAGCTGCATTATTGCAAATCCGTTTATCATACAGTTTGAAAAGCCCCAGCTTATAACAAATTCCGCTTGTGAGCCGCCAAGCTCTGTTCGGGTATTCTTTATCAGATATTCAAACACTCTTGATGATAGACCCCACGATAGAAACAGCATAAGCGGACAGCTCAACGCTCCGATAAAAGTGTATATGTTTATGTATTTTTTTACTGCCAAATTCAGTTCCTCCAAAATTGTTTTTTAAAATCTATAATCTGATATTAGCATATAGTTTTTCCGAAATCAACGGCATAACGAAAAGTGGTTTAAAACCGCAGAAAAATGGCAGCATACCGAAAATGAATATATATTGACTTATTCAGAAACAAAATATATAATGTATTGTAGAAATATTCAACCTTTAGGAGTAAATTTATGATTAGAATTGCGCTTTGCGATGATGATATGATATATATAAATTCCGTGCTGAAGCCGCTTGTTGCTCAGGCGTTGAAAAACGCTGAAATACAGGCGGAGGTGTGCTTTTTCACTGACGGAAACGAGCTGGTGAAGGAGTTCCAAGAGCATCGGGATTTCGATATTGTGATACTGGATATTGATATGCCGAAAGCGAACGGAAAAGCCGTTGCGGAACAGCTTAGAAAGATGAACAGTGAGTTCACGCTTGCTTTTATTACGGCTTTCTCTGACGAAGCAATCAGCACAATTCCATACTCGATTAAAGCGTTTATACCGAAAGATGTTTCAGGGGAAAGAATGCTGGAAGCGCTTGAAAAGCTGTTCAAGGACTATTCTGCGCAAAATCCGAGGTATCGTGTTTTTGAGATAATAAAGGACAAGTCAGCCGAGCTGATTAGGATAAACAACGATGATATTTTTTATTTCCAAAACAGATTTGAACATATTTATCTTTTCACGAACGATGAACAATTCCTGCTGACAGAGCGCAGTATAAAGCAGCTTGAGCAGCGTTATGATTTAACCGGATTTTGCAGAATACATACTGATTTAATCGTCAATATCGGAAAGGTATATGAGATTATGAAAAATGATATTGTGCTGACAAACGGCAAGAAACTGCCTGTGAGCAGGCGGCGCAGAAATGATTTAATCTCGGTGTTTGCGGACTTGATGACAACAAAGGTGGGAGAATAATGGAGCTTATTGATATTGGCGCCTGCCTGATCGAAAACGCGATTGGGTTTATGTTTTCTTGGCTTTTGTTATCTAGGGAAACGCTGAATAAATCAAATTCGCCCCGTTCAAACGCGCATACTCACGCGGCTGAATTTGATACGCTGCGCTTTAATCAGCGTGTCCCTAGGGAAACGCTGATTAAATCAAATTCGCCCCGTTCAAACGCGCATACTCACGCGGCTGAATTTGATACG
>JBJERM010000209.1:0-4116 GCA_051882315.1 Ruminiclostridium sp.
GAGAACCGTTAAGGCTCTCAAAGTAAAATAATGTATAATGTGTAGAACAAAAGAAAGGAGACAACTAAAAAAACTAAAAATAAATGGCGGTCATTTAAATTTAATTAATTCAATCAGCAAGAGTAACTTTTACGTCCCTCTTACAATTTGCATTATAACTTAAAACTTCCCGTTTGTCAATAACATATACAAAACTTTTTCAAAAAAACAACAGTTTTATACAAAACAGCAAAAAGTCGGTAACAAAATTGTCGGTATTGTCAAACAAGGTTACATCAGAGTTTTAAGTATCTCCTTAATTTCCGAAACCTGCTCCGGGGTAAGGGGCTTCGGGCTTCTGTAATTTTTTATAAAGGCGTCAAGCTCCTGCTCCCCTGCACAGACATTGCTGTTGGGGTTTTTAAGGCTGAGCTTAAGCCTTGTAAAGGGGTTTGAAAAGTAAACCGCCCCGTCAATCCAGACGTCAATTCCCTTTGAGCGTAGGATATTTTTCAGTATATCCCGCTGGCGGATAAGCTGCTTTATGGGGTTTTTCATGGCTGCTTCGGTGTTTTTTCCGTCCTTGTAGTGCTTGTACTGGGACCAGGTATCGTCGCCGTCCGAGCCGCTGATAACGCCGGAATGGTTCTTTACCTCAACGATAATTATTCCCTTTTCCCCTACAAGAATCATATCAATTTCCGAGCGGTTGCGCTTGTACTGTACCGGGCAGTTCAGAAAAACGTAGTACTCTCCTTTGTGCTTTTTGGCAATTTTCGCAAGGGATTTCTCCCCCTTAAGCCCGGAAACCAGTATATTATACCGCCTGCCCAAAATAATATAGGCAAAGGCGCATAGCACTATCGCTGCCGCTGAAATGTACGCTCCGATATAGTTGGACTGGTCGCCCGGCGTAACGTTAAAGGCATAGGAAAGCAGCAGAACAGCAGGAAGCGCACCGAAGATGACCTGCAATATAAAAAGTATGCCTATACGCCTTTTATTTGGATTTTTGCTCTTGTAAATCTTCATTTTATACGTTAAATCTGAATACTACAACGTCTCCGTCGTTCATTACATAGTCCTTGCCTTCGAGCCGCACAAGACCCTTTTCCTTAGCGCCTGTCATTCCGCCGCAGCGAATCAGGTCGTCGAAGGACACAACCTCGGCTCTGATAAAGCCTTTCTCAAAGTCGGTGTGAATTTTTCCTGCCGCCTGAGGCGCCTTTGTTCCCTTTGTTATCGTCCATGCACGAACCTCGGTAGGACCTGCGGTAAGGAAGGAAATAAGGCCAAGCAGGCTGTAGCCTGTCTTTATGATACGGCTCAGTCCCGACTCGGTAAGGTTAAGGTCGGAGAGGAACATTTCCTTCTCCTCCGGCTCCATATCCGCAATATCCGCTTCAATCTGTGCGCAGATAGGAAGAACAGCGCTGCTTTCCTCTGCGGCAATCTTGCAGACCTCGATATACTGGGGGTTCTTCTCGTAGTCGTTCTTGAAATCCTCCTCGCTTAAGTTAGCCGCATAGATAACGGGCTTGTTGGAAAGGAGGGGCGTTGACTTTATTATTTCAGTCTCATCTGCCGTAAAGTCGAAGGAGCGGGCTGTCTTGCCCTCTTCAAGGTGCGCCATAAGCCGCTCAAGGAAGTCTATTTCCTTTTGCAGGGACTTATCGCTCTTGGCAAGCTTCTTCTCCCGGTCGATTCTTCTGCCGAGAATTTCCATATCGCTGAAAACAAGCTCCAGGTTTATTGTTTCAATATCCCTGCGGGCGCCGATGCTGCCGTCAACGTGTACGATGTTCTCATTTTCAAAACAGCGCACAACATGCACGATAGCGTCAACCTCACGGATATTGGCAAGGAACTTGTTTCCAAGACCCTCGCCGTTGGAGGCGCCCTTTACAAGTCCTGCAATATCCACAAACTCAAGGGTTGCGGGGGTAAACTTGTCCGGGTTGTACATTTTTGCAAGCTCGTCAAGCCTTTCGTCGGGGACGGAAACTATTCCCACGTTGGGTTCGATTGTGCAGAAGGGGTAGTTAGCGGATTCTGCGCCTGCGTTGGTGAGAGCGTTGAAAAGGGTGCTTTTTCCTACGTTGGGCAGTCCTACCATTCCGAGTTTCATATAAAATCAATCCTTTCAAATATGTACTGAAATCATCACTAATCATTAATTATAGCATTAAACGGGGGAAAATGCAATAGCAAAAGCGCATAAGTTTTCGCCTTACAAAAAAACAGCGCAAAAGCCGTTAAAGCTCTGCGCTGTTTTTGTTTGTTCATGCAGTCTGCGGCAGGAAGTCTGAAATCCGCTTTTTATACAGCCTTTTGTGAAGCAGAAGCGCTACCGCAGCTGTCAGAATTTCCGCTATCGGGAAGGTGAGCCATACAAGACTTGTCAAATCCCCGTTATTTTTAGCTGCTGCCGCAAAAATAAGGGCAAAGGGGAAAACGAAAAGCACCTGACGGCAGATTGAAATAATAAGAGACTCGATTCCGCCGCCGAGCGCCTGAAAAATTCCTTGAAAGGCGATATTAATCCCGGCAAATACAAAGCTTATCGAAATTATGTGCATAGCGCTTATGCAAAGGCTCTGGGTCTCTCCCGAAAGCCCGAAAAGCTCCGAGAAAGGCGCTGCGAAAAGCTCAATCAGAATAAATCCCACTGCCATAATTATAAAAGTATAAAGCTGACCGAATTTTATGCAGTCGTTAACCCGCTTTCTGTTCCCCATTCCAAAGCTGAAGGCGGTTATCGGCATTATTGCGTCACGCATACCGAAGGCGGCGAAAAGTATGAACTGCTGTATTTTATAGTACAGTCCGTAGGCTGTAACAGCAGCCTCGCTTATTCCCACAAGAATAATATTAAGACCGTAGGTCATAACCGAAATAAGTGCCTGGGAAATAATCGCCGGAAGCCCGATTGAATAAATCATCTTAATGGTCTTAGCCGAAGGTTTGAAATAGCAAAGCTTATTCTCAATGGATTTGTTTACTTTAATGTGGAACACAAGAGCGACAGCAAAGGATACCGTCTGACCTATAACCGTAGCGTAAGCCGCGCCCTTTACGCCCATTTCAGAGCAGCCAAGCCAGCCGTAAATCATTATCGGGTCCAGCACAATATTGGTTACTGCGCCCGAAATCTGCGCTATTGTGGAGAACATTGAATGTCCCGTTGCCTGAAGGAGCTTTTCATAAACCCCGAAAAATGACATTCCAAAGGAAAAGTAACAGCATATCCTCAGATATTCGGCTGCCATTTCAGCGATTACCGGGTTTCCGGTCTGGGAATTTATATATACTCCCACTCCTGCTATGCCGAAAATGAAAAATACAACGTACATCACCAGCGCCAGAAATGCGGCGTTTCCCGCCGTAAGGTTAGCCTGCCTGTAATCCCCCTGTCCAAGGCTTTTTGCTGTAAGAACATTGGCGCCTACGCCCGTGCCTACACTCACCGCAATCATAAGTACCTGGAGCGGGAATGCAAGAGTAAGCGCATTAAGCGCGTCCTCACCGCCGTAAGCCATATTGGATACAAAGGCGCTGTCAACGATATTGTAAACAGCCTGCAGCATCATTGAAATTATCACCGGTATGCCCATGGTCAGCATAAGCTTTGACACGGGAACCGAAGCCATTTTCTGATCTTTTATGTCTTCCATTTATCTTTTCTCCTTTCCGAATATAAAGCCGGATTTTTCCGGATATAAAAAAAGTGCAGCCTGCCGATTGGATTTACGCGGCACGCTACACATCTTTTATAAGTATATCATTCAAAGTCAAATTTGTCAAAGGCTAATTTGCACAATTATTTTCATTTACGGCGCTGATTTTACAGCTTTCAGCAAAAAATCCTTTAATGCGAAAACATAAAAATAAAGCCCGACAGAAAATCGGGCTTTATTCTGCCGAGCCTTCTCGGCTGGAGGCGCCACCCAGATTTGAACTGGGGATCAGGGTGTTGCAGACCCACGCCTTACCACTTGGCTATAGCGCCGCAGTTTTTACTTTTGTGAAGCCGCAAGCCTGTTTTACAAAAGTAAAAACATTGCCCCCACTATTGCGAGGGCTTTGGAGCGGATTACGAGGCTCGAACTCGCTACCTCCACCTTGGCAAGGTGGCGC
>JBJERM010000210.1:0-14341 GCA_051882315.1 Ruminiclostridium sp.
ATATGCAAGTGGGCGTGCGGCAAAGGCGGTAGCCGTTAATTGTGCGGTGTTGCCTAATTTTCTCGGAAAGAGAGGGTGCTTTATGAAAAAGAAATCCGGCGGAAAAAAGCCTACCTTAACCGGAAAAATCATAAGATGGATGTGCGTTTCCGTAGGCAGCTCCCTTTGCATAGTTGCCGCTATAAATATTCTTATGAGCTACCGTTTTCTTAACGACGCTCTTATAAATGAAATTACCGAGGTTACATCTACCGCCTCGGATACAATATCCAACCAGATGCAGTCGGTTGTTGACGCAGTTGAAATGCTGGGTCTTGATTCCCTGTTCCAGACTATGCAGAAGAACGAAACCAAAATCGCCAACCGCTGCGGTCAGATTAAGGCGAATTACCCTATTTATGCCGACGTTAACGTTATCGACAAGAATACCGTCTGTGTAAGCGATGAAGCGCTTGATTACATTGACAACGAAAATAAAGGCTCCAACTGGGTTGAAAGTTCCGGCGGTAAGGTTCTCGACTATACAAATGATATGAACTTCAAGAAGATGCTTGAGGAGGACGTTACAGTAGTTACCTCCCCTTACTATATGCCTGATACGGGAAAGACCGTTTTCGATATATACAGCCCAATTCATACTACCGATATTACAAAAGCAGTTCTCGGCGGAATACATATAAAGGTTGATGTCAAGGCATTTTCTGATGTTATCGGAAAAATTACCATCGGAAAAACAGGCTACGCCTTTGTTGTAGACAAGGACGGATATGTAATCGCCCACCCGGATGAAACATTTATAGACAATCGTGTAAACTACATAGAGCTTGCAGAAACCGACTCCTCCTACGCAGATGTTGCAGAGGTTATCAGAAAAGCCTCAGCGGGCGAAAGCGGCTTTGCATCGGTTAAAATAGACGGAATGAACAGATACCTGTGCTACGCTCCTATTGAGGGCGACCAGCAGTGGTCCTGTATAATCGCAGCAAACCCCGCAGAGCATACAAACTCGATTTATCTGTCGGTTGTCATTACCGTAATTGCGGTTGTTGTATGCTTTATCCTGTCGGTATTCGTTATTCTTACGATTATTAAGGCTGTTATCAAGCCGGTTTCCCGCTGCTCCGAGCAGATTTCCTACCTGTCAAAGGGTAATCTCCACGGGGAAAGGCTGGACTACGGCAATAAGGTAACAGCGGAAATAAGCGAGCTCAGCGAAAGTACAAATATGATTGCCGAGTACTTCAACGCTATGATGGAGGACCTTAATGCAATGCTGAACGCATTCGGCGACGGAAATCTTACCTATAAGGCTTCCGACGTTTATGTCGGCGACTTTAAGTCATTAAAGGTTTCCTACGAACGTATAAAGCGCTCCCTTAACGAGATTATGGGCAAAATCAGCAGCGCAGGCGTAAGAGTTTCCGACTCCTCGGCGCAGGTTTCCTATGCGGCAGGAAGTCTTTCCCAAGGCGCAGTTTCTCAGGCTGCCTCAATCGAACAGCTCTCCGCTTCCATTACCGATATTACTCGAAAGGTTGACGTTAACGCCGCCCACGCAGGAACTGCCGCAAAAAATACTCAGGCTTCAATCGCTCTCGTTCAGGAGGGCAACAAGTATATGAACTCCCTGCTGACCGCAATGACTCTTATTGAGGAAAACTCCTGTGAAGTCGAAAAGATTATAAGAACAATCGAGGATATTTCCTTCCAGACAAATATTCTTGCAATCAATGCTTCCATTGAGGCGGCAAGAGCAGGAGAGGCAGGAAAGGGCTTTGCAGTTGTTGCCGACGAGGTAAGAAACCTTGCGGGAAAGGTTGCGGAAGCAGCAAACACCACAAGAAAGCTTATAAAGAACGCAATCGACGCAGTTGAGAATGGAAAAACTATTGCTGATAAGACGGCTGCTGCCCTTAAGGAAATCGTAATCTCCACTGAGGACACAACAAAGCTTGTTTCCGATATTTCAACAGCCTGCGAGGAACAGGCGGAAGCCCTTAAGCAGATTACGCAAAACGTTGAGGAAATTTCGGGAGTTGTCCAGAACAATACCGTAACCAGCGAGCGCTGCGCGGTTTCCGCAGAAGAGCTTTCAACACAGGCCTCCGACCTTAACACCCTCGTGTCAAGATTTGTGCTTGAAGACCCCTCGGAGCTTGAGGAGGAGTTCAGTTCTGAAAATGAGGAAGAGCTTAACTCCGAAGAGGAAGAGTCTGATTCCGAAAGCGTGCCGGATTACGAGGAAGAAGATGATGTGAAAGAAGCTGCCGATGATATTCCGGAAGAACAGGCAGCAGCTTTAACCGAAGAAACCGTGGAAGAAGAGCCTTTGGAGGCAGTAAGCGAGCTGTCCGAAAAGGAAAAGTATCCGGAAATGCCTGCCGAGGAAAACGACGCCGATTCTGAAAAGAACGGCAGCGACGAATACTCTGAGCAGTAAGAAATATTTTACTTTTGAGAGATTTTTCAGAGAGATTGAGGAACCGTTTATGAAATTCAAAGCCCTTGCGTCAGCCCTGCTTGCTGCCGCAGTTATCACCTGCTCCGCTGCCGAGCCTTCGGTTTCGGCGGGAGTCTGCGTAACAGCGGAAGCTTCTTCAGCAAAAATCAGCTGCAAGCTGAAATATACCGACAACTACACCTACCTTACTATTACGCCGATTAACAAGTCGGATACTCTGCGCTATACCACCGACGGAACTGTACCAACAAAAAAATCAAAGGAATATACCGTTACAATACGCTTTACGACAGGAAAAACAGTCAGAATTGCAGAGTTTGATGAAAACGGAAATAAGATAAACGCAATAAAGGTTACGGTAAAGCGCCGCTGTGCAGAGCCGGAGATTGAAGTCCTTACGACAGATAGCGGAAAAGCGAAAGTTTCTATTGCCACCGCCACCTCGGGAGCAGATATTTACTATACCACAGACGGCAGCGAGCCCGATACGAACAGCACTTTGTACAAGGGCAGCTTTACCGTAGAAACAGGTGCAGTTGTTAAAGCTGTTGCCTGCAAAAAGAACTGGAAAAACAGCGAAATTTCCTCCCTCGCAATTGCCGAAGCTGCTAAAGCCGAAGTCAAATACGATGATTTTGTTATGACAATGCTTGCCGAAACAAATAAGATGCGGGAGGAAAACGGACTCGAGCCCCTCGAAATTGACTATTCTCTTTGCGCAGCTGCCGAAAAGCGGGCAGACGAGATTTCCGCCGATTACAGCATAAAACACAACAGACCAAACGGTGATAAGTATTATACAGTATTCGCCGAGGTCGGTTTCAGCTATTCCTTTGCCGCGGAAAATATCGGCTATACGAAAAGCAAAACGGTTTCAGCGGCAAAAATCGTTGCGCTCTGGATGGATTCGCCCGTCCACCGTGCAAATATTCTCAGCGAGAAGGCGTCCTATATAGGTCTTGGCTGGGAAGAAAGGAACGGCGTTTACTACTGGGTTCAGCTTTTCGGAGAAAAGAAACAGTAATGAAGGGAATGATTTTATTTGGCATTTGATTCACTGCCCGGAATGAAGCTTACGGTAAGCCAGCTTCAGCAGACATTTATAATAGGCGATTATTTCGCTGTTTATGAGGGAGAAAGCGACTATCCCCATGTGTATGAGTGGAAAAGCCTTAAGTCTTATAACGAACAGTCGGACTGCTTTTCCTTCACTTTCCCGAACAATACCTTTGTAGTTCCCAAAATGGTTTTCTCCGACAGCAAGCAGCTTATAAGATTCCGTACAATTGCTGAAGGTCAGCTCACCTCCTGTTCCTCTGTTACTAAGCGGATACAATCCCGCATTATTCCGCCGAAATACAATTACCGCACCTGTGAAATTCCCGAAAAATCCTACTCTGCCTCGGGTACTTACGTTGAAAGGGATATTAATTCGGGCAGCGTTGCGCTTATGTACGGAAAGCTTGCTCTTATTATCTGGCTTTCTGCGGCAGTTATTGCGGTACTCGTTTTTATCGCTCTTTCGGGGTTTGTGGGAAATGTCAAGGAAAACCTGATTTACTTCTTACCCATTTCCCTTTTCAGCGGTATAGGCGCCGCTCTGGTTTTTTACCTGATATGCTGTATTGCAGCAAAATACCGCTACTCCACATTTGTAAAAAAGGACATTTCAACGGTTGAACCCTTGGTTTTCGTAGTTGCTCCCGGCGGCTTCGCTGTTGTTGAACAGTGCGTTTATACGGGAAATGAGCTTATTCCCTGGTCGGCGGCAAGCTTCTTTTTTGAAACCAAATATACTATAATAATATACTGTAAGGACAAATCCGTTTGCAGAATCCCAAAGCGGCTTTTTCCGAAAAATGTTCAGAACGACCTTTCCTCCTTTATTTCAGGAAAAGTTGTTCAGAACTGATGAAAGGACTGATAGGTTAAATGAGAGCAAATATAACCATAGAGTCGCTTCGCAATAACATAGGAGAGTTTCTGCTTGTAAATGTTACCAACAGTGAAGGATTTATGGGCATTTGCGATACAACTTACAGGCGCGGATTAAACCGCAAAACCTTTTACATAGGCAATGAAAGCCTTATTAACATAATGTCCGCCGCAGGAGACGATGAAAGCAACCGCCAGATATGGCAGACCTCCACAATTGAGAAATGCAAAAGCTATGTGGGCACTCGTTTTTCTACCGCCTGCGAGTCATATTTCAAGGATTCCGCTCCCCTTTCCAAGGCAGTCCTGCCCGTACTGGAGCTTCTCACAAACGGACTTTATGTTGTTCATGTTGCAAACGTTTATCCGACAGACGGCGCCGGAAACTTTTTCTGGAATGCATACACGGTAAAGCACGAAATTTACGGTTCTGCACCCTACAATCCCGTTATCGGACGAAACAAGAACTTCTCGCCTCCCTTTATCGTTCCTACCCAGAGCTTCTCAGCCTACAGCGACAAGCTTCTTGAAGCCACAATTGAGCGGTTCAGAAGCGGCAAGGATATAGGCGGTCTTGCCTATCATTTAAGCGGTATGTTTTCCGCCCTTCTTTACGGACACATGAACGCTTCTGCCTGTCTTGCCGAGGGTGCGGATTTCCCTTGTATTATAATCGAGCCTCTTAACTCGGTTGTTTACGGCGACGGGATTGACAGCGAGAGAATTACAGCTCTCGCCTGCCCTTTCGCAAAGCTTTCCTTCGACTCCATTTCAAGAAAGAACTCCGAAAGCTTTTTCCTCAACCGCCGTGTTTCCTACCCGCCTACCTACGATGAAATCCGGGGAAAAGCGGAGAAAATGCTGAACAGCGGAAGCTTCTACCGCAATCTTTCCCAGGTTGTCACCGATAATGTTGAGGCGCTTCCTGACGCCGAAATGATGACCTCGGCTATTGCGATTACCGAGCTTACCGACGAGCAGATACAGGTGCTGCTGAACGGCGAAACTGAGCTGGAAGGCAGGGTTATAATTTCCCCAAACTACTACGAAAGCGTTGTTTACGCCTGCAACTATCTCCAGCTTAAGGACAAAAAGCGCTTTATCGCCTTTGCAGACGCTATTCTGAACACCCCTTCCCTTTCAGCCGCCTACGGTTATGTTGCAGGAAGACTGCGTTACGTTATGGACGCAAAGGTAAACGAGATTTTCGGACGAATTGCCGCTTCCGAGGACCCTGCTTATGCAAAAATCAAACCTATTGCAGAGAAATACGCCGAGAATTACGAGAAATATTCCGACGGAAACGTAAAGAAGTTTTTAAGCAGCAGCAGTCAGCCGAAAATAAGCCTTGCTACGGGGGACGGAGAAAACGTGGGCGACAGGTTTTCTTCTCTGGCGATTTCAAAGCAGATTGATAAGAAGCAGTCATAAAAAATCCCGAAACCTTACGGTTTCGGGATTAGTTTTTATTCGGATAAGCTATCAAAGATTGCAGAGCGCCTTTGTATCTCTTGCAATAAGAAGCTCCTCGTTTGTAGGAATTACCCAAACCTCAACCTTGCTGTCGGGTGTGGAAATCTTCTGAAGCTTGCCGTGGATACCCTCGTTAAGCTTTTCGTCAATCTTGATTCCGAAGAATTCCATATCACGGCAAACGTCACGGCGGACTGTATCTGCGTTTTCACCGATACCGCCTGTAAAGATAACAACGTCAAGTCCGTTCATAGCAGCAGCGTAAGCGCCTATGTACTTCTTGATACCGTAGCGGAGCATTTCGCCTGCAAGGATTGCTCTCTTATTGCCCTGTGCAGCAGCAGCTTCAACGTCTCTGTTGTCGCTGGAAACGCCGGAAACTCCGAGGAAGCCGGACTTCTTGTTAAGGTATTCGCTCATTTCGGAAGCTGTAAGACCAAGCTTAGCCTGTACAAATTCAACAGCGGAGGGGTCAACGGAACCGGAGCGTGTACCCATAAGAATACCGTCAAGGGGAGTAAAGCCCATTGATGTATCAACCGACTTGCCGCCCTCAACTGCTGTAATGGAGGAGCCGTTTCCTAAGTGGCAGGAAACAATCTTGAGGTCCTTTAAGTCCTTGCCTGTTTCCTTAGCGTACTTTAAGGTAACGAAGCGGTGGGAGGTGCCGTGGAAGCCGTATTTTCTTACGGAATACTTTTCGTAAACCTCGTAGGGCATACCGAACATATACGCCTTTTCGGGCATTGTCTGGTGGAAAGCGGTGTCGAAGATAACCGCCTGAGGAACGCTTGCGGGAACTACCTTCTTGCAGGCACGAAGCGCAAGAGCGTGACCGTGGTTATGTACGGGAGCAAGCTCTCTCAGCTCGTCGATTTTGTCGATAACCTCGTCTGTAACAAGTACGGAGGTGGTGAAAACCTCTGCGCCCTGGACGATTCTGTGGCCCACTGCTGCGATTTCGCTCATATCCTTGATAACAGCTGCATCGCCTGTTGTAAGAACCTCAACTACCTTTTCAAAAGCCTCGGTATGTGTGGGGAATTCGCAGTCCGCCTCGTATACTCTGCCGTCAAAGGTGGTGTGCTTGATGTGTCCGCCGATACCGATTCTCTCGCAATTGCCCTTGGCAATTACCTTTTCGTCTGTCATCTCGATAAGCTGATACTTAAGAGATGAGCTGCCTGCATTGATAACAAGAATGTTCATATCTGAAATGTCCTTTCAAAAAAATAACTTAACATATAAATTCTATACCAAAACGGCAAAAAAATCAAGTCTTTTGTGAAAATTTCTTGCATATTATGTAATTTTGTCGTTTAATCAGCCCGGGAAGAACTCAAAAAGCTTCCCGGGCTTGCTTCTGCACCTAAACCATTCCCATAAAATACTCAACCGCAATCGCTACGATAACCACAAGCGCAGAAATGATAAACCCGTGAATCATAGGCGCAATTCCCGATTTTCTCATATCCTTGAAGCTTGTGTTAAGCCCTATCGCCGCAAGAGCGGTAATCATAAGGAATTTGCTTATTTCTTTCATTCCCGCCGAAACCGCCGCAGGTATCACGCCGAAGCTGTTGATTAAGGTAAGGGCTAAAAATCCGAGAATGAAAAAGGGGAATATCTTTGAAAAGCTTATTTTTGCAGCAGCCGCTTCCCCGCTTTCTCCTGTTTCCTTTCGTTTGATATGGGCGTTTATAAGTGCAAAAGCAATAACCGTGGGAATAATCGAAAGAGTCCGGGTAAGCTTTACCATTGTGGCAAAATCCCCTGCCGCTTCGGAATAGGCGTAGCCCGCCGCAACCACGCTTGAGGTGTCGTTTACCGCAGTACCTGCCCACAGACCGTAAGCCATATCAGAAAGTCCCATCGCCTGCCCCATAATCGGGAAAAGTATTATCATAGCCATATCGAAGATAAAGGTTGCTGACATTGCGTAGGCAATATCGCTGTCGTCGGCGTCTATTACCGGGGCAATAGCGGCAATCGCCGAGCCGCCGCAGATACCCGTGCCCGCGGAGATAAGGTTTGACAGCTTCCAGTTGATTTTAAGCCACCTGCCTACAAAATGGCCGATACCGAAGCAGGTCAGCAGAGTAAAAAGCATGACGTAAAGGGAAAGCTTGCCCACTTCAAGGACAATGCCGATATTAAGGCTTGCGCCAAGAAGAATTATTGCGAATTTCAGTATTTTTTTCGATGTAAAGCTTAATCCCGATGTGAACAGCGCCGCAGGAGTCCAAAAATAGTTTATTATCATTCCGATAAACAGCGCAATAACCGATGCTCCGATAAGGTGAACAGGTAGAAGGCTTTCCAGAAACCTTGCTGCAAGGGCAATTAACAGCGCCAATGCAAACCCCGGAAGTACCATTCCCGCTTTTTTTAATTTTTCCATAGTTTCGTGTTCCTTTCCTGTTCATATCTTAACACAGCAGGAAAGGAATATGCGGAAAAGGACGTTTAAGGCAGAAATTTCTGCAATATATTGTAATAGTATAAGACAGCGGCAATTCTTCTGTTCAGCTTTTCTCCGATATGAACATCAACTTTTTTCTTATTATTACAAAAATTTTCGACGCAGGCAGAACTGCCCCCAAACCCTGTAAATAATAGTAAATATCCGTATTTTCATAAAGGTTAAATATATGAACAAGCGATGTTCCCGTAAAAAATATTATGAAATAGCTGTTGTTCATATTGACACAAAATACCATATATGCTATAATAACATTACGTCAGCCACAACATATAGTTGCAACGATATAAGTTCTATTTTTATAAAGCGGAGGAAATGCATAATGAAAATACTGAAAAGAAACGGTTCCGAGGTAGATTTTGACATAACCAAGATAATTACGGCTATCACAAAGGCAAACAACGCCGTTGATGAAAATAACCGTATGACTAATATGCAGATACGCAGAATTGCGGAAACCGTTGTTCTTTCCTGCGAGGAGCTGGGTAGATTTCCAAGCGTTGAAGAGGTTCAGGATATGGTTGAACACCAGATTATGGCTCATGGCGCTTTCGAGGTCGCAAAGGCTTACATTACCTACCGCTATACCCGTGCCCTTGTAAGACAGTCCAACACCACAGATGACAAGATTTTAAGCCTTATCGAGTGCAACAACGAGGAGGCAAAGCAGGAAAACTCCAACAAGAATCCGGTTGTAAACTCAACCCAGCGTGACTATATGGCGGGAGAGGTTTCAAGGGACATCTCCTCAAGACTCCTGCTCCCAAAGGATATTGTAGACGCTCACAACGAGGGCATTATCCATTTTCATGATACCGACTACTATGCACAGCACATGCATAACTGCGACCTTGTAAACCTCGAGGATATGCTCAACAACGGCACCGTTATTACGGGCACCCTTATCGAGCGTCCCCACAGCTTCTCCACCGCCTGCAATATCGCAACCCAGATTATAGCTCAGGTTGCTTCAAACCAGTACGGCGGTCAGTCCATTTCCCTTGCCCACCTTGCTCCCTTCGTTCAGGTAAGCAGAGAGAAAATCCGCCGTGACATTCTCAAAGAGGCGGAGGAAATCGGCGCCGAATATACTCCTAAGCAGGTTGAGGAGCTTACAGAGAAGCGGCTCAGAAGCGAGATAAACCGCGGCGTTCAGACTATCCAGTATCAGGTTGTTACCCTTCTTACCACAAACGGACAGGCTCCCTTTGTAACTGTGTTCATGTACCTGAACGAGGCCAAGAACGAACAGGAAAAGAAGGACCTTGCGCTTATTATAGAAGAGGTTTTAGAGCAGCGCTATCAGGGCGTAAAGAATGAGCAGGGCGTCTGGGTAACCCCCGCCTTCCCTAAGCTTATCTATGTACTTGAAGAGGACAACATTCACGAGGATTCGGAGTACTACTACCTCACCAAGCTTGCAGCTAAATGCACCTCAAAGCGCCTTGTACCCGACTACATCTCAGAAAAGAAGATGAAGGAGCTTAAGGAGGGCAACTGCTTCCCTGTTATGGGCTGCAGAAGTGCGCTGTCCCCCTGGAAGGACGAAAACGGAAACTACAAGTTCTACGGAAGATTCAATCAGGGCGTTGTTACCCTTAATCTTGTGGATATTGCCCTTTCCTCCGGCGGCGATATTGAGAAGTTCTGGAAGATTTTCGATGAAAGACTTGACCTTTGCTACCGTGCCCTTATGTGCCGCCACGAAAGACTTAAAGGTACTCTTTCCGACGCTGCGCCTATTTTATGGCAGTACGGCGCTTGTGCAAGACTGAAAAAGGGCGAGCCTATTGATAAGCTGCTGGTTGGCGGATATTCGACTATTTCCCTTGGCTATGCGGGACTTTACGAGTGCGTAAAATATATGACGGGCAAGTCCCACACAGACCCCACGGCTACTCCCTTTGCAATCGAAATTATGAAGTATATGAACGATGCCTGCGAGCGCTGGAAGGCAAAGACCACTATCGGCTTCGGCATTTACGGCACTCCACTTGAATCCACAACCTACAAGTTTGCAAAGTGCTTACAGCGCCGTTTCGGAATAATCGAGGGTATTACCGACAAGGGCTACATCACCAACAGCTACCACGTTCATGTTACCGAGGAAATAAACGCCTTTGACAAGCTCAAATTTGAGTCCCAGTTCCAGGCGCTTTCCAGCGGCGGTGCAATCAGCTACGTTGAGGTACCCAATATGCAGCATAACCTTGAGGCAGTTTTACAGGTTATCAAGTTCATATATGACAATATTATGTACGCCGAGCTTAACACAAAGAGCGACTACTGCCAGAAGTGCGGCTGGGACGGAGAAATTGAGATACAGGACGTTGAGGGCAAGCTTGTATGGACCTGCCCCAAATGCGGAAACAGAGACCAGGATACCATGAACGTAGCAAGACGTACCTGCGGTTACATAGGCACTCAGTTTTGGAATCAGGGACGCACACAGGAAATTAAGGAGAGAGTTCTTCACCTTTAATCGTACATGAAATCAAGCTTTATGAATGGAGGGTATCAGTATGTTCTACGGCGAAATCAAAAACAGCGATATTGCTAACGGCAACGGCGTTCGGGTAACTCTGTTTGTGTCCGGCTGCCGCAATCACTGCGATGAATGTTTCCAGCCTCAGACCTGGGATTTTCAGTACGGAAAACCCTTTACCGAGGAAACTGAAAAGAAGCTGCTGGAAATGCTTGCTCCCTCCTATATAAACGGACTTACTCTCCTTGGCGGAGAGCCCTTTGAGCCCGAAAATCAGCGGGCGCTGCTCCCCTTTTTAAAGCGTGTCAAGGAGAAATACCCCGCTAAGACAATCTGGGCTTTTTCCGGATTTACCCTTGAGGAACTTAGAAATCCCGAAAGTCGGGGCTGCTGCGAGGTTACAGACGAAATACTCAGACTTATCGACGTGCTTGTTGACGGAAGGTTTCAGAAGGAGCTTAAGGATATTTCCCTGCGGTTTCGCGGCTCCTCAAATCAGCGGATAATTGATATGAAAAGGACGATTGAGTCGGGGAATATAGTACTATGGAATGACTGATAAAAACAGCCTGCAAAGTAAGTAAAATACTTTGCAGGCTGTTATCATGTTATACTTTCAATAAGCGCTTTTACCGCCTCAAAATCCGTCTTGTCTGCACCGCCGTAAATCTCGAGAGCAAAAATGTCATCCTCTGTTTTCTCAGGCTTTTTCTCAATGCTTTTTCTTATCATTCCCAGCATTCCCTTGTACAGAAAGTTAAGCTTTTGGGGTCGGTAGCCGCCGGGAAAATAGAAAAATGGCAGGCTTCCAAGGTTATTGTCCGCTTTTATCCTTTCGGTCAGTTTCTTTGAGGGCTTAGTCATTCCCACGGCGAAAATAACAGGATTTTTCGGGTTCATAGCGGCGATTTTATCATACCCGCTTATCTTTCCTGCTATTATCCAGCCGCCGTAGATTACTCTGTCAGCAGCGGAAATCTGCTGCGGGGTTACTTCTTTTAAGCTTTTTACCGAACAGGAAAGCTCCTCCCCGATTTTCTTTGCGTATGCTTCGGTAAAGCCTGTTTTACTGCTGTAAACTACAACCGTGTTCATATTTTCTTCTCCTATGAAATTTACTTCTTCAATGCTTTTCCAAAGTCAAATGTGCCTGTTTTGGGGCAGTATTCAATTCCGCTTACTCCATTTCCAAAGTACACCTGTTCCTTTTCCGTGCAAATAGGAACAAAGTAGAAGCTTTCAAGCAGGAACTGCTCAGCTTCAAGGTAGAAAGGCGCCGCAGAAGCAATATCAAGGGAGCTTAAGGCGCTGTTCATGATATGTACGAACTTCTGATTTTCTACTTTTGCGCCGCCTGTTACAAAGGGAGCAAAATAGTCCGAAACGGTACAGCCATTTATGCGAATAAAGGCAATATCATATTCTCCCGACTCAAATGCGGCAGTAAATTTGCTTTCGGACAGTTCGGAAATTGAGCAGAAAAAGCCATATTTCTTCTGCCATGTCTGCAAAATCCCGTCAGCCGCTTTTCTTAGCTCGCTGTTTTCCGGCATTATCATACGCAGTCCCGAAAGGCTTTCCGCCGAGGTAAGCTCAATGTCGGAACGGGTAACAGTAACGCCGCCCGCAGTCTGCCTGTATGCCTCGCATTCAGCCGAATCCGTAGGTATAAGAAAATCGGCGGGAGAGTAGATTTCTCCGCCGGTCATCGGCTGGATACTGCCGCCCAAGGCAGCACGAAGCTCGGCGCTTTTCCCTACTGCCCCACCGAAAACAATTCCCCATACAGCGGTTTCATTTTCGATATATTCAAATTTATTGGAAAGCTCGACGGCTTCCGACGGATTTTTCGCAGAATAACACTCAATTTCTCCCGATTTCATAGCCGAAAAACCGTCTGAGCCTATGAAAAAATTAATCCCGTAGGGGTAAATCTGCCGCTGCTCTGCGTTTTTGGCGTTGCGGCGAAGGGAGATATAGTTTCCCTCGTCGCTCCACTTGTCGTAGTGCCAGCCGCTGACCCAGAAATCCCCGTTTGAGGCAATACAGTCCGCAAAAAGCCCGTACTGCCCCTTAGTTTTAAGAAAAAATTCCTCATTACAGGGCATAGCGGGCGGCTGGGCAAGCAGCGCCCTAAAATTCTGACAGGGGCGCTCAAGTGTTATCCTGAGGCTCAGCTCGCTTAGCGCCTCAACACCAAGCTCCGCTGCCGCCAGCTCTCCCCTGTTCACCTTTTCGGCGTTTTTTATGCAGTAGTACTCCTCGGCACGCTTTGCCTTGGCTGCGGGGCTTAACAGTCTCCGAAAGGCAAACTCATAGTCGTAGGCGGTGCATTTTGCGGTAAATTCTCCCCCGTCCTGCCAGTAAACATTGTCCTCAAGGGTAAACTCCCACACAAGTCCGTCATCGCTTACCTCGCAGCTTTCCGCCATATCCGGCAGAACTTCAGTGCCGCTGAACCTGTATAAGCCACGGAAAACGCTTGGAATTACCTGCTCTGCGCTGTCCTTTACCGAGGTCTGGGGATCGAGAGTTGCGGGATTTTCGCTGATAACCGTTTTAAATATGTAGTTTTCGCCATTGTCGGCGCTGCATGAAGTCAGAATTAGGCTGACCGCAAGCAGCGCCGACGTAGTAATTATTCTAAAGCTCAATGGTAACTGCCTTTCCACTTTCAAGGCTTTTAGGTACATCAATAATCCGCTGGTTGCGGCTGCCTCTGAACCGAAGCTCAAGGCTTCTCTCCGAGAGAATAAATCTTCCGTCCACAAGAACGTCGATAACGCTGAGCAGCTTTTTTATGTCCCTGTCCTGCCCGCTTTTTTCCAGCAGCTCCTCAAAGGTATAGCCGGAATAGCACATAATATGGTATCCTGCGGCTTTCAGCTTTTCACCAAGGTCGGCAAGAGGCGCACTCTGGCAGAAAGGCTCGCCGCCCGAAAAGGTAACGCCTTTCACAAGGGGGTCGGAGGTTATTTTGCTGAAAATTCTGTCTGTTTCGGCAGTCCTGCCGCCGCCGAAATCGTGGGTTGCCGGGTTGTGACAGCCGGGACAGTGGTGGGGGCAGCCCTGCACAAAAATAGTAAAGCGTATTCCCGGCCCGTCAACGTAGGAGTTGGGGACCACGCCTGCAAGCCTTATTTCCATTAATCGTAATCCCTGTTGTTGGAGATGTACTTGCGTACTCTCAGGGGAACGCCTATGTCCGCCGCCCGTCTGCGGCAGGCTTCAACCTCCTCCTCGCCGATGACGTCAACCACGGTAAAGGTTACGCTTGGGATAAAGGAGCTTGTAATAATCGCAAAATTCAGCATTGAATTATATGATGGCAGCCCGAAGCGGGAGTTTGTAATCATATAGTACTTGTCAGGGTCGGAGGCGTTAAGGCTTATAGAAATGCTGTCAACCACGCCCCGCATTGAGTAAAGGTCGAAGGCGGGGTGCATAAGGGACACCAGACCGTTGGTGTTTACACGGATTTTCATACCCGTTTTTTCCTTGATGT
>JBJERM010000211.1:0-14340 GCA_051882315.1 Ruminiclostridium sp.
AACCCCCGACCTGCTGATTACAAATCAGCTGCTCTACCAACTGAGCTACACCAGCTTTTTAAGACTTGATTATTATAACACAGTTTTCAGGGCTTGTCAATAGTTTTTTTGAAATTTGATAGATTTTGCCGAAAAATTTGAAATCAAGGCGATTGTAAGCATTATTTGACAATCACAGCAAATCATAGTATAATATAATAGTTATATCTGCGGCTGTCATAACCTGCCCCAAACGCATATATTAAAAATGTACTTTAGCTTTTACCGGAAGGCGGTGGCTTTATGCAGGTTCTGTACTTTTTTGCTGTTATTTTTTTCGGAATTTTCGGTGCGGCAGTTTTTCTGCGGATAATTTACTGTGCCCTTGTTTCGCTATGCCGCAGAAGATACACGTCAAAAAGCCGCTTGAGAATTACCGAAAAGCCTCTGTCAAAGGAAAGGAATGATAAATAATGCGGGAAAACCCCTCTGCCCTGGAAACTATCTGCGGCACAGCCGAGGAAATCATATACAAGAACTCAGAAAACGGCTACATAGTTATAACTCTCGACTGCGAGGGTTCTCCCCTTACTGCCGTGGGAAATCTGGGGGATATAGTTGAGGGGGAGTCCCTTAAGCTTACGGGAAGCTACGTTTCCAACGCAAAGTACGGCCGCCAGTTCAAAGCGGTTGCCTGCGAAAGAACCCTGCCAACAACGGCGGAGGAAATACGGCGATACCTGGGAAGCGGCATAATCAAGGGAGTTGGCCCCGCTATGGCGAAGAAAATCGTTGACGCCTACGGAACGGAGTCCCTTGAAATAATAGAAAATGACCCTATCCGCCTTGGTGAGCTTAATGGAATTACCGCCGACAAAGCCCTTTATATAGGAAACGAGTTCAAGCGGCTATGCGGCATGAAGGTAATCGTTGAATTTCTACAGAAATACGAGATAAGCCCTGTTACCGCCGCCCTTGTCTGGCAGGAATACGAGGGGGACAGCATAAAGCTTGTAAAGGAAAACCCTTACCTGCTTTGCTGTAATGATTTTGAGGTTGATTTTTCTGTTGCAGACAGAATAGCCTTCGACCTCGGGCTGTCTATGGAGAGCAAGAACCGGATTAAGGCGGGAATTGCTTATGTTCTGCGGGAAAACAGCTATGAGGGGCACACCTGCCTGCCAAAAAATAAGCTCAGCGAAATAGTCTGTCGGGTAATCAGAGTTTACGAGGACGATTTTGACAGCGCTCTTTATGATGGCATCAGCGAGGGTATCTTTGCAGAGCTTGAGATGACTCAGAGAACCTATATTTTCCTTTCGGAGTACTATACCGCCGAAACCTATATTGCAGAAAAAATAAAGATAATGCTTAAGCTTTCCGCTCCCCTTGAAAAGGACTATTCGGAAGAGATAGACGGAGTAGAATGGACCGAGGGGATACACTACGAGGCGCTTCAGCGAGCGGCTATCAACGCCGCTATGGGAAATAATCTGTTCATACTGACAGGCGGTCCCGGAACAGGTAAAACCACAACCCTCAACGCCATTATCCAGCTTTGCAAAGCAAAGCGGAAAAGGCTTCTTTTAGCTGCTCCCACCGGCAGAGCAACTAAGCGTATGTCCGACCTTACGGGACAGCCCGCAAAGACCATTCACCGTATGCTTGAGGTGGATTTTTCCAAAAAATCTGGCAAGCTTAAATTCAAGCACAACGAGCTTAATCCCCTTTCAGCCGATGTTATAATAATCGACGAGATGTCAATGGTGGACGTGCTTTTGTTTGAGGCTCTTTTAAGGGCAGTAAAGCCCGAATGCAAGCTTATTCTTGTAGGCGACTCCAACCAGCTTCCCAGCGTAGGCGCAGGAAATGTGCTGCGGGACCTTATAGCAACCGGTCTTATTCCTACGGTTGAGCTTAAGGAGATTTTCAGACAGGCAGCAGAAAGCCTTATTATAACAAACGCCCACAGCATAGTAAGAGGAGAAATGCCCGAGCTTAACAACAGAAAAAAGGATTTCTTCTTTATGCCAACGGCAAGCGACGAGGATACCGCTGCAACCGTACTTGAACTTGCAAGAACAAGGCTTCCGAAATCCTACGGCTACTCTCCCATTGACGATATACAGGTTTTATCACCAACAAAAATGGGGACAGCAGGCACGAAGGAGCTTAATAAGGCGCTTCAGCTCGCACTTAATCCGCCTGCACGAAATAAAAAGGAAATAAAGTTTTTCGACGTAGCTTTCCGTACGGGCGACAAGGTTATGCAGATAAAGAACGACTATGATGTGGTATGGAAAAAGGGCACTGAAAACGGAACGGGGATTTTTAACGGAGATATCGGTATTATAACGGACGTTGATACCCATAACAATATCCTTTACATAGACTTTGACGGCAGGAATGCTGTTTACACCTCGGAAATGCTGAATAAGCTTGAACACGCCTACGCTATAACAATCCACAAAAGCCAGGGCAGCGAGTACAAGGCGGTAATTATGCCGATTACTCCCTTTACTCCCCTGCTTCTGTACAGGAACCTGCTTTACACGGGAGTTACCCGTGCAAAGGAAATTCTTATTATTGTGGGCAGTCGTTCAGCTGTTATGGAAATGGTGAACAACGACAAGAAAACGCGGCGATATTCCTGCATTAGGCATTTGCTCATTGAAAACGATTGATAACAAAAGCTCCCGAAAAACGGGAGCTTTTGTTCTTATAATTTAATTTTATGAACAATTAGTGCAGTTTGCGCTTATCAATAACTCTTACAGCCTTGCCCTCAACTCTCGGTATGCTCTTAGGCTCAACAAGAGTGATTTTCGGAGAAATTCCGAGAGTAGACTCAATAGCGCTCTTTATCTGTCTTTCAGCGGCGCTTATATCCTTCATTGTATCGGAGAACATTTCCTCCGTAAGCTCAATTTTTACCTCGAAGGTGTCAACATTGTTTACACGGTCAACCACAATCTGATAGAAGGGAGCAGTGCTGCCAAAGGAAAGAAGAACGCTTTCAATCTGGGTCGGAAATACGTTTACGCCTCTGATGATAAGCATATCGTCGGAGCGGCCTCTTGGCTTCAGCATTTTTACAAGTGTTCTTCCGCAGGAGCAGGGCTTTCTTGAAAGTACGCCGATGTCACGGGTTCTGTAACGGATAAGGGGGAATGCTTCCTTGGTTATGCAGGTGAACACAAGCTCGCCCTGTTCGCCCTCGGGTAGCACCTCTCCCGTATCGGGGTCAATTGTTTCAACGATGAAGTTATCCTCGTTTATGTGCATGCCTGTCTGCTCTTCACATTCAAAGGCAACGCCGGGACCAACAACCTCGGTAAGTCCGTAGATGTCAAGCGCCTTTAAGCCGAGCTTGCTCTCAATATCCTTACGCATTTCCTCCGTCCAGGGTTCTGCACCGAAAAGTCCTGCCTTAAGCTTGATATCATCCTTTGTAATTCCCTCTTCCTCCATTGTTTCCGCAAGATAAAGGGCGTAGGAAGGTGTACAGCAGATAACTGTTGAACCAAAATCCTTTATAATGTTAATCTGGCGCTTGGTATTGCCCGTAGAAACGGGAATAACCGTCATTCCTATTTTTTCAGCGCCGCCGTGAAGTCCAAGACCGCCTGTAAAAAGGCCGTAGCCGTAGGAAACGTGCATAAAGTCCTTCTCATCTGCGCCTGCTGCGGTAAGAGCTCTCGCACAGCACTCCGCCCACATATCAAGGTCGTTCTGTGTGTAGCCTACTACAATCTGCTTGCCCGTCGTACCTGAGGAAGCGTGCAGACGTACAACCTTATCCATAGGAACCGCAAACATACCGTAGGGGTATGTATCACGAAGGTCCTGCTTATAGGTAAATGGCAGCTTCTTAAGGTCATCAACCGTTCTGATGTCCTCGGGCTTTACACCTGCTGCGTCCATTCGCTCCCTGTAAAGAGGAACGTTTTCGTAAACTCTCTTTACCGTTTTTGACAGACGGAAGCTTTGCAGAGCCTGCATTTCATAGCTCTCAGCGCACTCCATATCCTTGTTCCAGTATTTTGCCATACCTCTTTCCTTTCCTGAGCAGCGATTTTTTGGCTGCTCTGCTGTTATTCACGCGGCTTAGCCGCAATTTTACGAATTTTCCGCAGTCTTGAAAATCCTGCGTCCGAGAGTAAAATAGTCTTTATTGACATCAGCGATGAGAGCAGGCTTTCTGATAATTCTATCCCTGTCAATTTTCCCCGCATACCCGCTGTCAAGCAAAATATAGGGTATTTTAGCGAACTCCTCCCCGGAATAAATGCTGTTGACGGCTTTTTCCGTAAGACTTATATCTGGGCAGTCGGATATCACTATTATATCGGGAAAAACCATGCGCTTTCTCAGGTATACGAGGGCGTTTATCCGTAAATCTGCAAGGGTAAGCAGGCAGCTGCGGTGTGAAGTCACGGAATATCGTGGGATTGAGTCCTCGCAAAGCGCCAGCAGTCTTTCATCAGCGGCAAGAACAAGAATGTGCAGAGGCTTCTGCTCCGCCGAGGAGGAGACCCTCTCTCTGATCTGACGGAAACGCTCCTCATGCTCTTTGCGGACAAGAGAAATATCCTGCCTGAGCTTCTTCTCGTCCAGATGCACTAAAGGCACATCTCCCGCCATTTTCAGAACGGCATTGTACTGGGCTTCGCTTCCGATTACGCAAAGCCGCGCATTATAACCTACCGAGTAACCGAAAACATCGCTGAAATTCTTTAAAGAGGAGCGTTCGCCCTTTCTGAACACTATGTATATCGCCCTCGGGCAAAAGCGGGTAAGGCTTTTGGCTATTTTGTCCGTTTCCATAGGGCAGTACTGTGTTTTTACGTTTTTATGAGCGCAGGCGGCAAGGATGCTGCACTGCTCGCTGTCGCTTCCTATAAAAAGTATATTCAGCGGAAGTCCGGTATTGTTTTCCTTCTTATTTCCCATATCATTTTTTTATTTCAAGATTTCCGGGAACAGGGTCCTGAGTAACATGAGTAAAGTTGCCAACGGAACGTATTCCCTGCACCAGCCAGTCTATTTTAAGTATATTGTCAAAGGTCATGGTCTGTCCCTTTTCAACCATTATGTTATTGTCCCTGTCTTTTATTTCACCGGAAAAAACGCTTGCCTTTCCGCTTTTTACATATTCGTAGAACTTGTTGCTTATAGTGTCCGTTCCTTCTCGGCAGTTAGGGCTGAAATTTATAAGTCTTACGCCGCCGGAAGCAATATCGCCGTTGCTGACGCCCGAAATATAGACCTCGTTATGAATAGAGCGTATCTCGTCTACAAGATAGGTGCTGAAATTGAAGAAAAAGCCTGTAAGATAATTTTCGGGGGCAAGCTCCGGTATATCGCAGGAATTTGCAATTACCTTAACGCCCAGCTCGTTGCAGTACTCAATAGGATAATCCGTGGAGGTATAGGACATAATCACATCGCAGCCCTGGGAAACAAGGTCGTCAATGGCTTCCTTTATCTTATCGTTATTGTCCGACCATACCCAGTTAAGCCGCACATCTGTTGTTACTCCCCATATTTCCGTTGCACCTAAGGTAAAGCCGTTTACAACGCCGTAGGCGTTGTACTCGCTTGGGTCTGCAATAACTCCGATAACGTTGGAGTTGGTGTTGTAAGCGGCGGCAATTCCGCAGACAGATGCCGTCTGGTAAAGCTTTCCGCCGAAACCGGTCATATTTCCGCCTGAGCTTCCTCCGCCGAAGTTAAAGAAATATGTATCCGTCGCAGCATTTGCCTCTTTTGTTATGGAGTTGGCAAAACGGGGACTGCATGAAACTATAATGTTGCAGCCCTCTTCCTTAAGGGCATTTACCGCCTCGGGAACGTCAGCAACAAGAGCGCCCTCTATAAAGCAGGTTTCAATTGCAAGATTCTTTTCAATCTGCTGTCTTGCATTTTCAAAAATCTTATTTGTAGCGCCCTTTGAAACCTCGTTATTATATAAAAATCCAACCTTATAAACGATTTTCTCCTCTTCCACAGGCTCGGTAACGGGATTTCCGCTTTCGTCTGTAAGTGGAGCACCGCTTTCGTCGGTAACAACTACTGTTTCAACAGTTTCCGAGGTGCTTTCCTGCGGTTCACCGCCGTCGCAGCCTGCAACAAAAAGCATTAAAAGTGCAGCGGCACCCGCCTTTACTCTGTCGGAAAACTTCATTTTTCGACCATTCCTTTCTATATCAAAGCACAGGAACGGCAAGCTTTCAGACTGCTCTTACGTCAAACCGCCCCATATTATACGCATATTTTTTTTATTATAACATATTATTTTAAAAAAATCACCACTTTTTTTTAAAAAACACATAATTTTTTTAAAATTTTTTTGCTTTTTTCATTAATTTGTGTTATACTTAGAAAGAATTCATGCAAAAGAAAGGATAGAAGAAATGAAAAAAGCTATTGCGGCAATCGCCGCACTTATAATTGTACTGACAACGGCAGGCTGTTCCGGTAAGACAGAGGAAAGCACGGCTTCGGGCACAGCAGCTACTGCTGCTGCGGCAAAAGGAACAGCAGAGATTAGTTCCGACCGCTTTCCGGAATGGAACAGTATTGATAAGAATAAGGTGGTTGCAAGCGTAGAAGGTGCAGACAGCAGCCATTTTGACATTACCTTTGGTGATTTTTACAGAGAATACCTTTATTACCTTGTTTCATACGGAATTACAGACGATATGTCCGAGGAAAGCAAGGAGGAGTGCGAAACCTACCGTGACGATATTATAACATATCTTGCTTTTGAGCGGATTTTCCTGTATGAGGCGGAAAATATCTACGGCTGCGGCGAAAAACAGCTTACGGAAGAGGATTTAAAAACTATAAGGGAAAATGCAGACGCAGTTTACGAAACCTGGTGCGGAAATTATTATTCGTCAGCAGCAGAAATGCTGGGTTCGGATGCTTCCGATGAGGAAATTGACAAAAAATGTGAGGAGCTGCTTAAGGCTGACCTTGCGGAGTGCGGCTTTACCGAGGAAATTTTCTACGAATGGGAGAAAAACGACTATATACAGCAGCTTCTGGGCGAAAAGATATGCGAGGGAGTAACCGCAACTGACGAAGAAACCGATGAAATGTACAACGAATATGTTGCTGCGGCAAAGGAGCTTTACGAAAGCGACAAGGCTGAATTTGAGCAGAACTCTCTTTACAACTCTCTTTATGCTCCCGAGGGCGCGAGAAAGGCAGACCATATCCTTGTTGAATTTAACGGCGAAACCATAGACGCAATTCTCGAAGCAAGAGAAGCAGGTAACGACGAGGAAGCCCAAAGGCTTATTGATGAGGCTAAGAATACGGTTTCGGACAAGGTTGAGGAAATCTCGGCGCTTATAAAGGAAGGCAAAAGCTTTGATGACCTGAAGTCAACCTATAATGCAGACGGAGATGTTTATGCCTTTACCGTAATTCCTGACTCAACGCTATGCCCCGTGGAATACAGTAATGCGCTCTTCTCTCTTGAAAATGCAGGAGATATTTCCGAGCCAGTTGTAAGCGATTACGGCTTCTATTTTATACGCTACTGCGGCGAGGCGGTTATAACCGAGGAGGAAATCTATAACACAAAGATTGATATGAAGGAATATTTAATTCAGAGAAATCAGCAGCAGGCACTTAGCGACGTATATATGGAATGGCTGGAAAAATATCCCTATGATATAGATTATGAACTGTTGAAAATAACCCCCGGCACTGAGGAAGAAGAGGCTGAATAATCAGTCAAAGCGCTTGTTCATAGCGTTATAATTTTAGAACAACATGGTTAATTACGAAAGGAAAGGTTATACTTATGAAGGTAATTGCAGTAAACGGAAGCCCCCACAAAAACGGAAACACTTATCTTGCCCTTGAGGCAGCCTGCGCTAAGCTCAGAGAGGAAGGTATTGAAACGGAAATCGTGAACGTAGGTTCTCTTAACATTACGGGCTGTAAGGCTTGCGGTGCCTGCTCAAAGCTTGGCAGATGCGCTATAAACGACGGCTTTAATGAGATAAGCGAGAAATTCGCCGAGGCAGACGGAATTATTGTTGGCTCGCCCGTATATTATGCAGGAATAAACGGCACTCTGAAATGCTTTTTAGACAGGGCTTTCTATGTAAACTCTGCTAAAATGCGCTTCAAGCCTGCTGCTGCAATAGTAGCTCTCAGAAGAAGCGGCGTTACCGACTCATATCAGACTATCTACAACTATTTTGCATTTTCGGAAATGCTTATAACACCTACTCCCTACTGGCCGGGCGTTCACGGCGGCGCTCAGGGAGAAGCATCGCAGGATCTGGAGGGCGTTCAGATTGCCGAAGCAATAGGAACAAATATGGCATATCTGCTTAAAATGAAGCAGGAAAGCAAGGTTCCTGCACCCGAAAAACAGCCTAAGATAAAATTCAGCTACATAAGATAAGGGAAAGGAAAAACTAAAATGTCCGAAAAAAGAATACCCGAGAGAAGCGAAATTGACAGCAGCTATAAGTGGAGAATTGAAGATATTTACCCAAGCGACAAGGCTTTTGAGGAGGCTCTTGAACAGGCGGAGCAATATCCCGGAAAAATATCTGAATATAAGGGAAAGCTTTCCGTTTCAGCCGCTTCCCTGCTCTCATATTTAAAGCTTGACGATGAAATCACCGAAAAGGTTACAGACCTTATTCACTACTCCAGCAGAAAAAGCGACGAGGATACAAGAGTAAGCCTTTACACAGGCTACTGCGACAAGGTAAACGCACTGCTTACAGATATTAACAGCGCAGCAGCCTTTGCCGTACCCGAAATCCTTTCAATTTCCGATGAAGCTATGGAGCAGTTCTACGCCAAGGAAATGGGTCTTGAGCATTACAGGCTTGCATTAAAACGGATAAGAAGCCGAAAAGAGCATATTCTTTCACCCGAGGAGGAAAGAATTATCGCTATGACGGGAGAAATGGGAAATTCTCCCTCAACGATTTTCTCAATGCTTGACAATGCGGATATAAAATTCCCCGACGCAGTTGACAAGGACGGAAATCATCATCAGATAACCCATGGAAGCTATATTCCCCTTATGCAGAGCGAGGACAGGGTTTTAAGAAAATCCGCCTTTGAAAACCTCTATAAAACCTACGCAGGCTTTGAAAACACCTATTCCTCAATTCTCTCGGCTCACCTCAAAACCCTCTCCTTTTCAGCGGCTGCAAGAAAATACGAAAACACCCTTGAAGCGGCGCTGGACAGCACGGAGGTTCCCTCAAGCGTATATTACAGCTTGATTGAAGCGGTTCACAAAAATATGAACAAGATGTACCGCTATGTGGAGCTGCGGAAAAAGCTTCTGAAGGTAGACGAGCTGCATTACTACGACCTTTACGCACCCATGGTGAGTGAGGCTGAAATGAAGATTACCTATGAGGAAGCAAAGGATATGGTTTTAAAGGCAGTAGCCCCTCTTGGCGAGGAATACTGCTCCATAATGAAAGGCGGCTTTGAGGGCGGCTGGATTGACGTTTACGAGAATGTGGGCAAATGCAGCGGCGCTTATTCCGCAGGCGCATGGGTTCACCCTTTTGTGCTGCTGAACCATACCGACGATTTGCAGTCGGCATTTACAATCGCTCACGAAATGGGACACGCTCTCCACTCATGGCTTTCAAACAAGCACCAGTCCGTAACCTATGCAGATTACAGGATTTTTGTGGCTGAGGTAGCCTCCACATTTAACGAGTCCCTGCTTATGCAGTATTTACTAAAAACAACAACTGACAAGCGCCGCAGAGCATACCTTATAAACTATTTCCTTGAACAGTTCAGAACAACCCTTTACCGCCAGACAATGTTTGCGGAGTTTGAGCTGAAAATAAATGAGATGCAGGCTAATGGCGAGCCTATAACCTCGGATTCCCTCTGCGAACTTTACGGCGAACTCAACAAGCTTTATTTCGGCGACGGTATTGTTCCCGATGATGAAATTCGCCACGAATGGCAGCGTATTCCTCATTTCTACTATAATTACTATGTATACCAGTACGCAACAGGCTTTGCGGCGGCAATTGCTCTGTCCGAAAGAGTGCTAAGCGGCGGAGAAAAGGAAGTAGAAGACTATCTCGGGTTCCTTAAGGGTGGCTGCTCCAAGACTCCTGTTGAGCTTCTTAAGGGTGCAGGAGTTGATATGACCGACCCTAAGGTTGTTGACGACGCATTAAAGCTTTTCGGAGAGCTGCTTGACGAAATGGAAGAGCTGGCAGCTGAAATTGACTGATACGAAAGGAAGATAACTATGCCAAAATGGCTTGACAACGCAGTATTCTACGAAATATACCCACAGTCCTTCCTGGACACCAATGCAGACGGAATAGGAGATTTTGAAGGCATTATCCGCAAGCTGGACTATATAAAGCTGCTTGGCTGTAATGCAATCTGGATTAACCCCTGTTTTCTGTCACCCTTTGGCGATGCAGGCTACGATGTTTCTGACTATTATCAGACTGCACCCAGATACGGAACAAACGAGGACCTTAAAAGGCTTTTTACCGAGGCTCATAAGCGTGGACTTCACGTTCTTCTCGACCTTGTTCCCGGGCATACCTCGGTTGAGCACAAATGGTTCAAGGAGTCGATGAAGGCAGAGAGAAACCAATATACAGACCGCTATGTATGGACGGACAGTATTTGGGAGGAACCCAGCGGCATGGGCTCCTTAAGGGGCATTTCCGACCGTGACGGATCCTGTGCAGTAAACTTTTTCTCACATCAGCCGGCTCTCAATTACGGCTTTTATAACCGTGAACGTCCCTGGCAGCAGTCCCAGGAGGACGAAGGTCCGAAGGCTACCCTTGAAGAGCTGAAAAATATTATGCGTTTCTGGCTTGGAATGGGCTGTGACGGCTTCCGTGTGGATATGGCAGGCTCTCTTGTAAAGAACGACCCAGAGGGAAAGGGTACAATAAAGCTCTGGCAGAACGTAAGAGAATTTCTTGACAGGGAATTTCCCGAGGCAGCTATGGTTTCCGAATGGGGAGAACCGGACAAGTCCTTACAGGGAGGCTTTCACATGGATTTTCTGCTTCATTTCGGACCTTCCCATTACAACGACCTTTTCCGCTGTGAAGAGCCTTTCTTCTCAGACAGAGGCAAGGGGGATATTTCTGCCTTTGTGGACAAATACAAGGAGAACTACGAGAAATCGGAGAAAAAGGGGCTTATCTGTATTCCCTCGGGCAATCACGATATGGACAGGCTTGCCCGCTCAATTCACAGGGATAACCTGAAAATAGCCTTTGCTTTCCTGCTTTCAATGCCGGGAGCGCCCTTTATCTACTACGGCGATGAAATCGGGATGAGGTATGTAGAAAACCTTATTTCTGTTGAGGGCGGTTACGGAAGAACAGGCTCCCGCTCTCCCATGCAGTGGGACGATACAACAAATGCAGGCTTCTCCTCTGCTCCCGCCGAAAATCTCTATATACAACAAGACGCCGCTGCGGACAGACCTACCGTAAAGGCGCAGATTGAGGATGACAGCTCCCTCTGGCACGAGATAAACAGGCTTATCAAAATCAGAAACAGCCACCCCGCCCTTATGAGCAAGGGAGAAATTGAGTTCATATACGCAGAGAAAAATGAGTACCCACTGACGTACCTCAGAAGCTCGGAGGACGAGAAAACACTTGTAATAATTAACCCAGCAAACAGAAAGGTTTCCTTCCCCTGCGCCCTCCTCCCAAAGGATAAGCTTTACTCCTTCGGCGGGGAAATATCGGCAGCGGAGGGAATTATTACCGTTCCTCCCTGTTTTGCAGGATATTATACGGTATAAATCTTAAATTATGGAAAGGAAAATAACGGGAATGAAAAAAATTATTGCTGCTTTTCTTATTGCGGCAGCGGTTGTAGCTGCTCCCGCTTTAAGCGATAGTAGTTCAGCAAGCCCTTTTTGCATAACTGCACAAGCCGCTTCGGAAAAGCTTGCAAAGCCTTCTTCCCTTAAGGCCACTGTTTCTGGGAAGAAAATTACCCTTAGCTGGAACAAGGTAAGCGGCGCTGACGCTTACAGGGTTTACAAATACGACACTGCAAAGGAAAAATACGTTAAGCTAAAGGACGTAAAAGGAACAAAGCTCAGCATAAATGTAAGCAAATACGGGGATTACAAATTTCTTGTTCGCTCCCTCGATAAGAAAAACGATAAGTACATATTGGGCAATTACTCAACAGTAAAAGCAACTGTCAAGGATTTAAGCAGTCTGAGTGCAGCTGAAGCGGTTGCTGAAATTGTAAACTCAGAGCGCAAGTCGGCTGGGAAATCAGCCCTTACCCTTGACAGCAAGCTTTGCGAAGCGGCTGAATTACGAGCTAAGGAACTTGCTGAGTATTTTTCTCACGACCGTCCCGATGGTTCCTCGTGCTTCACCGTCTTTGGTGAGCTTGGAATAAGATACGGAGCGGCAGGAGAGAATATAGCGGCAGGACAGCGCAGCCCGCAGGAGGTTATGGAAGACTGGATGAACTCTTCGGGGCACAAGCAGAATATCCTCAGCAGTAATTTCAGAAAAATAGGCGTGGGACTTTATAAATCTCCTGACGGCTACGGATATTACTGGGTTCAGGTTTTCTCCGATTGATATAAATGTGCTTGGGTTTCTATAATTGGTGATTTTGTACAAAATTAATTTACATTATTTTCTGTTCAAAGATAAATTTTCTATTGTTTTATATACATTTTCGTGTTATAATTTCTTATGCAGTTTTTATGCATAAATTATAAGCGGAAAGGAAATTAACAATTATGAAAAAACAGATTGCAGCTGTTCTTCTTACTGCGGCAATGCTGACTGCTCCTGTCATTATCGACAGCCCCGCAGCAGCTCCGTTCTGCATAACAGCAGAAGCAGCTTCGGCAAAGCTTGCAAAGCCCACCTCCCTTAAAGCTTCGGTTTCGGGAAAGAAAATTACTCTGAGCTGGGAAAAGGTAAGCGGCGCAGAGGCTTATCGTATTTATCAGTATGATTCTGAAAAGGAAAAGTATGTAAAGGTAAAGGACATCACCAAGAATAAAACTACAATAACTGTTAAGAAAACCGGTACATACAAATTCAAGATAAGCTCCCTTGACAAGCAGGACGGAAAATTCGTTGTAGGAAACGGAGCGACTGTAAAGGCAACAGTGAAAAGCTCATCAAGCAGCAATACATCAGAGCTTGATGAAGTTTTCAGCGGACTCAGCTGGGGTATGAGCAAGGAAGAAGTAATTAAAAAGAAGAACTTTAAAAAATATACCAACGACGACGATATTATCTTTTACAGCAAGTCAGATGATGTAACGTATTTTTACCAGTTCAAGAATGATAAGCTTAATATTTATGGACTGAGCTATAAATATTCTTCCAGTAATTATAAAAAGGCAAAGAAGCTGTTTACAGATTACGGATGGAGTTTAGCAGACAAGATTGAAGATTCAGTTTCAAAAGACGGTTACAGCTTTGATATTCTGATTTATACAAAGGATAATCGTATGGGCACGGTTGCCTACGATAAAGACAAGCAGTATGTAATGACTACTGTTATGGAACTATGAAACAATAATGAAAAATCCCCGATTTAAAGTCGGGGATTTTCATTTAACTGCAATTATTAAAAATGAAAAACCCGCAGGCTGCACAAAGCAATCTGCGGATTTTGCTGGAGCTGATAATCGGAATCGAACCGATGACCTCATCCTTACCAAGGATGTGCTCTACCGACTGAGCCATATCAGCACCATTACGAGTACTAATTATAGCACGTCGTAATGGATTTGTCAATACCTTTTTTCAAAAAATCAACAATTTTCGTCGGAAATTTTCTTATACTTCTGTTTTGTAGCCATTCCGCCGCGGATATGGCGCTCCTGCTTATTCTTCTCTAAGATTTCCTTAACCTTTTTATGAAGCTCTGGATTTACCTTTTCAAGTCTTGTGGTAATATCCTGATGAACCGTGCTTTTGCTTATTCCGAATACCTTCCCTGCATTTCTTACAGTAGCTTTGGTTTCAATTATGTACTTTGCGAGGCTTACACATCTTTCCTGTTTAGTTCCGTAGGCGGTATAATCCGCCTCTGCATGCTTAATCTTTGACATGGTATCGCCCCTCCAAATTTTTGATTTATCCAATTTATATGCAGACGTCCCTATTTATATGTTTTTTCCTGCTTTTTAGCTGTTGTCAAAAGCGCCGTAAAAAAGTGCCATTCTTCTCTCTTTTTGGTGCAAATTAGACAACATTCCTCTTTATATATTGATTAATTCCTTCTTATTGTATATAATAGTATATTAGATTATTATTGTTATTTGCCAAGAAAGGAAAGCCAATGCTTAAAGAAAAT